>CALWYG010000129.1 GCA_944385695.1 uncultured Oscillospiraceae bacterium | reverse complement strand
ACATGATCGACGTGGCTGACCCGGAGGAGGACTTCTCCGTGGCCCGGTATGTGGAACTGGCGGCCCGATGCGTGGACGACATCCTCGCCCGGGGCAAGCTGCCCATTCTGGCGGGGGGAACGGGACTTTATATCGACTCCCTTCTGTCCGGGCGCACCTTCGCCCACTTTGATGAGCAAAGCCCCCTGCGGGGAGAGTTGGAGGCGCGGATGCGCACAGAGGGAGGACAGGCCCTGCTGGAAGAGCTGGGCAAGGTGGACCCGGACAGCGCCGCGCGCCTTCACCCCAACGACGAAAAGCGCATTGTCCGGGCCCTGGAGGTCTACTACTCCACCGGAAAAACCATCACCCAGCACAACGTCGAGACAAAGGCCATCCCGCCCCGGTATGAGGCCCTCACCCTCACTCTGGCTTTCTCCCACCGGGAGGACATGTGGGCACGCATCGACCAGCGGGTGGACGAGATGATGGCGGCGGGGCTTGTCCAGGAGGTAGAGGATCTGCTCCAAAGCGGCGTGCCCCAACGGTGTACCGCCATGCAGGCCATCGGATATAAGGAGATGGCCGCCGCCCTTCTGGGGGACGGGGACACTGCCGCCGCCGCCCAGGAGATCAAGCTGCGCTCCCGGCAGTACGCCAAGCGCCAGCTCACCTGGTTTCGGCGCAACGGGGCGGCCAAGTGGCTCTACTGGGACCGCGTGCCCGATTTTGCCGCCGCACTCCAGGCTTCGACAGGATCTATGAAAGAATTCGGTATATGATAGTGGCACTCAGGCCGGGAAACCGGCCAAAGAAAAAGGAGTGCTACATATGCAGAAAACAAATAACCTTCAGGAGATCTTCCTAACCCAGGCCCGCCGGGACCGCCGCCTTGTCACCATGTTTTTGATGAACGGCTTTCAAATGCGGGGCTATGTCACCTGGTTTGACGCCTTCACCGTGGTCCTCACCAGCGACGGCAAGCAGCAAATCATCTATAAGCACGCCATTTCCACCATTGTCCCCGAGCGGCCCATCCCTCTGTACGAGCCGGGAGAGCTGAACTGAATCGGTTATATTCGCTTGACCGAAGAGAAAGAAAAGGAATTGTCCCATGAAACAAGGAAAACCCTTCATTGCCTTTGTGATGACAGCCATGTTTGTTGTGCTGCTGATCTATCTTGGCGTTTATGCGTTCCGCGCCTTTCAGGAGCCCTACCGCACCACCCTGGTCTACGCCTACACGGCTGTGGACAGCGTGGAGGCGGACGGCCTGCTGGTGCGGGACGAGGTGGTCTTTCCCGGCCAGTCGGGGATTGTGGAACTCACCCGCAGCGAGGGAGAAAAGGTAGGCGTGGGCCAGACGGTGGCCCTGGTCTACCGGGACACCCAGGCCCAGGCCGATCAGGCCCAGATCCAGTCTCTGACCCAGGAGATCCAACTGCTGCAATATGCCGTGGGCCAGAGCGGAAGCGTGGAATCCGCCGCCCGCCTGGACGAGGAGATCCTGCAGAGCATGGTCTCCATCCGCTCCAGCGCCGCGCTGGGGGACTACAATGATTTGGAGGACCAGATCCGGGAGGTCAAAAGCGACATTTTAAAGCGGGGCTACACCTATGGGGACGGCCTCACTGCCGCCGATCTCACAGCCCGCCTTCAGGACCTGAACAGCCAGCTGGCCTCCCTCAATCAGCGCTCCGCTGCCGCCACCACCCGGGTGACCGCCAGCCAGTCGGGGATTTTTTCAAGCCTTGTGGACGGATATGAGTCCGCCCTTACCCCCGCCAGCGTCATGGCCATGACCCCCTCCGCCCTCACCACCCTGATGAGCGGCGGGGACGGGGCCGTTTCCGCCACCGGCAAGCTCATTGTCTCCAACCGGTGGTATTTTGCCTGTGTGCTGCCCCTCGCCTCCGCCCAGCGCCTGCAGGAGGGCGGCACCGCCCTGCTGCGGTTTACCGGCGACTTTACCCAGGATGTGGAGATGTCGGTCTCCTACATCAGCGAGCCTGAGGGAGACCAGGCCGTGGTGGTCTTTTCCACGGATAAATACCTCTCCCGCACCACCCTCCTGCGCCGCCAGACCGCCGAGCTCATTTTTGACAGTTGGTCCGGCCTGCGCATCCCCAAATCCGCCCTTCGCCTGGTGGAGGAGGAGATCACCGACGAGGAGACCGGCGAGGTCACCCAGAGCACCCGCCTGGGGGTCTACGCCCTGGTCAATGGCCGCACGGAGTTTAAAGAGGTGGACGTGGTCACCGAGGGCAGCGATTACTATGTGGTCGCCCCTGTAGGCACCGGGCGGAAGATTCTCCGCTCCGGAGACGAGATCATTACCCAGGCCACCGGCCTTCAGGACGGCCAACTGCTGATAGAATGACCGTCACAATCAGAGATAGAAATGGGGGATTTTCATGGATTTAAGCAGCCACATCTCTTTAGTACAATCGAAAATTGTCGCCGCGGCCCTGGCCGCGGGCCGTTCGCCGGAAGAAATCACCCTGTGCGCCGCTACCAAGGTGCAAAGCGATGACACCATCCGCCAGGCCATTGCCGCGGGCATCACCGTGTGCGGAGAAAACCGGGTCCAGGAGCTCACCGCCCATCTGGCCGCGGATGCCTACGCCGGAGCCAAAGAGGTCCACTTCATCGGCCACCTGCAAACCAACAAGGTCAAACAAGTGGTGGGCAAGGTGGATCTCATCCAGTCGGTGGACTCCCTCCACCTGCTCCAGGCCATTCACACCCAGGCGGACAAGCTGGGGATCTGCCAGGATATTCTTTTGGAAGTAAACATCGGCGGCGAGCAGAGCAAGAGCGGCTGCACCCCGGAGCTTTTGCCCCAGCTGGTCCAGGAGGCAAACCAGCTGCCCCACGTCCGCCTCCGGGGACTGATGGCGATCCCCCCCATTGCCGCCGCTCCCGGGGCAAACCGAAGATATTTTGCTCAAATGCGTCAGCTTTTTATTGACATAACGCAAAAAATGTCGGATAATCAAAGTGTTATGGACTGTCTGTCTATGGGCATGAGCGCGGATTACGAGGACGCCATCGCTGAGGGAGCCACTTTGGTGCGCGTGGGTACCGCCCTGTTTGGCCCACGGCCCCCCATGGCCCATCGCTGAGCGCCTGCCGCCCATCAATTTCACTGGAAGAGAAAAGAGGAACTATCATGGGTATCTTTGACGAATTTAAGCGCCTGGCCCATCCCTATGAGGACGAGGAAGAGGACGATTTTGACGATTTCGACATCTCCCCCCGCCCGGTGGAGCGCCGGGAGCGCACCGAGCGCGCCCCCCGCAGCGAGGCCCCTATGACCGAGGAGGAGCGCCGCAGCAACAAGGTGGTCAACATCCGGGCCGCCACTCAGCTGCAGGTGGTGCTGGTAAAGCCCGACAAGTTTGAGGACGCCTCCGCCATTGCCGACCACCTGCGGGAAAAGCGCACGGTGGTGCTGAATCTGGAGTCCACCAACAAAGAGATTGCCCGGCGGCTGCTGGACTTCCTGTCCGGCGTGGCCTATGCCAACGAGGGCAAGATCAAAAAGGTCGCCATCTCCACCTACATCATCACCCCCTACAATGTGGACATCCTGGGCGACCTGATCGATGAGCTGGAGAACAACGGACTGTATTTCTAATTAGAAATACTACCATTTGTAGAGAAAACTGGAGGGAATATACTATGCTGACTCCGCAGGAAGTATCGGAACGCGCCTTCCAAAAGGCCTCGTTCGGCGGATATAATATGGCCCAGGTGGATGAATTTTTGGATATCCTCACGGGAGACTATTCCGCCCTGTACAGTGAAAACGCGGTCCTGAAGAGCAAGATGAAGGTGCTGGTGGATAAGGTGGAGGAATACCGCTCCACAGAAGAAGCCATGCGGAAAGCGTTGATGACGGCCCAGCGGATGGCGGATGAGCTGGTCCAGGAGGCCGAGCGCAAAAAGGAGGAAATCCTGAAGGAAGCCGAGGCCCTGGCCTCCACCCGGAAGGAGAGCATCTCCAAGGAGCTGGAGGCAGAGGAATTCCGCCTGCAGCAGGCCCAGAAGGCCACCGCCTCCTTTGTGGAGCAGGTGCGCGCCCTCCACGCCAAGCACAGCGACTATCTGGATCACCTCCAGGAGCTCTATCCCCCCGAGACCACCCCTGATGTGGACCCGGTGGAGGAGACCGTCTCCGAAATTGACGACAACGTGCAGCGCCTGCTGGCCCAGGCCATGAAGGACGCCACGGAGGAAAATCTCCGGGCCAAGGCTGCGGAAGAAGCGCCCCAGGAGGACCTGGAGGACACTGCCGAATTTGAGCCTGCTTCCGACCAGGAGGAGGACGACGGCGAGGACGACACCGACGAGGACGAGCGTACCTTCCGGGGCAGCCGCATCGACTTTGGCGACCTGCAGTTCGGGCGGGATTACGAAATCAAATAACCCAAACAAGGCCACTCATCTCAACGGTGAGTGGCCTTGCGTCCTTCTCCCCCTTTCCCCTTGACGCGCCTGTTTCCGCTGGATATACTAAAAGAAAACCCCTCCCCCTTTTGGGGGCAGGGGCATTGCCGCGTTGGGGCAAACATACAAAAATTGAGGTTTTTCCCATGAAACTGCTTACTGCCGCCATCAATCGACTGCCGGAATTTCAACAGCTGCTCGTCTGCCTGGAGGGCGGGCGCTGCCCTGTGGCCCTCTCCGGGGTATCGGCCATCCACCGGGTCCACATGGCCGCCGGGGTGGGTTTGCTCGCCCAGCGGCCCGTGGTGCTCCTCTGCGCCGACGAGGGCGAGGGAGAGCGGCTGGCCCAGGATCTGGCCGCCTTTGCAGAGACCCCGGTCCCGGTCCTCACCCCCCGCTCCTTCACCTTCCACAATGCCGCCTCCGTCTCCCGCCAGTGGGAGCACAAGCGCCTGTCCCTTATGCGTCAGCTCCAGCAGGGGCAGCTTCCCTATGTGGTGGCCACGGTGGAGGCCCTGCTCCAGCGCACCCTGCCCCCGGACATTCTGGAGCGCTGCACCCTGGAGCTGAAGCTGGGGCAGAGCTACGACCTGAATGAGCTGGCCGAAACCCTGTCCGCCGCCGGCTACGTCCGCTGTGAACAGGTGGAGGGCGTGGGCCAGTTTGCCCTCCGGGGCGGAATTTTGGACGTCTTTTCCCCCGCCATGGACCGCCCTGTCCGGGTGGAGTTCTTCGGCGATGAGGTGGACGCCATGGGCCTGTTTGACCCGGCTACCCAGCGCCGCACGGAAAACACCCAGCAGGTCCTCCTTCTCCCCGCCGCCGAGGTTCTGCCTCAGATGGCCCCCGGCGGACGTTCCGGGCTGGCCGCCAAACTGGAAAAGCTGGCCGCCAAGGCTTTACGTGCGGGCAACGCCCCCCTGGCCCAGACCCTGGAACGGGACGGAGAGGCCATTGCCCAGGGCCGCTCCTTCCCCGCCATAGACCGGTATCTCTCCCTGATCTAGCCCCAGGCGGCCACCATGGCCGACTACCTCCCCCCGGAGGCCTGCCTCATTTTTTCGGAGTGCCCCCGGGTGGCCGAGCGGGCCAAGACCTATCAGTGGCAGATGGAGGAGGATATTAAAATCCTGCTGGAACAGGGGGAGCTGGACAGCTCCTGCACCGACCTGGCCCTCACCTTCCCCCACCTGTGTGAGCGCCTGGAGGACTGGGCCTGCATCTATCTGGACTCTTTTGCCGCTTCGGGCTATCCCACGCCCCCAAAGGCCCTGCTCTCCCTCACCGCCAAGCAGCTCTCCTCCTTCGGCGGCAGCCTGGAGACGGCGGTGCAGGACCTGGCCCACTACCAAAACAGTGGCTTTGCCAGCCTGGTACTGGTGTCGGGAGAGCAGCGGGCCCTGGACCTCCAGACCCTCCTGCGGGAGCAGAAAATCAAGGCCGCCGTGGAGTTCAAGCTCACCCAGCTGCCAAAGCCCGGCGCCATCACCATTGCCATCGGCGGGCTGTCCAGCGGTTTGGAGTACCCCTCCCTCCATCTGGCGGTGCTCACCGAAGGCAATAAAAAGGCCATTCGCCGCCGGCGTCCGGTGAAGGACTCCACCAACCGTCAGAAGCTGAAATCCTACGCCGATCTTACCCCCGGGGATCTGGTGGTCCACGAGCACCACGGGGTGGGCCGGTTTGTGGGCATGGTAAAGATGCCCATCGACGGCGTGGAGCAGGACTATGTAAAGATTGCCTACGCGGGTACGGATGTACTCTACGTCCCGGCCACCCAGCTGGACCTGGTGAGCAAGTATATCGGCGGGGGCGAGGATGCCGCCCAGACCAAAAAGCTCAACCGCCTGGGGGGCGTGGAGTGGGAAAAGGCCAAATCAAAGGCAAAGAAGGCCGTCCAGGATTTGGCCAAGGGTCTCATTCAGCTCTACGCCCAGCGCCAGCGCCGGCCCGGCTACGCCTTCTCCCCCGACTCCCCCTGGCAGCGGGAGTTTGAGGAGCAGTTTGAATACACCGAGACCGACGACCAGCTGCGGTGCATCCAGGAAATCAAAACCGACATGGAGCGCCCCATCCCCATGGACCGGCTGCTGTGCGGTGACGTGGGCTACGGCAAGACGGAGGTGGCCTTCCGGGCCATGATGAAATGTGTGTTGGACGGAAAGCAGGCGGCCGTTCTGGTGCCCACCACTGTTCTGGCCCGGCAGCACTACCTCACTGCCCTGCGGCGCTTTTCCAAATATCCGGTGAACATCGACGTGGTCTCCCGGTTCCGCACCCCCACCCAGATGAAGGAGACTCTGCGCAAGGTGGAAACTGGCGAGGTGGACATCCTCATCGGCACCCACCGCCTCTTTAACCGGGATGTGCGGTTTAAAGACCTGGGCCTTCTGGTGGTGGACGAGGAGCAGCGTTTTGGCGTGCAGCACAAGGAGAAGCTGAAGGAGACCTTCCAGCAGGTGGATGTGCTCACCCTCTCTGCCACCCCCATTCCCCGCACGCTGAACATGGCCCTCTCCGGCATCCGGGACATGTCCACCCTGGAGGAGCCCCCCTCCGACCGCCAGCCGGTGCAGACCTATGTGCTGGAGCACGACTGGAACGTACTGGGAGACGCCATGCGCCGGGAGCTGGAGCGGGGCGGCCAGGTCTATTACCTCCACAACCGGGTGGAGACCATCGACCGCTGCGCCGCCCGGATTCAGCTGCTGTTAGGGGACGATGCGGTCATCGGCGTGGCCCATGGCCGGATGACCCAGGAGGCCATTGACGACGTGATGAGCCAGATGACGGACGGGGAAATCAACGTGCTGGTGTGCACCACCATCATCGAGACAGGCATCGACCTGCCCAACGCCAACACCCTCATCATTGAGGATGCCGATAAGCTAGGTCTGGCCCAGCTCCATCAGATCCGGGGCCGGGTGGGCCGTTCCAACCGTCGGGCCTTTGCCTACCTCACCTATCGCAAGGGAAAGGTCCTCTCCGAAGTGGCCACCAAGCGCCTGGAGGCCATCCGGGAGTTTGCGGAATTTGGCTCCGGCTTTAAAATTGCCATGCGGGACCTGGAGATCCGGGGGGCGGGCAATGTGCTGGGCCCGGAGCAGTCGGGCTTTCTGCTCTCCGTGGGCTACGACATGTACCTGAAGCTGCTGGAGGAGGCAGTTTTGACCGAACAGGGCCAGAGCCTCCCCACCCGCACGGAATGCGCCGCCACCCTGTCCGTGGCCGCCGCCATCCCCGACCGGTACGTCTCCTCCCCGGAGCAGCGCATGGACCTCTACCGGCGCATTGCCGCCATCCGCAGCGAGCAGGACGCGGACGAGATTATGGATGAGCTCATCGACCGCTTTGGCGAGCCCCCCAGACAGGTCAACAACCTGATTTCCGTGGCCCTTCTGCGCTCCACTGCCGCCCTGTGCCGCATCCGCGACATTGCCCAAAAAGGCGGCAAGCTGGTGTTTACCCTGGACGAATTTCAGCTGGAGCCCTTTTCCCAGCTGTGCGCCCAGGAGAAGTACCAAAAGAAGCTGCTGCTCATCCCGGGAGATACGCCCCGTTTTTCCCTGACCCTTGGGAAGGAAGAAAATCCCCTCCGGGCCGCCAGCGGCCTGGTGGAGGCTTACGCCAAAGCCCTGGGAGAAATATAGCGCTTTATCTTGCCCGTGGGCCCGATTTGTGCTATGATGGGGCTTACGATCTTTCATTTTTCCATCTGAGAAAGGAACCTGTATCCATGAAACCAATCAAACGTGTTCTGGCCGCGGCCCTGGTCCTGGTTATGGGGCTGTCCGCTCTTGCCAGCTGCGGCGGAGGAGCCAGCTCCTCTTCCAGCGCCGCCGGCTCCTCTTCCTCCTCCAGCGCCAGCAGCAGCGCCTCTGAAGTGGAGGCCATGGACCTTACCGGGGTCACCGATCCCTATCTGGCCACCTCCGGCCTGGCAGGCGACACCGTGGTGGCCCGGGTGGGCGAGGCGGACATCACCGCCGCGGAGCTGCTCTACTGGATCAATTACGGCACCGAGCTGACTCTGTCTCGGTACGGAGGGTACATGACAGAGCTCCCCTGGGAGAACGACCTGGGCAACGGCATGACCCTGGCCGACCAGATGAAGAAGAGCGCCCTGGATGCTGCGGCCCTCTATGCCCTTATCCCCACTCTGGCCCAGCAGGAGGGGCTCTCCGTCACCCAGGATACCCTGGACCAGCTGGACAGCCAGCATACACAGGCTGTGGATACCCTGGGCAATGAGGAGCTGGCAGAGCACTCCTTCTGGTATCAGATGATTACCTGGGACCTGCTCTCGCTGCTGAGCACCCGGGCCGACCTGCACTTGCAGCTGCAAAACCTCTACTTTGGAGAGGGCAGCGAGGACTATCCCACCGATGCGGAGGTTCTGGCCTATGCCCAGGACGAGCTGGGGGTCTATCGAGCCAAACACATTCTCCTGGCCACGGTGGATACCGAGACCCGGGAGCCCCTGGATGAGGCCACCATCGCTGAGAAGAAGGCCACTGCCGAGGATCTGCTTGCCCAGCTGCGGGAAGCCGAGGACCCTGTGGCCCTGTTTGACGAGCTGATGAACGAGTACAGTGAGGACCCCGGCCTGGCCACCAATCCTGACGGCTACACCGCCCAGAAGGGCCAGATGGTCCCCGAGTTTGAAGAAGCTGCCCTCAGTCTGAAGGACGGGGAAATCAGCGACGTGGTTTATAGCGAGACCACCGGCTATCACATCATTCTCCGTCTCCCCCTGGACCCGGCGGACTACCGCAATCAGCTGGTGGCCCAGCTCATGCAGGTCAAGGCTGACGGCTGGCTGGAGGAGTATGGTCTGGAGACCATGGAGGCCTACGATCAGATCGACCCCGCCAGCTTCCGGGAGAAAGTCGTCTCCCTTCAGGCTGCCGTTCAGGAGGAAGTCAATGCGGCCCTGGCAGCCAACGAGGAAGAAAGCAGCTCCGCTGCCGCATCCAGCCAGGAGGGCTGAACCGATACAGACCAACAAAAATATGCCCGGCGGAAGAAAAATCTTCCGCCGGGCATATTTTATATTTTGCTGATCCTCAGTCAACAAACTCTACGCCGGTCTCCTCCGACATGGACTTGACTCTGGCCAGGGATTCAATCCGGATTCCCTTCTCCCGCAGGCGGGCGCCTCCAGGCTGAAAGGCCTTCTCCACCACAATGCCGGCGCCTACCAGCTCCGCACCCGCCTGATGGATCAGGTCAAACAGCCCCTCCAGGGCAGCGCCGTTGGCCAGGAAATCATCAATGACCAGCACCCGGTCCCCAGGGCCCAGAAAGCGCTTGGATACGATGACATCATAGATTCGGCCGTGGGTAAAGGACTCCACCTGGGTGGTATAGACCTCCCCGGCAATGTTTTTGGTCTGGGTCTTTTTGGCAAAAATCACCGGACAGTTGAAATACTGGGCTGTAATGCAGGCAATTCCAATGCCCGAGGCCTCGATGGTCAGGATTTTGTTGACGCCGCTGTCCGCAAAGCGCCGCTGGAACTCCTTCCCAATTTCTCCAAACAGGGTAATATCCATCTGATGATTGAGAAAGCTATCCACTTTCAGCACGTCTGTCCCTTTGACTACGCCATCTTTGCGAATGCGCTCCTTCAGCATCTCCATGGGATCCTAACCGCCTTTCTTAGCGTAAGAACGGCCCGGGATTCGGGCCGTCTCTCTGAAAATATACTATTATTTTACAAAGAATTTCCCTTGCCTGCAATCCCTTTTTTGAATTTTACAGCGTTCCGGGCAAAATTTTGCCGGGCCGCTTCAAGCGGCCCGGCAAGCTTTGCTTTATCCCAACACGCCTTTGGTACGCTGGGCCTTCCGGTCTTCCATTTTGGAAATAATCACCGCGCAGGCGGCGTCGCCGGTGATGTTCACCGTGGTACGTCCCATATCAAAGACCCGGTCGATTCCGGCCACCAGAGCAATGCCCTCCACCGGCACGTTGACGCTCTGGAGCACCATGGCCAGCATGACCATGCCCGCGCCGGGAACACCGGCGGTACCCACAGAGGCCAAGGTGGCGGTCAGTACGATGGTGAGCATCTGGCCGATGCTCAGATCAATGCCGTAGGCGGTGGCAATAAACACGGCGCACACGCCCTGATAGATGGCGGTGCCATCCATATTGATGGTCGCGCCCAGGGGAAGCACAAAGGAGGATACCTCCCGGCGGGCTCCCAGCCGCTCGGCGCACTCCATGTTAAAGGGCAGGGTTCCCACCGAAGAAGCGGAGGAAAAGGCCATCATCATGGCCGGGGCCATGCCTTTGAAGAACGCGGCAGGAGAAACGCCGCCCAGCACCTTCACCGTGGTGGAATAGACCACCAGCGCGTGGACCACATAGCCCACATAGGCCACCGCCAGGGCGGCCACCATGTACTGGAGAATCTGAGGGCCGTTTTCCGCCACCACCGGGCAAATGAGGCAGGCTACACCCACGGGAGACAGGCGGATAATCAGGTCCATGATCTTCATGGACACCTCATTGAAGCTGTCCACGATCTGAGCGGCCACCAGGCCCTTCTCCCCGGCCAGCAGAATGCCAAAGCCCAAAAACAGAGAAATGACAATAACCTGAAGCATAGTGGCGTTGGCCAGAGGCTGAATGACGTTGGAGGGGAAGATATTGACGATCACCGTCATAATGCTCTGCCCTTCCGGCGGCGTATACGTCAGGCCTGTGGTGTTCATTTCCACAAACAGGCCCGCGCCTTTTGCCAGGCTGGCCAAAATCAGGGCTAAAATCACCGCAAAGGCAGTGGTGCACATGTAATAAACCACAGTCTTGCCGCCCACAGAGCCAACCTTGCTGATGTCCTGCATGGAAATCACGCCTGAGGCAATGGAAAACAGCACAATGGGCACTACAATAAATTTCAGCAGGTTCAGGAAGATATCGCCCCAGGGCTTAATATACGCAGCTGCAAAGTCCTTCCCCGCCATTCCGCCGATATTCATGGGAATGAGCAGCAGTCCGACGACAACGCCCACCAGCAGTCCCACAAAAATCCAGAAGGCAAGGGTCAGTTTCTTACTTCTCATAACACACTCTCCTTCCTTTTGCTCAGGGACCGGCATCTCTCCTGTCTGGTGGCCGCCGTCCTTCCGGCAAACCCACGCAGACCCGGGCCCTTATGGATTCATTATAGTCGCTGTCTCCATTTTTTACAAGTACTAAGGCTCTATTTTCTATTCCATTAGAAATTATCACCAAAGAGCCAAATTTTTTTAGGCAAATAGCCTGCCTGAATTTCCTTGGAAATAAAAATTTTCTCGGCCCCCTGTTTTCGACGGTTTATTTTCCATTTTATGGTAATCTATTGGTACAAGCCATTGGAAAGGCGGGATTTTCATGCGGCTGCTGCCGAAGAAAGGACTATTTGACAGCGGGAAGGTCTTATTTTTGCCGGTCGATGCCATTGTTCCCAACCCCAACCAGCCCAGAAGTGTATTTTCTGCTCCCGAGCTGGAGGAGCTGGCCAATTCCATTCGCTCTTTGGGGATTTTGCAGCCCCTTACCGTCCGCAGGCGGGACGGCCAGTGGGAGCTGGTGGCGGGCGAGCGCCGCCTTAGAGCCGCAAAGCTGGCTGGACTGGAACAGGTCCCCTGCTTATCCGTCCAGGTAGACAGCCAGTCCTCCTCCCTGTTGGCCCTGGTAGAAAACCTCCAGCGCCGGGATCTGGACTTTTGGGAAGAGGCGCTGGCTCTGCGGCAGCTCATCGACACCTACCACATTTCCCAGGAGGAGGCCGCCCGGCGCCTGGGAAAAAGTCAATCTGCCATAGCCAACAAGCTGCGCCTGCTGAAGCTTTCCCCCCAGGTTTTGAACCATCTCCGGGAGCACGGCGCCACCGAGCGCCATGCACGCGCCCTGCTCCGGCTGGAGGACCCCCAGCAGCAGATGGACGTGGCTCGGCGCATTGCAGCACAAAAGCTGACGGTGGCGCAGACAGAGGCGTTGGTAGAGCATGTGCTCTCCGCCGGACCTGCTTCCCGGAAGCGCCCTACCTTTATTGTAAAGGATGTGCGCCTGTTTCTGAATACCATCACCCGCAGCCTGGATCTTATGCGCTCTGCCGGGGTGGATGCCCAGTGCCGCCGCCAGGATTCAGACGATGAAATCTTACTTACCATTCACATTCCCCGGAAATCCTCTTAGACCTCCCCGATCTGTGCCCCAAACGCCGGCGTGCGTTTGGGGCCTTTGTTTATGCGCTTTTCAAAATGTTTCACATGAAACATTTTCTCTTTCTGTCTCCTGGTACAAAAAGCGGAAAAACAGTTGAAATATACTGGGTGCGTTGATATAATGAAGTGCTGTAAAGTTTTACTTTTGTCCGCTGCAAGGAGGCGCCCCATGGCTAAAATCATTGCCGTTGTCAATCAGAAAGGCGGTGTGGGAAAAACCACTACCACCGTAAATATCACCGCCGCACTGAAGAATTTGGGGAAACGGGTTCTGCTGTGCGACTTTGACCCTCAGGCCAACGCCACCTCTGGGATGGGTGTGGACAAGAATACCGCCTCTCCCAATGTCTATGATGTGCTGATTAACGGCGCTGACCCGGAGCGAGCGGTGGTATCCACCAAATATGGGGATGTTCTTCCCTCCAACAAGGCTCTGGCCGGTGCGGGAATTGAAATGATCGCCATTGAGAACCGGGAAAAGCTGCTGAAAAAGGCCTTGGACGCCCTGAGCGATCGTTATGATTATATTTTCATCGATTGCCCCCCCTCTCTGGAGCTGCTCACCGTCAATGCGCTGTGTGCGGCCCACTCCCTGCTGGTTCCGGTTCAGTGCGAGTATTACGCTTTGGAGGGACTGAGCGATCTGCTGGCCACCGTGCGGCTCATCAAGCGGGGACTCAATCCTCCCCTGGCTCTGGAGGGCGTGCTACTGACCATGTTTGACAGCCGGACCAACCTGTCTCTCCAGGTGGCAGAAGAGGTCAAGCGGCATTTCCCCGGGCAGGTATTTGCCACGGTCATCCCCCGAAACGTCCGCCTGTCCGAGGCTCCCAGCCATGGAAAGCCCATTTCCGCTTACGACCCCTATTCCCGGGGCGCGGAGGCCTACCGCCTTCTGGCGGAGGAAATGTCCACTCGTACATTACCTTAGCCTGTGCGCAGATTAGACTATTTAGAAAGGTATCATGCTATGGCAAAGCGAAATACAGAATTGGGCCTCGGCCGGGGACTGAACGCCCTGTTGGGCGACCCGGCTTTGCAGCCCCAGGGAGAGGGCTCGGTCTCCCTCCCGATTTCCCAGGTAGAACCTGGGCTGAATCAGCCCCGCAAGCGGTTTGATCAGCAGGCCTTGGACGACCTGGCCGATTCCATCCGCACCCACGGCATTATCCAGCCCCTCACGGTCCGCAGATTGGCCTCCGGCTATTATCAGATCATCGCCGGTGAGCGCCGCTGGCGGGCCGCAAAAGCCGCCGGCCTGGCCGAAGTCCCCGCCGTTATCATTGAAGCGGACGACCGGAAGGTTATGGAGCTTGGCCTTATCGAAAACCTCCAGCGTGAGGATCTGAACCCTGCGGAAGAAGCCCGTGGCTATCAGGTTTTGATGGAGGAATATGGCCTCACCCAGGAACAGGTGGCCCAGCAGATGGGAAAATCCCGTCCCGCCATCGCCAACACCCTCCGTCTCCTGGCCCTGCCCCAGGAGGTCATGGCCATGCTGGAAGAAGGAACCCTATCCGCCGGTCATGCCCGGGCTATTTTGGGTGCTCCAACCGCTGAGCTTCAACGCCTGGCTGCAAAAAAGGTGGTGGAGGGACAGCTCTCCGTCCGGCAGACCGAGGCGCTGATCAAAGCCCTCCAGCGGGAAAAGAAGGACAAGCCCATTGTCCAGGGTCCCGACCTGTCCCTCTATCTGGGCGAGCTGGAAAAAGACCTGTCCGGACGGCTGGGCCGGAAGGTAAAAATTGCTCACAAGGGCAAAAAGGGCAAAATTGAGCTGGAATACTACAGCGATCAGGACCTTGAGACCCTTTTGGCCCTGCTTCAACATCTTCAGGAGAAAGGGGGCGATTTCCATGGCTGAGTCTGGAAAAGATATGAAAACCCCCTCCCCCACCCCAGGAAAAACGGAGGAGCGCAAGCCATCCGCCCGTACCCGGGCCAGAGGCCAGCAGCGCCGCAGCCGCCGGTCCGTCTTCCAGTACATCACCGTGCTCTTCGCCGCCGCCTTTCTACTGCTGCTGATGACCTATATGATGCAGCAGCGCCTCAACAAGGCGGAAATTGATGACCTGCAGCAAAGCTCTAACTCCACTCTGCAAACTCTGGAAAACATCATTGCCGAACGGGACCAGCTGCGCCAGGAGAACCAGGAGCTCTCCGACCAGCTGGAGGATGCCATTCAGGCGGCGGAAAACTCCTCCGCCACAGTCAAAGAACAGGACCGGGCTCTTCAGGCCATGGACTGGTTCTGGCGAATCCAGCGGCAATTCTCCAGAGGCTACACCCGGGCGGCCCGGGAACTGGCGGAGCAGTTTGAGGCCTCCGGTCTGGTGGACGCCCTTCCCGACGTCTCCTATGCCGAGCCCGACGGCCCCTCCCCCAAGCAGCAGTATGCAGAGCTCTACGACCTGCTTTTCTAATTTGGTCAGCTATGTTTCACATGAAACAATTTATTCTATATTACCTTATATAAAAGGAGCGTAACAACACTATGCTGGACATGAAGTTTATCCGGGAAAATCCCGATGTGGTGAAGGAAAACATTAAGAAGAAGTTCCAGGACGAGAAGCTGCCCCTGGTAGACCAGGTTCTGGCTCTGGACGCGGAGAACCGCGCCTGCGTCAGCGAGGCCAACGAGCTGCGGGCCAGCCGCAACACCCTGAGCAAGCAGGTGGGCATGCTCATGGGCCAGGCCAAAAAGGACCCCTCCAAGCTGGAGGAGGCCGAGGCGGTCAAAGCCAAGGTCAAGGCCAACGCCGACCGCCTGGCCGAGCTGGAGGCCCGTGAGACCGAGCTGGCCGCTCAGATCCGCAAGATCATGCTGGTCATCCCCAACATTATTGATCCCTCTGTGCCCATCGGCCCCGACGACTCCGCCAACGTGGAGGTTGAGCGCTTCGGCGAGCCCAAGGTGCCCGACTTTGAGATTCCCTACCACACTGAGATCATGGAGTCTTTCAACGGCATCGATATGGACTCCGCCGGCCGTGTGTCCGGCAACGGCTTCTACTACCTGCTGGGCGATGTGGCCCGCCTCCACGAGGCAGTGCTGGCCTATGCCCGCGACTTTATGATCAACAAGGGCTTCACCTTCTGCATCCCCCCCTTCATGATCCACGGCAACGTGGTGGAGGGCGTTATGTCCCAGACCGATATGGAGGCCATGATGTACAAGATCGAGGGTGAGGACCTCTACCTCATCGGCACCAGCGAACACTCCATGATCGGTAAATTTATCGACCAGATTATTCCCGAGGCCTCCCTCCCCCAGACCCTCACCTCCTACTCCCCCTGCTTCCGCAAGGAGAAGGGCGCCCACGGCATTGAGGAGCGCGGTGTCTACCGCATCCACCAGTTTGAAAAGCAGGAGATGATTGTGGTCTGTAAGCCTGAGGACTCCATGGACTGGTACGAGAAGATGTGGCGCTACTCTGTGGAGCTGTTCCGTTCTCTGGACATCCCCGTACGCCAGCTGGAGTGCTGCTCCGGTGACCTGGCCGACCTGAAGGTGAAGTCCTGCGACATCGAGGCCTGGTCTCCCCGCCAGAAGAAGTACTTCGAGGTCTGCTCCTGCTCCAACCTGGGCGACGCTCAGGCTCGCCGCCTGAAGATGCGCGTCAAGGGCGAGAACGGCATGTACCTGCCCCACACCCTGAACAACACCGTGGTGGCTCCTCCCCGTATGCTCATTGCCTTCCTGGAGAACAACCTCCAGGCCGACGGCTCCGTGGTCATCCCTGAGGTTCTTCGGCCCTACATGGGCGGCCTGGAAGTGATGGTGCCCAAGAAGTAATGGGCCCATCAGGACACAAATTCTTTCATCCGTAATTTTTAATCAAAATATTACTATATGTTTTACCCGTCTCCAGCCGTTTGCAGGGTTCTCAGCCCTATTCCGGGTCATTTTCCCCTCTCAAAACGGCTCCAAAACGGTCAAACCCTGAACCCCTTGCGGCGCAAGGGGTTCAGCGCTCCTAAACACAACCGCTACTTTCAATCGACAAAGCGAGGAACTGCTATGCCCGAATCCAACCATTTGAACGACCAGGACCGGGAAGAAAAAGGCTACACCCCCGCCTCCCCCGTCAAGCGCACCCTGGCCTGGATTGCCCTGGTCTATGTGCTCATCCTTCTGGCTCTGACTACCTACTACTTCTTTACCGGCACCACCCTGGGAAACCTGGCCCCCCTGCTCACTGTCCCTGGTCTCATTGGCCTTGGCATCCTGTCTCTGGTCAGCTGGCGTTCCACCGGCCGGCCCGGTAAGTGGATCGCCATTCTCCTGGCGGTGGTGTGCTGGCTGCTGGCCATTGCCACCATCCCCATCGGAATCGTGGGCCTGCTGTCCAACTTCGGCGTGGTTGGTTTCACCGTCTTAACCTTTTAACGGCTCACAGGGAGGAACCCAACATGAAAACCATTCTTACCTCCGGCCTGGCTCAACTGTGCCTTGACACGCCCCCCCAGGCAGCAGACCAGCTGGCCCAATATGGTCAGATGCTTCTGGAAAAAAACCAGGTCATGAACCTGACCGCTATCCGGGAACCGGAACAGGTGGCCAGGCTCCACATGCTGGACTGTGCCGCCCTGGCGGGACTGGTGGATTTAAAGGGAAAAACCCTGATTGATGTGGGCACCGGCGCGGGCTTTCCAGGCCTGCCTCTGAAGATTTTGGTCCCCTCGCTGGAGCTTACCCTGCTGGACAGCCTCAATAAGCGGCTGGACTGGCTGGAGGAAGTGGCAGGCACCCTCCGTCTGGAGGGCGTGCGCACCGTCCACGCCCGGGCCGAGGAGCAGGCCCTGGTGAAGGGCTTCCGGGACAGCTTTGACTTTGCCACGGCCCGGGCCGTGGCCGACCTTCGGGTACTGTGTGAGCTGTGCCTGCCCTATGTGCGCCCCGGCGGGACTTTTTTGGCCATGAAGTCCACCAGCAGCGACCAGGAGCTTACGGAGGCAGCCCATGCCATTCAGCTTCTGGGCGGAAGGGTCCGGGAGGTCCGGGACTATACCATTCCGGGCACAGACGTCATCCACCGGGTGGTGCTGATTCAAAAAGTAGCGCCCACTCTGAAGGGATACCCTCGAAGATGGGCAAAAATACAAAAAGCGCCCCTGTAAATTCCGTTTTTTTACCAGAATGCAAATTTTTCCAAAAAGTTTTGGGAGAAACGGTTGACGGCGGACAGATTTGTGGTACACTTGAATTGTGATGTTAGGAGGATTTTCCATGGGAATTGTGGTAACCATTACCTCCGGCAAAGGAGGGACTGGAAAAACCTCGATTACCGGAGGCATCGCCGCTTCCCTGGCCCTCATGGGCCGTAGGGTGCTGTGTATTGACATGGACATCGGCCTTCGGAACCTGGACATCTCTCTGGGACTGAGCGACCGGGCCCTGATGGACTTTTCCGATGTGGCCCTGGGCCGGTGTCCGCTGGCCCGCGCGGCAGTGGATCACCCCGATTTAAAGGGGCTGTCTCTGCTCACCGCTCCCATGTCCCTGCCTGCCAATTTGACGGCGGACAAAGTCCGGGCTCTCCTGGACACCGCCCGCACCATGTACGATTACATCCTCATCGATTCCCCCGCCGGGCTGGGAGCCGGGTTCCGGCTGTCCATCTGCGGGGCGGATCGAGTTCTGGTCATCGCCACCAATGACGCCTCCTCCCTTCGTGACGCTCAGCGCACGGTGGAGGAGCTGGAAAACATTCGCCAGGTCCACCTGGTTATGAATCGCATCCAGGTCAAGCTTCTGCGCCGCCTGCGCGCCACCATCGACGATGCCATGAACACCGCCGGTCTCCCCCTCCTGGGGGTGGTCCCCGAAGATCCCCAGGTGATCCTGTGTGCCAATCTGGGCCAGCCGCTGACCTCCCGTGGAAAGCGGGGCGCTGCCCTGGCCTGCTGGAACATCGCCCTGCGGCTGGAGGGACACCGGGTCCCCATTATGCGAATTCGATAAGTTTGTTATACATAACGCTGTAAGGAGGTATCGCCCCCATGAATATTGCCATTATGTGCCACACGAAAAAGCAAGACCTGATGGTCCAGTTCTGCACCGCTTACTGTGGCATTCTGTCCAAGCACACTGTCTGCGCTACCAATGCTACGGGCCGCATGGTGGCCGAGGCCACCGGTCTGCCCGTCAACCTGTTTTTGTCCCACGAGCACGGCGGTATCGAGCAGATTGGACAGCGTATCATCTATAACGAGATCGACATGGTCCTGTTCTTCAACTCCCCCCAGGACAACGAGATGGACAAGGACATCCTCTATATCACCCGCCTGTGCGACCAGCACTCCGTGCCCGTGGCCACCAATGTGGCCACCGCCGAGCTGCTCATCCATGGCCTGGCCCGGGGCGATCTGGACTGGCGTTTGGGCCTGAATCCCAACCGGGTTCCCTTTGCCCTGTAAGAACGCCCACTTGACATTTTTGCTGTTTTAGGTTAGCATACTAATAATTCACCGTGATGACGGCGTACAAGTACCCGGCACACCCCCCGACAGAGAGAGGCCTCATTGGGTTGAGAGGGCCTCAGGGCGCGGCTCCGGCGAAGACGGCGCTAGCAGCGGGCCCAGAGACGGGCGCGGTCCCCTTTCCGCAACAAAAGGCCAAAAGGAGCGCAACACCGCGCTTGAAATTGGGTGGCACCACGAAGCGTATGCGCTCTCGTCCCAATCTATGGGATGAGAGCGCCCGTTTTTTCCCGCACACAAGCAAAATCTGTGGAAGGAGTTTTTAGAATGACGCTGATGCCTGCACTGCGACACAAATTCCATCTTCCCCCAGGGGAAGAATAATCTGAATCAGCCGCCGTCTTGGCGCTGCGGGCCTATGCCCCGCCACAAAAACACAATTCCACAACAGAAAGGATTTTGACTTATGGCTAAAGTACAACCCCGTACCCTCTCCGGTTTTATGGAACTGCTCCCCGGCCGTCAGATTCAGTTTGACCGTATGGCCGCTATTATTCGCGAATCCTTCTCCCTGTATGGCTTTACTCCTCTTGACACCCCCCTCATTGAGGCCAGTGAGGTTCTGCTGGCCAAGGGCGGCGGCGAGACGGAAAAGCAGATCTACCGCTTCAACAAGGGCGACAGCGATCTGTCCCTGCGCTTTGACCTGACGGTCCCTCTGGCCAAGTATGTGGCCCTCAACTACGCCAACCTGGCCTTCCCCTTCCGCCGCTTCCAGATCGGCAAGGTGTACCGGGGCGAGCGGGCCCAGCGGGGCCGCTTCCGTGAGTTCTATCAGGCCGACATCGACATCATCGGCGACGGTAAGCTGGACATCTCCAACGACGCGGAAATTCCCGCCATCATCTACCGCACCTTTACCTCCCTGGGCCTGCGCCGCTTCCAGATCCGGGTGAACAACCGGAAAATCCTCAACGGCTTTTACGCCATGCTGGACCTAACCCAAAAGTCCGGCGACATTATGCGCACCGTGGATAAGCTGGAAAAGATCGGAGAAAAGAGCGTGCGGGACCTGCTTACCGCCCCGGAAATCGGTCTGACAGACGAGCAGGCGGCGGAGATCCTGCGCTTCATTGAGATCAAGGGCACCAACGCCGAGATTCTCGCCTCTCTGGAGCAGTACCGGGGCCGGAACGAGAAGTTTGACGAGGGCCTGGACGAACTGGGCGCCATGGTAAAGAACCTGACCGGCTTCGGTGTGCCCGAGGCCAACTTTGCTCTGGACCTGACCATTGCCCGGGGCCTGGACTACTACACCGGCACCGTCTATGAGACCACCATGCTGGATCACCCGGAGATTGGCTCCATCTGCTCCGGCGGCCGGTTTGACAACCTGGCGGAGTATTACACCGACAAGCAGCTGCCCGGCGTGGGCATCTCCATCGGCCTGACCCGGCTGTTCTTCGTGCTGGAGGACCAGGGCTATCTCAACGATCAGCTCAACACCGCCCCCGCCGACGTGCTGATTCTCCCCATGACCGAGGACATGGCCCCCGCCATCTCCCTGGCCACCAGCCTGCGTACCGCCAACATCCGCACGCAGATTTACGGTGAGCAGAAGAAGTTTAAGCAGAAGATGTCCTATGCCGACAAGATTGCCGTCCCCTATGTGATTTTCCTGGGCGAGGACGAGATCAAGGACGGCGCCGCCGCCGTGACAAATATCCGCACCGGCGAGCAGGTGAAGCAGCCTGTGAACGCCGCTTTGGCCGCCATCCAGG
>CALWYG010000128.1 GCA_944385695.1 uncultured Oscillospiraceae bacterium | reverse complement strand
GCCCACTGCTTGGCGTCGTAGGTGCCGGCGTGAATTTCAGAAAGTTTCACGATAACAGCCCTCTTTCTTACTGCTTTTCCTGGTCCAGCTTGTCCAGCATGTCCCAGATACCCCAGATATACATGATGCCCAGAGCGCGGTCGTGCAGGCCGTAGCCGGGGCGGCAGGTTCCGGGGCCCTCGCCCCAGATCTGACGGCCGTGGTCGGGACGGATATAGCCCTCAAAGCCGCAGTCGTGGTAGGCCTTCACGATGTCCAGGATGTGGGTGTCGCCGTCGCAGTCCCGGTGAGAGGCCTCAGAAAAGTCGCCGTTGGGGAAGTGCTTCACGTTGCGGATGTGGGCAAAGGCGATGCGGTCGCAGTGCTTGCGGACAATGGCGGCAATATCGTTATTGGGATTTGCGCCCAGAGAGCCGCAGCACAGGGTCAGGCAGTTGTAGGGATCATCCACCATGGACAGGAAGCGGTCAATGGACGGCTCATCCACCAGCAGACGGGGCAGGCCGAAAATATCCCACGGGGGATCGTCCTGGTGAATGGCCATCTTGATGTCGCACTCGTGGCAGACCGGCATAATGGCCTCCAGGAAATACTTCAAATTCTCCCACAGCTTCTCCTTGGTGACGGGGCGGTACATCTCAAACAGCTCGTCCAGACGGGCCATACGCTCAGGCTCCCAGCCGGGGAAGGTCAGGCCATTGAGGTTGTTGAGGATATAGTCAGCCATCTCCTTGGGGTCGTCCTGGATTTTGGACTTCTCATAAAACAGGGCGGTGGAGCCGTCAGGGAGGGGGTGGAACAGGTCGGTACGGGTCCAGTCAAAGACGGGCATGAAGTTATAGCAGATCACCTTCACCCCGAACTCCTTCAGGTTCCGGATGGTCTGGATATAATTTTCGATATACTTGTCCCGGGTGGGCAGACCCACCTTGATGTCGTCGTGAACGTTCACAGACTCCACCACATCCATGTTGAAGCCATAGGGCTCCAGCTGCTTCTGAACCTCAGCAATCTCTTCCTTCTCCCAGACCTCGCCGGGCTGCTTGTGGTGCAGCGCCCAGACAATGCTGGTCACTCCGGGGATCTGCTTAATATCAGACAGAGAAATTTTGTCGTTTCCTTCGCCATACCAGCGAAAACCCATCTGCATAGGCATATACATACGCCTCCTTGATAAAATGATGTTTCGGTGCCGGTGGAGCAGAGATCGCCGACCTGCTTCCACGGGTGCGCGGCGTCTGCCAAAAGGGGCTGCTCACAGCCTTTTGGCCGGTTCATACGTACACTTCCCTTACTTGATTCCCATCCAGTGCATGGGGATTTCCACCAGCGGGGGGAAGATTGCCATCAGGAAACAAAGTACCGTCTGGGCAATGAAGTAGGGCATCGTGGGGGGAATAATCTTATCCATCTTCACATTGCCGGCTGCGCAGGCCACATTCAGCACAGGGCCTACAGGAGGAGAAGTCAGGCCCAGAACGTTCATCAGCACGAAACACACACCAAAGTAAATGGGGCTGATGTCGGCAGCCTTCACCAGAGGCAGCATGATGGGAGTTAGGATCAGAATACTGGGGGTAACGTCCATGGCCAGGCCCACAACCACCACAATACACATCAGTACGAACATCAGCAGGGTGGGGTGCTCCACCAGACCGCCCAGTCCCGCGGTCATCATCTGGGGGATGCGGGAAACGGTCATAAAGTAGGCGGCGCAGTTGGCGGCGGCAGCCAGGAACATGACCACGGCAGAGGTCTTGGCCGCAGTCACAAACACCTTGCCCAGGTCCTTGATCTTCAGCTCACGATAGACAAACAGGCCAATGATAATGGCATACACACAGGCAATGACGCCGGCCTCGGTAGCGGTAAAGCGGCCGGAGCGCAGGCCCACCAGAATGATGACGGGCAGCAGCAAAGCCCACACACCACCCAGGAAAATCCGAAGCGCTTCCTTGGGCGTAGGAGCCTTAAAGTTCTCGGTGTCAGGCACAACACCCTTCTTCCGGGTCTTGAAGAACCACACCAGGCAGGCAATGGCAGTCAGGTAAACGGCGGGAGCGATGCCGGCCATAAACATGGAGTTGATGGACACGCCGGCAGACACACCATAGACGATCATAGGCACGGACGGGGGCATAATGGGAGCCACCAGGTTGGCGCTGGCCACCAGAGCGGCGGACTCCTCACGGTTATAGCCGGAGTTGACCATCATGGGGATCAGCATGGCGCCCAGAGCCGCGCAGGCCGCCACCGCGGAGCCAACCAGAGCGGCAAACATCAGGCAGGCGAAGATGGCCACATAGCCCAGGCCGCCGCGAATCCGCCCCAGGAAAATGTCACAGAAGGCGATGATCCGCTTGGTCAGGCCGCCCCGGTTCATAATCTCACCGGCCAGCACGAAGAAGGGCAGTGCCATCATGGTGACGGAGTCGGAACCCTGCATCAGGGTACGGGCAATGATGGTGGGGTTGGCGTCGCCGCCGCCCATGGCCATCGCG
Organism: uncultured Oscillospiraceae bacterium; assembly: GCA_944385695.1. Lineage (GTDB taxonomy): Bacteria > Bacillota > Clostridia > Oscillospirales > Oscillospiraceae > Lawsonibacter. The sequence continues at coordinate 4,948 of CALWYG010000128.1, read as the reverse complement.
GTGCAGATGGCACACAGCAGCAGAGCCATTGCGATGGGCAGGCCGATGGCGATACCGGCCAGCATGGAAACAATGAATACTGCAATAATCACTGCAGTCCGCCTCCTTCCTGAGATGTCATATCGTCGGAATTGCTGCCGTGGCTGGAAAACAGCTCCAGAGCAGACTCTTTCAGGACCAGAACACGATACAGGTTCACAAGAGAGATGATAATCACCGCAACACCCAGAACTGCGCCCACAATGTGGATCATGAACACCGGGAAGTGCGTGGCAACCCAGAAGTCATTGCGGTTATTGTAGGCATTCTGATAAGCGCCGGTGGCCAAAAATCCCATCAGCACCATCACGATCAGCTGAATGATCACATACAAAATCTTCTGTCCGACCTCAGGCAGCTTGGTCATCAGGGTATCAATCATCAGATGCTGATTCTCCTTGGCCGCAATGATGGACCCCAGGTAGATCAGATAAATAAAGCAAATACGGGCGATTTCCTCGCTCCAGGGGAAACCAAGTGAAAACTGTCTCAGCACCACGTTCATAAAGGTGAAGAAAATCATCACGCCCAGGAAAATGGCAATGATAATCTCGATCACCCGGAACAGCTTGTCTACCAGAGCACCCAGGCCCTGGGACTTACGGCCACCAGACATAGTCATACCTCCTCATCCAAAATACAGAAGGCCGCGCTATAGAGCGCGGCCTTCCAGGGCAAACTTACTGAACCGCCTCGATCTTTTCAACCAGCGCAGGAGCCCAGTCGCTGTTTTCCTCCATCAGCATGTCGATGGTGGGCTGAATCTTCTCCAGCATCTTGGCACGCTCTTCCTCCGTCATCTGAGTCACGGTCACACCGGCCTCCTCAATGGTGGCGCGGTCGGCATCCACAGAAGCGATGTAATCATTCCAAGCCTGCTCAGCAGTGGCCTTGGCAGCGTCACGCACGATCTGCTGCTGCTCCTCAGTCAGCTTGCTCATGGCGTCCTTGTTGGCAATGATCTCCAAAGTGGCAATGATGTGGTTGGTCTCGTACAGGTAGCTCTGAACCTCCTGGAAGCTCTGAGCCAGAACGGTCACCATGCCGTTGTCCTGGCCGTCGACGGTACCGGTCTCCAGAGCGGTGAACAGCTCACCCAGGGAAATAACCTGGGAAGAAGCGCCCAGATCCTCCACAATGCCCAGGTGGATGGGGTTATTGGGCATACGGAACTTCTGGCCGGCGAAATCGTCCACACAGGTCAGAGGCTTGCTGGAAGTGAAGGTACGGGCGGAGTTGGGGCCCCAGGAGAGCATCTCAACCTCGGGGAACTTCTCATTGAAGGCGGCGCTTACTTCGTCGGCAACCTCACCGGTCCACACGTTCTTGGCGTGCTCCAGGTCACGATACAGGAAGGGCCAGTCGGAGATGAGCATCATGGGGAACTCCTGGTTCATGGGAGTGCCCACCACGGTGAACTGCACGGAACCGTCACGGACGCCCTGCCACAGAGCGGCCTCATCACCCAGCAGACCATCGTGATAAACCTCAACCTTGACAGCGCCGTTGGTCTTCTCCTCAATCTGAGTCTTGAACACGTTGTCCAGAGCGGCGGCCATGGGGTGGGTAGCGCCCCAGTTATCACCGATCTTCAGGGTAACAGATCCACCAGAGCCGGAGCCGGAACCGGAGCTGGAGCCGGAGCCACAGCCAGTGGCCATGGTAGCCACCATACCCACTGCCAGCAGCAGTGCAGCAATCTTTTTCACTTTCATAATTACATCCTCCTAAAAACTCTTTTCACATATTATTTTAACGGCCTTCACCCGCCGCAAAATACAAGAGATAACCGGGTCAGTCTTCAAACACGATGACCATTTTCTTCAGATCCTTGGGGGGATTCATAATGTTTTCAAACACCTTTTCCACCTGGCTAAAGGGGACATAGTGGCTGACCATGCCCTCCAGCTGGAACTTGTGCTGGGCAAACTTCTCCACCGTGGGCTCAAACTGGCCGCAGGACATCCGGGTCCCGATGATGGACAGCTCTCGGGTGTTGATCATTGCCTGGGTAATACTCTCCTTGGCGGTGCAGAAGCCCATGGGCACGATGGTGGCCCCATTGGCGGGAATGCCCTGCTCCAGCACAGCGGTCAGGGAGCCGGGATAGCAGGCGGAATCAAAAATCACATCCACACCCGCCCCGTCGGTGAACTTCTGAACTGCTTCCTTTAAGTTCTCGTTCTTGGTGTTGACAATGGCGTCAGCGCCGTAGCCCTTGGCGCGGGCCAGAGAGTCGTCGTTGATGTCGGCACAGATCACCCGGCAACCCTTGTCCTTCAGGGTCTGAAGGATCACGGCGCCAATGGTGCCGCTGCCCAGAACCAGGACAGACTCGCCGCCCTGAATGCCGGCCCGGGTGGTGCAGTGACCGCCGATGGCAAAGGGCTCGATCAGGGCCGCGTCACGGAAGGGCATGTCCTCGGGCAGCAAGAACACCTCGTGCTCGGGAACCGCAAAATACTCTCTCCAGCCGCCGTCGATGGCAGAACCGCGGGCCTTCACCGTGCGGCACACGTTGCGCCGGCCGCTCTTGCACTGGGGGCACTCCCCACAGGCCACCACCAGGTCAACCACCACGTGGTCGCCGGGCTTGACATTCTTCACGTCCTTGCCCACGGCAACTACCACGCCGGCGTTCTCATGGCCGGGCACCCGGGGGAACACGGCATTGGGGTTCTCACCCAGGAACAGATGGACATCCGAGCCGCAAACGCCGGCCGCCTTCATCTGGATCAGCACCTCGCCATCGCCGGGCTTGGGCACGGGAACTTCCCGAATCTCAAACTGCTTAGGACCGGTAATGACAACTTCTTTCATCATTTCTTTCATCGCTGCAACCGCCTTTCTCAAATCTTTGGTTTTCCTGAGCGTTCGGTGTTCTGCCAGACCTTCCCCACGCTGGCCAACACACTCGCACCCAAAGAAAAGGGCCGCCGGAGCAGCGGACCTTCCGTCCCCTCCCGGCATTTACTGACCGGCTCCCCTCCCGTACTGTGTACAAGCCGGTCAGACTGTCTGTTTCCTCTAGCGGACTCTTTGCTTATATTCTACAATGCTTGTATACTAGAAAACAAGACGCATTTATAACAAAGAATGATCCTCTTTTTTATACAAATCATAAAAAAGACTCGGTTTCTCCCGTGCCTTCTGTGGCTCTTGCCCCATAGAATCGACTAGCCGGTTTCCCCTTGTTATAAAAATGCCGGCCCGATCGAAACCTGGCCGGCACACAACAGATCATAGGATTCGTTTATTTAAAGTACTGGGGATAGGAAGCCCGAATCTCCATCGGGTCAATTTTATAACGCTTGAGATGCGCCTGCATCAGCTTTTCGGCCTGCTCTACATCCTTTCGGGTGAAAATTTCCACCAGCTTCTCATGGTCCTCTACAATATACTGATTTTTCACCGAGGCAAGTGCAATGCTGCGCACCCGGTCAAAGTGAATAATGATATTCTGCATCAAAGCATAGATCTGGGACTTGCGGGCAATATCAAAAATAATCCCATGAAATTCCCGGTCCAGCTTCAGAAGGTCTTCTGGGTAGTAGTGGTCCAAATAAAAGGTCTGCAGCTGCACATTTTCCGCCAGCCGGCGCAGATCGTTGGGGGTACAAAGCTTGCACGCCTCCTGAACCACCGCGCACTCCAACAGGTCTCTCATAAAACGGGACTCTTCTACCAGGTCGTAGTCAATCAGGGAAACGATGCTTTTCTTCTGGGGATAGATTTCTACAATCTTGACCTTGGACAACTCCAGCAGCGCCTCACGCACCGGCGTCCGAGACAGGCCCATCTCCGCAGCCAGCTCGTTCTCACTGATCTGGCAGCCCGGCTCCAGGTGCATGGTTACAATATTGTCTTTAATTGTACGCAGCGCGTAATCCCGGCTGCTCTCCCGCGGCAGGCGCTCTAAAATACGCATAACAAGTCTCCAAAGCAATCTAGTTTCGCTAATGACTACATTTTTTATCCCATAATACGCTATATATACTACAATATTAGTATATCAGTATGCCTGCTTGATTTCAAGCCATTTCTTGACATTACAAAAAAACTCTTATTTTTCGTCCCGCTTTTTCCGTCTTTTTTCGCCTCTAAACTTTATTTTATATCTATTCTAAATTTGTATGCTAGTATACTAGCACAAAAATTTTCTCGTTTTTTGTGCGTTCATCCAAAATCGCCTTTCCCCTCTTGCACATTTCTTTTTTCAAGCTAAAATAAAGACCATAGTGTACAACATGGGGATTTCAGTGCGATTTTTCGCAGCATCTCCCCTCCCCCCACCTTCCCCCTATGATCCTTGTGCGCCTACCCTCGCTTGTTTTCTAGTATACAAGCATACAACTATTTTTCCCTTACTTTTGGCGTACGTTTTCCCTTCACTAACATTTTAAGGAGCGTGTTCTCTATGAACGAAGTTCTTCAGCGCGTCTACGAAATCGGCGTTATTCCCGTCATCGCCATTGATGACGCCGACAAGGCCATCCCCCTGGCCAAGGCCCTGGTAGAGGGCGGTCTCCCCGCCGCCGAGGTCACCTTCCGCACCGCCGCCGGCGAGAAAGCCATCCGCCGTATTGCCTCCCAGGTGCCCGAAATGCTGGTGGGCGCCGGCACCGTTCTGACCAAGGAGCAGGCCGACCGGGCCATCGCCGCCGGCGCTCAGTTCATTGTCAGCCCGGGATTCAATCCCGAGGTCACCCGCTATGTCATTGACAAAGGCGTGCCCATGATGCCCGGCACCGCCACCCCCGGCGAGATGGAACAGGCCATGAGCATGGGGCTTCATGTGGTGAAGTTCTTCCCCGCCGAGCAGAACGGCGGCGTGGCCAAGCTGAAGGCTCTGGCCGGCCCCTACACCAACCTGCGCTGGATGCCCACCGGCGGCGTGAACACCAAGAAC
>CALWYG010000127.1 GCA_944385695.1 uncultured Oscillospiraceae bacterium | reverse complement strand
GGAGCATAACGATACATGGAAATGTCCGAACATCCCCGGGCTCGATGGAAACCCCATCTTCGTTATAATTTTAACAAAGGTGGGGCAAAAAAAGAGCAACACGGGCCTGTCCGGCGTTGCGGAATTTATTGTACACGCAGGGGTGTCGAATAAACTGACAAAAGTATATCATTCTTCCCCTTAAAATGCAAGGGGGAAAGTGCAGGAAATCCTTAATTTATCAAGAGAAAATGTAGATAAATTCGTGCAAAACCATGAGACAAGCCCATGGGTCACGGGCAGGGGAAACCTAGCGGAGAAGGGGAAAAAACCGCCGGAGGATTTGCCCCTCCGGCGGTGTGCGAAACATTTACTTCTTGGTGTAGTCGTAGAAGCCCTTGCCGGTCTTGCGGCCCAGCAGGCCGCCGCGCACCATCTTCTTGAGCAGATAAGTGGGGCGGTACTTGGAGTCGCCGAACTCGGTATACAGGGTTTCCATGATGGCCAGACACACGTCCAGGCCGATGAAGTCACCCAGAGCCAGGGGGCCCATGGGGTGGTTGGCGCCCAGCTGCATGGACTTGTCGATGTCCTCCACGCTGGCCGCGCCGGTCTCCACCAGGCCGATGGCGTCGTTAATCATGGGGATGAGCAGCTTGTTAACCACAAAGCCCGGGGACTCCTTGACCTCCACGGGGTCCTTGCCCAGCTCCTTGGCCAGGTTATAAGTGAACTCGAAGGTCTCATCGGTGGTGTTGATGCCCCGGATGATTTCGATGAGCTTCATGGAGGGCACGGGGTTGAAGAAGTGCATACCGATGAGGGGATGCTTCAGGCCGCGGGCCATGTCGGTGATGGGCAGAGAGGAGGTGTTGGAGGCGAAAATAGCCTCGGGCTTGCACAGCTCATCCAGCTCCTTGAACAGGGCCTTCTTGGTCTCCATGTCCTCCTTGACGCATTCAATGACCAGATCGGCATCGGCGGCGGCGGAGGTCTCATCCACGAAGATATTGGCCATGAGGGCGTCCTTGGCCTCCTGGGTCATCTTGCCCTTATCCACCCGCTTCTGCAGGGATTTGGACAGGGCGTCCTTATGCCGCTGGGCGGATTCCAGGCTGCTGGCGTACATCAGGACCGTGTGGCCCTTGGCGGCAAAAACCTGGGAGATGCCGCTGCCCATGGTGCCGGCGCCGAACACTGCAACTTTCATACTGTTTCCTCCTAATATGGTAATTCGCCGGGGGCCGCCGACCATCCGTCGGAGGCTGCGCGGCTCCGCTCTCTTGCTCCACAGTATAACTGTTTTTCTATCCGGAAGCAAGGGCAAAAAGGCGTTTTCACCGATTTTTTTTCGTTGGAGGCCAAAAAATTTGAAAAATTATAACTAAAAAATTATAATTTTGTTTTCTAAATTGTTATGATGCGGCGAGCAATTCCTCCTGGCTTCGGGCGATGTGGGTGTCCGCTGCCTCGCCGGTCCACTGAATCGACTCCAGTCCGTTTTCCCAGTTGTAACAATTCTGCCGGAGAAAATTTCCCTCCCCCAGCTGCCACTGTCCATCCACACAGACAACCGGGGCCCGGACGTCCACCAGATAGGCCAGGGTGGGGGGCAGGTCCTCAAAGGCAAAGTAGAGGCTGTAGCTGCCCCAAAGGACTCCGTCCTCCAGGGTATAGGAACAAATCCCGCTGCCTGTGCCGGTGAAGGCCCCATACTGGATTGTGTAGTCCCTCAGGTTCACAACGGCCTGCTGCTTCCCCGTATCCAGCAGGGCGCGGCAGGTACCCGGGTCATAGACCACGGTAAGGGAGAGGGTGGAACCGTCCAGGTCGGAGCGCTCCAGCGTGTTCAGATCAAATAGCGTCAGGCTATATGTGCTGACCCCTGTTCCATGGCCCACAAGGATGGACAGGGCGGCCTCCAACCTTCCGTCGCCGTTAAAATCTCCCACAAAGAGCTCCGGAGCCACTCCCTCCCACTGGCTGCCTGACCAGTCCAGGGGATGGAAGCGCCAGTTGGAGCCGTGGCGGAGGATGAGCCCCATGGGGGCGCTGGGGACTTTGCCGTCGGGGTCCGCCCCCTCCACCACTCCGTAGAGGGCGGTGTCCGTGGCCTTGTCCTCCCGGAGAAGGTAGACCAGGTTCTCCCAGCCCTCCCAGTTGGCCCAATCCAGCAGGTCAACGGGCTGGGTGGGGAAGTCATCCAGGGTCAAGTTCTCCAACATGGCGGGAGCCTCCTGGTGTGTGAGGGGCGCGTGGGGCGCAAAGGCGTCGTCCAGCGTGAGCGGGGCCGCTTCCTGGGTGTTGTCGCTGCCCCAGATGACCTCCACATCCCGGGTGACCTTGCCCTCTTCCTGGTCAAACAGCAGGATGGCGGTGAGGGTCTCCCCGGAGCCGTTTTCCGCCTGGGCCTCCAGGGTGTAAGCCTGCTCCGTGTCGGATTGTCCGGGGTAGACCTGGTCGTCGGCCTTCAGGGAAGTGATTTGCCAGGCGGCGGAGGCGTTGTCCATTTCCCAGGGGTTTCCCTCTGCCTGGGCGGTATAGTCCTCCAGCCAGACCCGTACCTGGTAGGGGACGGGGATGGGCAGCGTGTCGTAGTCAGAGGGGAAGAACTGCTCGTTGTGGTCGGGGACCCACTGGGGCCCCTCTCCCCGGAGAACGTCATAGCCGCTGTCCACAAAGACTTCCACGCCCCCGGGGGCCATCAGGGGCAGACGGCCGGTCCAATAGTTCTGGTATTCCTCATAAGCGGAGGACGCCTTGTCCCGGATGTCTCCCTCCACCGGCCAGACCCAGGTAAAGTCGTCGGCATCCATTCGGATCAGCCCCGCCTCGCCCCAGCTCAGGCCCGTCTGCATGCCGGTGGCAGTATAGAGCAGGTATTTTTGTCCATCCTTCCAGAAGGTCTGAAGGTAGGGCCGCCCGCCGTAAGCTCCGGTTTCAAAGGGAGAGCCAGCCACCGTGCCATCCGGATTGACCAGGCCAATGACCAGACTGTATCGCTCGCCGCTGGAGTACCGTCCCGCGCCGAAATACCGGTCCTCATCCTCTTGAAGCAGGTAGGAAATGGTGGTTTTGGAGTCCTCCTCCAGCCCCTGAGCATAGGGGGCCAGAGCCTCCAGAATCAGGCGTTCAGGGGACTGGGACGAGGTGTCAGAGGAGGCTTCGGAAGAGGCGGAGCCGGCTTTGGGAGCGGGTTGACTCTGACAGGCGGCCAGACCGCCGCACAGCAGTCCGGCACACAGACACAGGCACAGCAGGGGCAGGGGCGGGCGCTTCTTTTTCCATTGGAAGATGCTCACAAGGCGCAGCTTCCGTTCCCGGGCGGAGCCGGACAGAGGCGTGGAGAACGGGGTGCGGGGCGGATTGGGCTTCATGGTGAGACCTCCTTGTGTCATAATAGGAATGGTAAGGGTAACGGGAATTGTACTGGAAATAGAAAAAGATATGGCCTCTGTCAGGGCCATAGTGCCCAGAGTGAGAAAATTCAGAGAGAAGAAATTCCCTCATGGCTTCTCTCCGCGCTCCAGCTGCCGGAGCAGAGCCTGCAATTCCTCCAGCTCCCCCTGCTCCAGCCCGTCCTGAGCCAAAGCGGCCACGAAGTTTCGGGGGGAGCCGTAAAGCCCCTCCACCACCCGGCGGCTGTCATAGGCCAGGTAGTCCTCCCGGCTGACCAGGGGGGAATAGAGGTTGCTCTTTCCCTGCCGTTCAGCGGCCACAAAGCCCTTGTCCGTCAGCCGGGCGAGGTAGGTGTTCACCGTGTTGCTGGCCCAACCGAAGGGGGCCAGGGCCTGTTCCAGCTGGGCGCGGGAGGTGTGTGCGCCCGAGTCCCACAGAGCCTTCATGACGGTGAGCTCGGTGTCTGGAAGACGCTTCAAAATCATCACATCCACTTCAAATGTAGTTGATAATAATATACTACATTTGAAGTAGATAAAAGTCAAGTTACAGCCCGGTTACATCTCCCAGAAACAAGGACATGGATATCAAAACCTTTCACGGAAAATTCATAGACTTTTTCATCGAATCATGGTAGAATCGAGAATGGATTGGAATCAAAATTATCCCGCCTTCTGTTTGAGCGACGGTCCCGTAGGGAAAACTGCCCTTGGGGGACAGAGCAGAAGGGGGCATAGGCGTAAAAGACGCGTGGAGGTAAGCGTGAAACGAGAGATTTTAGGCATTGAATTTGACGACCTCACCCGGGAGGAGGCGGCCCAGCGGGGGGCGCAGCTGCTGGAGGAGGACAAGTTCCATTATGTGGTCACCCCCAACCCGGAGTTTATTTTGGCCTCGGAAAAGGACCCGGAATTTAAGCGGGTTCTCAATGAGGCGGATCTGGTGCTCCCCGACGGCATCGGGGTTCTCTACTCCGCTAAAATTCTGGGGACTCCCCTGAAGGCCCGGGTGGCGGGCATTGAGTTTGGCGAGGATATGCTCGCCTGCCTCAATGAGCGCAAGGGCCGGCTTTTCCTGCTGGGAGCAAAGCCGGGCGTGGCCGAAATGGCGGGGGAAAAGATTCTGGAGCGCTACCCGGACATTGTTCTGTGCGGCACCCAGGACGGATACTTCAAGGACGAACAGAGTGTACTGCTGAAGGTAGCGGCGGCCCAGCCCGACCTGCTCTTTGTCTGCCTGGGCGCGCCCAAGCAGGAGAAGTGGATGGCCCGGTGGGGCAAGCACACCGGCGCCCGGCTGGCCATTGGTCTGGGAGGCGCGCTGGACGTGTTCGCCGGCAATGTGAAACGGGCCCCTGAGGCCTGGCAGAAGGCGGGCATGGAGTGGGCCTACCGCCTGGTGCGTGAGCCCCAGCGGGCCGGCCGCATGGCAAAGCTTCCGCTGGTGCTGGTGAAGGCCGCCGGAGAGAAGATCCGGCGTAAGTGATCCCGGCGCCCAGTGCCCGGGAGGTTTGGAAAAGGAGGTTTTCCTATGGTGTACATTATGCTGGCAGAGGGCTTTGAGGAGTCTGAGGCCATTGTGCCCGCGGATCTGCTGCGCCGGGCGGGCATTGAGACTGCCTTTGTGTCGATGGAGCCCGGCCTGGTGCGGGGCAGCCACGGCATCTGTGTCCAGTCGGACCTGACCTTTGGACAGATTGACCTGTCCCGGGCAGAGATGCTTGTTCTGCCCGGCGGCCTGGGGGGCGTGAAAAACCTGAGTAAGCTCTCGGGCATCGGACACACCATCCAGCTGCTTCTGGAGCAGGACAAGTGGGTGGCCGCTATCTGTGCCGCGCCCACTTTGCTGGCCAAGCGGGGCTTCCTTCCAGGAAAGAACGCGGTGTGCTACCCCGGTATGGAGGACCAGCTGGTGGGAGCCGTCCCCCAGATGGAGTGCAGCGTGGTGGTAGACGGACATATTATCACCGGCCGTGCGGCCGGCTCCGCCTTTGACTTTGGGTTGGAGCTGGTGAAGGCTCTGGCCGGAGCGGAAAAAGCGGAAGAGGTGCGCCATGGGATCCACTATTGACGAGGAAAAAAGGCAGCTGCGCAAACATGTGCGCCGGCAGCTGTCGGCCATGAACCCCCAGGAGCTTGTCCAGGGGGATGCGGCCCTGTTTGAACAGTTTCTGGCCCTGCCCCAGGTGCAGAAGGCCAAGACCATCTTTGCCTTTTGGGGGATTGAGGGCAAGGAGCCCGACACCAAAAAGCTCATTGCCCGGCTGGTAGAGCAGGGCAAGCAGATCGGCCTGCCCCGTATGCTCCCGGAGCATCAGATGGAAGTGCGCCTCTATGACCCCGATAAACCTCTGATTGAGGTGGGCTTTGGCATCTCCGAGCCGGGGGAGGACTGCCCCCTGATGGAGAAGGCAGATATCGACCTCATTCTGGTGCCCGCGGTGTGCTACGACCGCCGGGGCTACCGCCTGGGCTTTGGGGGAGGGTACTATGACCGGTGGCTGGAACACTTTAACGGCTTCCGGGTGGGCCTGTGCCGCAAGGCCGTCCTCCAGGAAAAGGTGCCCACCGAGGCCCACGACAGCCGTGTGGATCTGCTCATCACCGAGGAGGAGACCTTCTCCTTCTAACAAGCGGGAATAAAAAGTGGGCGGGAGAGAACACTCCCCCGCCCGGTTTGGTGTGTAGCGCTCAGCAGCAGCCGCAATCATCGTCACAGCCGCTGTTTCGGCTGCTGCCGCAGCCATTGCTGCCGCAGCCGCAGCTGCTGTTGTTCCAGCCGCCGCCGCAGCAGAAGAAGAGGATAATCAGCAGAATAATCCACCAGGAGCCGTTGCCGCCCCAACCGTTGTTCCCACAGCACATATTGCATTTCACCTCATTTCATTTGCACGAGGATGTGTATCCCCGCGCTTCTGTACCATTCTATGGCCCCGGCCTGTCCCCGGTGACAGGGTTGGAGCAAAAAATCATTAGGAGCTGAACCCAATGCCACAGCAACGAGACTATGAACCGCGCCAGCGGAGAAGCACCCGCACCACCTCCCACCGGGAGGACCAGGGCGAGTATCGGGAGGAACATCCCCACCGCACCTCTGCCCAGCGCCGCAGAAAACGGAAACCCTCCGCTGGACGTACCGCCAGCCTGGTGCTGCTGTATATCGCGGGGGTGATCGGAGCCTCGGTCATTCTGGCCTGCGTAGGCTGGATTCTGGCCGGGGATGTGCTGGCCCTGAACAAAGAGGAGAAGACGGTCACCATCACCATCACCAATGAGGACTCCTTTGGAGATGTGGTGAACCGCCTAAAGGATGAGGGGCTTATCGAGTATAAGTGGCTCTTCAAACTCTTCGCCGGCATCACCGGCGGAGACGATGATGTGACCATGGGCACCTACACCCTGAACACCGACATGGACTACCGGGCCCTGCTCAGCGGCATGAGCGCCAACTCTGCCACCAAGGCGGAGGTGTCCGTCACCATCACCGAGGGCATGAACCTCTCCCAGATCTTTGCCCTTATGGAGGAGCGGGGCGTGGCCACGGCGGAGGATCTCAATGAGCAGGCCGCCAACTATGATTACGCCTTCGATTTCCTCCAGGACATTCCCCTGGGAGACGCCAACCGCCTGGAGGGCTTCCTCTACCCCGATACCTACCAGTTCTATACCCCCCACAACACCGTCTACGCCATCAACAAGATGCTGGTGCGCTTTGATGAGATCTATGACGAGACCATGCGGGAGCAGGTGGCCAACTCGGGGTATACCTTGCGAGAGATTTTGACCATCGCCTCCCTCATCGAGCGTGAGACCGACGGCGACGACCAGGCCAAGATCGCCTCCGTCATCTATAACCGCCTCAACAACCCCAGCGCTGGAACCCAGGGCTACCTGCAGATCGATGCCACCCTGGTTTATATCAACGGCGGCAAGCAGCCCACCGAGGCGGACAAGTCCATCGACTCCCCCTATAACACCTATATGTACAAGGGGCTGCCTCCCGCCCCCATTGCCAACCCGGGCAAGGAGGCTATCCAGGCCGCCCTCAGCCCCGAGAGCACCGACTACTTCTACTACGCCCTGGGGGACGATGGCAAGCACCACTACTTCAAGACCTACGACCAGATGCAGTCCTTCCTGGCGACCCAGGAGCTCTACAACGGATAAACCAAACACACGGGGCGGGGGCGTTGTCCCCTGCCCCATTCTTTAGGAGAGAACGATATGGGAAAGAACATTGAACTGCTCGCCCCGGCGGGAGATATGGAGCGCCTGCAGATGGCCCTGGCCTATGGGGCGGACGCAGTGTATCTGGCGGGGAGCCTGTTCGGTATGCGCTCCTTCGCGGGCAATTTCAGCCCCGAGGAGCTGAAAACCGCTGTGGAGCTGTGCCACAGCCGGGGGGTGCGCGTCCACGTCACCTGCAATACCATGCCCCGCAACGACGAGGTGAAGCGGCTGCCGGAGTGGCTGGAATACCTGGAGGCAGTTGGAGCGGACGCGGTGATCCTGGCGGATGTGGGCACCCTGGCTCTTTGTAAGCGCCACGCCCCCCACGTCCAGTGCCATATCTCCACCCAGGCCAGCATTGTCAACTACCAGTCCGCCTGCGCCTGGCACGATCTGGGGGCCAGCCGGGTCATCCTGGCCCGGGAGCTGAGTCTGGACGAGATCCGGGAGATCCGCCAAAAGACTCCAAAGGAGCTGGAGATCGAGGCCTTTGCCCACGGGGCCATGTGCGTGAGCTACTCGGGGCGGTGCCTGCTGTCCAACTACATGACCGGTCGGGACTCCAACCGGGGGGAGTGTGCCCAGCCCTGCCGCTACCAGTACGCACTCATGGAGGAGAAGCGCCCCGGGGAGTATTTCCCTGTCTTCGAGGAGAATGGGGAGACCTACATCATGAACTCCCGGGATATGTGTATGATCGACCATGTGGCTGAGCTGATGGAGGCGGGCCTGGACTCCCTGAAGCTGGAGGGACGGGCCAAGAGCGCCTACTATGCCGCCATCGTTACCGGGGCTTACCGCCACGCCATTGACGCCGCCGTCGCCGGACAGCCTCTGGACCCGGTATGGCGGGACGAGGTGGAGCACATCAGCCACCGGCACTACTCAACCGGCTTCTACTTCGGACAGCCGGGGCAATATACGGAAAATTCCCGGTATGTGCGGGACTGGCAGATTGTGGCCAAGGTTCAGTCTTGTGACCGGGAGGGCAACGCCGTGCTCACCCTCAACAACAAATTTGCCCTGGGAGCCGAACTGGAGCTGGTGGGCCCTGATGTGCGCCCCCAGAAGCTGACGGTGGAGGGCCTGTGGGACGGGGAAGGAATCCCACTCACCGAGGTGCGCAAGCCCCAGATGACCTTCCGCATGAAGCTGCCCCGGCAGGTGCCGCCCCTGTCTCTGCTGCGGAGGCAGGCAGATCTCAGCCCGCAGTAGGGGAGGGCCGCTATGACGCCTACCTATGAGCAGATGGGGGACTGGCTGGAGGAGATCGCCGGAGCGTTTCCGGACTCCTTCTTTGAAGGACTGGATGGAGGCATTCAGCTGGAGGAGCAGGCCCTTCCAGATCCGGAGTTTCCACCGGGGGAAATGTACATCATGGGGGAGTATGTTCACGATCTGCTGGGCCGGTACATTCTCCTCTACTACGGCTCCTTTGCCGCCATCCTCAGCGAGGAGGACGAGGAGGTGTGGAAGGACGAGATCTTTGCCACCGTGGCTCACGAGTTTACCCACCACCTGGAGGAGACCGCCGGGCTCCACGCCCTGGATGACAAGGATGCAGCGTTCTTGCAGCAGGCCCTGGGGGAATTAGGAATTAGGAGTTAGAAATGGGAGGGAACCTGCCGTGGAACAAGCCGCAATCAAACCCACCGGCCGCTTTGCCCCCAGTCCCAGCGGCCGGATGCACATGGGAAACCTGTGGTCCTGCCTGCTCTCCTGGCTCAGTGCCCGCAGCGCCGGGGGGAGAATGGTCCTGCGCCTGGAGGACCTGGACCCGGACCGGTGCCGGAAGGAGTACTGCGACCAGGTGATGCGGGATCTGGAATGGCTGGGCCTTGACTGGGACGGGGAGCCGGTCTGGCAGTCCAAACGTACCGAAGCCTATGCACAGGCCTTTCATGTCCTGGAGGAGCAGGGGCTTGTCTACCCCTGCTACTGCACCCGGGCCGAGCGCCTGGCTGCCTCCGCCCCCCACCGCTCCGACGGCCTCTCGGTCTACGATGGCCGCTGTTCCAGGCTGACGGCAGCGGAGCGTGAGGAGTTGGAAAAGACCCGGCGTCCCGCCTGGCGGGCCTCTGTGCCGGAAGAAACCATTACGTTTTGTGATTTACTCTATGGAAATTACAGTGAGGATTTAAAAAAAGACTGTGGGGACTTCATCGTCCGCCGGTCGGACGGAGTTTATGCCTATCAGCTGGCGGTGGTGGTGGACGATGCCATGATGGGGGTCACCCAGGTGGTGCGGGGGAGCGACCTGCTGTCCTCTACGCCTCGGCAGCTGTGGCTTCAGGATGCCCTGGACCTGCCACACCCGGACTACGGCCATCTGCCCCTGCTCCTGTCTCCAGAGGGACGGCGGCTGGCTAAACGGGACCGGGATCAGGAGCTGGGAGAGCTCCAGCGGCGGTATACCGCCCCGGAGCTGGTGGGCCAGCTGGCCTGCGCAGCCCGGCTCATGGACCGTCCGGAACCCATTACCCCACAAGAGCTCCTTCCGCATTTCTCCTGGGACAAGCTGCCCAAGGAAGATCTGGTGTGGAGCCTGAACTGACAAACAGCGAAAGCCCCCGCAGCCATTTGGCTGCGGGGGCTTTTTGGATGCCTGATTCCGTTAAACCTTGACCTTGACCACGGCCTTGCGGCACTGGGTGGGTTCTCCCACGGCGATGCCCGGGGCGTGGGCGTCGCCGGGCCAGAGAACGGCGAACTTCCCCGGGGTCAGGATCACCCGGGAATCGGCGGGGCCATGGTGGAGCCAGATGTCTCCCTCGGGCCGGGCCTCGGCGATGTCGGTCATGTCCTCCAGGGCGCCCACATCCATAGCCTCAATGCCGGACAGGACGCACTGAATGTCAATGTACTTTTTGTGGGACTCGGGGGTGTCGTTGGCCGGCTTGCTCTCGTAGGACTGGAGGAAGAAGAACAGGTTGTCCCCGTCCACCTCGTAGCGCTGATCCGCCATCTGGGAGAAGTCGGTCTCGGCCAGGAGCTTCAGCCCCTTGTATACGCCGGGGTGGATGCCCTGATAGGCCTCGATGTGCGCTAAGCTGTCGTAGATCATATCATTTGTCCTCCAATAGTTTATTCAGTTCGTGCATGAAGGTGTTAATGTCCTTAAACTGACGATATACGGAGGCGAAGCGCACATAGGCCACCTCGTCCAGCTTTTTTAGCCGGTCCATCACCAGTTCACCGATCTGGGCGGAGGGGATTTCCCGCTCCATCTGGTTCTGGAGCACCTGCTCGATCTCGCTGACCAGCTCTTCCAGGGCGTGATAGGGTACCGGCCGCTTCTCGCATGCCCGAATGAGACCGCCCAAAACCTTGTTGCGGTCAAAGCTCTGGCGGCTGCCGTCCTTTTTCACCACCATCAGGGGCAGGCTCTCCATAGTCTCATAGGTGGTAAAGCGCTTGTGGCAGGCCAGGCACTCACGGCGGCGGCGGATGCTGGCCCCCTCGTCGGCGGGGCGGGAGTCCACCACCTTGCTCTCCAAATAGGAACAGTAGGGACATTTCATGGCCGATACCTCCTGGTGTGGTTTCTTCTTGATTTATCGAATTATACCACAAAATGGCAGGGTACGGCAAGCCCCCCAAGGAGCTTCCCGGAAAAAATAGCCATATAATTCTGCTGGCTTGGAATATGGCATGCCCGGGTAAAATCCGCGGCCACCTGGAGGCGTTTTGGGTAGAACAGTTACACCACCAAAATTATACCAAAGGCCCTTTTTGGGGGGAAGAGGCATCGGGGAGCTCAGGCAGGGCGGTGTCCCAATCCTTCTGAAACTCGGTCATCATGGCCCAATAGCGCTTGGGCATGTGGGTCATGCGGCATTTGGGATTATACCGGCCCTCAATGGCAATGGTGTCATAGAAGCTGCGCCACAGCTTCCGGTACTGAAGCTCCTCCTCCCCCGGGGGGCCGGGATGAAAGTCCTCCACTGGCAGGATGGCCCACTCCCGGGGCCGGGAGAACAGGGCTTCGTGGTGGGTGCGGTCATGGAGGACCAGATTTTCCCCGGGGTAGCGGCCCCGGAAGTGGGGGCGCAGGAGGGGGAGCACCCGGTTTTTGGGTTCGATTTCTCCCACCAGAATGCCATGAAGCTCAGAAAAGCGGGTGAAGCCCTTGTACTGATGGGCCTCGCTGTTCAGGTGCTGTACCGCCCGGCGCACCGTGTCCACCGTGGGGTCGGTGAGGTTGCGGGTGAAGGAGGGCCCCCGGTCATAGCCCATGCGGAGAAACCGCCACAGCCATAGCTCCTTTTCCGGAAGGCAGGTGAGAAACCCCCGGACAAACAGCTCCCGCCCCTCCCGGCCCAGCTTTCCCTCCAGGGAGCGGTACACCCGCTGGGCGTGGGCGGGATGGGTCTGGATGGTACGCTGAGGATAGAGGGAGCAGGAGAGGTCCTCCGGGGTGCGAAATTCCACCGGCTCCTCCTTGTGGACATAGCTTTCAAACACGCAGGAGAGAAAGCCGGGAAAGCTGCCGTCATAGCAGCAGCACACCTGAGTCCAGGGCATGTTGGTTACCTCCTAACCCGCCGAATCAAACAGGGATAGCTGCACCGGCTCCTGGGAGAGCGTGGCGGGGGCCTCCAGAGCCAGCAGATGGCGCAGCAGTCCATCTTCCGTGACGTGCAATCCCCGGAGGGGACGGCCGGAGCAGGTGAGGAAATACTGGGCCCGCTTCAGCACCACCCCCAGGCGCTTCAGACCCTCAAAGGTGAGGGGGCCCACCCGCCGGGCGGTGAGAATCCGCCGGGCCGAGCGCACGCCGATCCCCGGTACCCGCAGCAGGGCCTCATAGTCCGCCCGGTTCACCTCCACGGGGAAAAATTCCAGGTGGCGCAGGGCCCAGCAGCACTTGGGGTCCATGCGCAGGTCCAGATCGGGCTGCCCCTCGTCTAAAATTTCCTCCGCCCGGAAGTGGTAAAAGCGCAGCAGCCAGTCCGCCTGATAGAGCCGGTGTTCCCGGAGAAGGGGCGGCTGAAAGCCCTGGGGAGCGGGAAGCAGGGGACTGGTGGACACGGGCATATAGGCGGAGTAAAAGACCCGCTTTAACTGGTATTTATCATAAAGTCCCTGGGTGAGGGAGAGAATGTGCCGGTCGCTCTCCCCCGTGGCCCCCACAATCATCTGGGTGGACTGGCCTGCCGGGGCAAAGCGGGGGGCGTGGCGGCAGAGTCTGCGCTCCTGTTTGGATACTGAGATCCCATCCCGGATCTGTCCCATGGGGGCCAGAATGGCCCACTTTTTCTTGTCGGGAGCCAGCAGGGAGAGACTCTGGGCGCTGGGCAGCTCGATGTTCACGCTCAGCCGGTCTGCCAGCAGCCCCAGCCGGTAGGTGAGCAGGGGATTGGCCCCAGGGATGGCCTTGGCGTGGATGTAGCCGCCGAAGCGGTATTCCTCCCGGAGAAGGCGCAGAGTCTCAATCATCTGCTCGGTGGTGTAGTCGGGATTCTGGATGACGGCCGAGGAGAGAAACAGCCCTTCGATGTAGTTGCGCCGGTAAAAGCCCATGGTGAGCTCGCACAGCTCCCGGGGGGTGAAGGCCGCCCGGGGCAGGTCGTTGGAGCGGCGGTTGACGCAGTACTGGCAGTCGTAGACGCAGTAGTTGGTGAAAAGCACCTTTAATAAGGAGATGCACCGCCCGTCGGCGGAGAAGGAGTGGCAGCAGCCGGCCATCATGGTGCTGCCCACCGTCCCAGGCCGTCCGGAGCGGTCCAGGCCGCTGGAGGTACAGGCGGCGTCATATTTGGCCGCATCGGCCAGGATATTCAGCTTGTCCAGCAGCTCCATGGGCTCCCCCTCCTCTTGAATAGAACACTTGTACTACACATTATACAAGAAAACCCTTCGCTGTCAAGAGGAAATTTCCCCCTTTTTTCCCCAGGGGTTGACCTGAGGGGGCGGGATGGGTAAAATGGTATAGTTGTGTCCGGGGAGCCCTCCCCGGGTATCCCGGATTTACCGGGAGAGAGGAGAGTATTATGGAAAAACGAGAAAGCTTTTCCTCCCGACTGGGCTTTTTGCTCATTTCGGCGGGGTGCGCCATCGGCTTGGGCAACGTATGGCGGTTTCCTTACATCACAGGTCAATATGGCGGAGCGGCTTTTGTGCTGCTCTATCTGCTGTTTCTGGTAGCCCTGGGTCTGCCGGTGCTGTCCATGGAGCTGGCGGTGGGCCGGGCCAGCCAGAAGAGCATGGCCCTGTCCTTCCACGTGCTGGAGCCCAAGGGCACCAAGTGGCATTGGTACAGCTACATCGGCTTTGCGGGCAATTACCTGCTGATGATGTTCTACACCGTCATTGCCGGGTGGCTGCTGTACTACTGCGTCAAGACCCTCCGGGGAGACTTTATGGGCCTGGATGCCCAGCAGGTCACCGGAGAGTTTACCCAGATGCAGGGCGACCCGGTGATCATGGGGATCTTCATGGTCATTGTGGTGGTGCTGGGCATGCTGGTGTGTGCCCAAGGCCTGCGCAACGGCGTGGAGCGGGTCAACAAGGTGATGATGCTCTGCCTGCTGGGCCTGATGGTGGTGCTGGCGGTCAACTCCATTTTGCTGGAGGGAGCCGGTGAGGGCCTGAAGTTCTATCTCCAGCCCAATTTCCACAATCTGGTCTATGACGCCGAGGGCAACTTCATTCTGGGCGAGGCGGTCTTTGCCGCCATGGGACAGGCCTACTTCACTCTGTCCCTGGGCATTGGAGCCATCGCTATCTTCGGCAGCTACATCGGCAAGGAGCACCGGCTGATGGGCGAGGCGGTACGCATTGGCGTGCTGGATACCAGCGTGGCCTTTGTGGCGGGCCTTATTATCTTCCCCGCCTGCTCCGCCTACGGAGTGGCCCCCCAGTCGGGCGCCTCCCTGGTATTTATCACCCTGCCCAATGTGTTCAACCACATGCCCATGGGCCAGCTGTGGGGCGGACTGTTCTTTGTGTTCCTGTTCTTTGCCGCCCTGTCCACCATCATTGCCGTGTTTGAGAACCTCATTTCTTTCTGCATGGACAAGTGGAACTGGAGCCGGAAGAAGGGCGTGCTGGTGAACCTGGTGGGCGTGCTGGTGCTGTCTATGCCCTGCGTGCTGGGCTCCAATGTGTGGGCCAATGTGCGCATCCTGGGGATGGATATCTCCACGGTGGAGGACTTCCTGGTGTCTCAGAACATCCTGCCCCTGGGCTCTCTGGTGTATCTGCTGTTCTGCGTGAGCAAGCTGGGCTGGGGTTGGGATAACTTTCTGGCCGAGGCCAACGCCGGCCAGGGTCTGAAGTTCCCCAAGTCCATCCGGTCCTATGTGACCTACATCCTGCCCATCGTGGTGCTGGTCATCTTCGTGCTGGGCTATATCTCCTTCTTTGGATAAGGAATCCGAAAAAGCGGATGTTACTGTCTTTGGCCGCCTTCGGGCGGCCAAATTTTTTCGGAGGCATAAAAAATCCCCATGCGCCACGCGCATGGGGATTTTTCTGTTTATTCGATTATCTAAAATAGACCAGGGGATCTTCCGGCCGGTCGGCGGGCTCTACAGACTGGGCGTAGAGAACCACGCCCTCCCCGTCGTACACCTTGGCCTCCTCCCAGCGGATTTCCGCCGTGACCGTGACCCACTCGCCCTTCTTAAGGGAACGGGACTTGTCGTACTTGCACAGGAAGCCGAAGAAGCGGATGTCTTCCGCGCAGCAGGTCATGGCGTTGCGGCCGGGGACAAAGGTGCCCTTGGGCAGTCTCATCCCGGTCATGGCCTGGACCTTCATGGTGATGGTCTTGCCCACATACCGCTCCGGATGCTCCTGAATGTCCAGGTACCAGATGCCGTAGTCCGGGTCCTCCAGGGTGATGTGGGGTTCCTCCAGGGAGTAGGGGAGGATGTCCTCCACCTCCAGTTCCTCTCCCTGCTCGTCTTCAAAGACGATCTCACACATGCGGTTCACCGCCCGGATCGACCGCTTCCAGCCGGACATGGGCATGTCGGGGGTGCAGCGGTTGAAGAGAACCATGTCCGCCTCGGTGACCATATCGATGATCATGGACTGCATGTTTTTCAGGTACATCTCAAAGGTGGAGCCGTCGATGACGTCGATGGCCTGGTAGAGGCCCCAGCCCTTGGGAAGCTTCAGATCCCGGAGGATCTGAATGGGCCACATGCCGTTATACTCCAATAACACCCGCTCGGGCTGGAAGCGCCGGTCCACCTCCTGAAGAAATTCGGTGGTGAGCTGCTCCTGGCGCTCAATGGGCACCAGGCGGCAGTTGCGGTGGGACAGGTGCTGGGGATCGTACTCCTCCTCGCCGTCCTCGCACATGAGCAAAACGGTGCGCTGGCCGTCGTTGAAGTAGTCCATGTTCAGAGTGTCGGTGAGCAGGGTGGTCTTACCGCTGTCCAGAAAGCCGGTAATCAGATACAGAGGGATACGGGAATCAGGCATGTCCGCTCACCTCACGCCAGCAGGAACAGCTTCTCCAGCTGATCCTCCTTGAGCTCAGAGCCAATGACGCACAGCCGCCCGGTGTAGTCGGGGGCCCCCTCCCGGATCTGGAACTCCTCGGGCACCAGGTCGAAGTGGAGCCAGGTCACGCCGTCTTCGCAGGGGAGCATGCCCTTGGCCCGGAGGATATACCCGTAGTCCTCCCCCATAGCCAGAGCGGCCAGGATCTCCTGAAGCTCCTCCCGGCTATACTTCCGGGCTGTCTCCCGGCCCCAGGAGGTGAACACCTCATCGGCATGGTGATGATGGTGGGTGGTGGAGTGGATGCAGCTGTCGCACAGCTCGCAGGAGGGGCACTCACCCTCACAGCCCAGCTGGGCATGGATCTCAGCCAACTCCTCCTCGGTGTGGTGGTGGCCACAGGAGCAGGAGCCGTGGTCATGGTCGTGGTGGTGGTCATGGTCATGCTCGTGATGATGCTCGTGGTCGTGATGGTGGTCATGGTCATGGCAGCCGCAGTCGCAGTGCTCGTCGTGGTCGTGATGATGGTGCTCGTGCTCGATTTCTTCCATCAGCTCCTGGGCCAGAGAGTGGCCGCCCTCCATGGCGGAGAGAATCTGCCCTCCGGTGAGCTGGTCCCAGGGGGTGGTGAGAATGGCAGCCTTCTCATTCTTGCTCCGCAGCAGAGCGACAGCGGCGTCCAGCTTGGGCTGGGCCATGTTCTGGGTGCGGGAGAGGACGATGGCGCAGGCGTGCTCCACCTGGTTGTTGAAAAACTCTCCGAAGTTCTTCATATATACCTTGGCCTTGGTGGCGTCCACTACGGTGACAAAGCTGTTCAGATGGAGGTTGGGTTCATCCTTCTGCACGCCCTCCACGGCGGCAATCACGTCGGAGAGCTTGCCCACGCCGGAGGGCTCAATGATGATCCGGTCGGGGGCGTAATCGTTGAGGACCTTCTTCAGAGCGGTGCCGAAGTCGCCCACCAGGGAGCAGCAGATGCAGCCGGAGTTCATCTCGGTGATCTCCACGCCGGCGTCCTTCAGAAAGCCGCCGTCAATGCCGATCTCGCCAAACTCGTTTTCGATGAGCACGAGCTTTTCACCCTTAAAGGCCTCGTCCAGCAGCTTTTTGATGAGAGTGGTCTTGCCTGCCCCCAGGAAGCCGGAAATAATGTCGATCTTGGTCATGATTTTGTCATATCCTTTCCAAAAATAACAATGTGTATATGGTTAATCCCAAATAAGGCCGATGTTTTCCATCAGGCGGCACAGGGTGCCGGCGGCCAGTTCCCGGGTAACGGTGTCTCCGGGGGCAACATCCTTGATCAGTACGCCCAGCAGGCTAAGATCCCGGGCGGCGCTCTGGGCCCAGTCAGAATATTCGTGATACTCCAGCCACTGATCCATGGTCAGCTCCTCCTTAGAGAGGTTAAAGCTGTCCATGTCCGACCAAACGGCCACCGCCGCCAGGGCGGTAACCATCTGCTCGTAGGTGATGGGCTCCTCGGGGCGGAAAGTGCCATCCCCATAGCCGGCCAGGAAACCCAAAGAAACCATGTGGGAAATGGCCTGGGCATAGGGGGCGTCCTGGGGCACATCAGAGAAGGTCAGCTCTTTCCCGCCATAGAGCCCCAGGGCCTGGGTGACCATGGCGCAGAAGTCACCCCGGGTGAGGGTGTCATTGGGGTGGAAGGCGCCGTTTTCATCCCCGGTAAGCAGCCCATAGGCGGCCAGTGTCTCGATCTCACGGGTGTAGATGCTCAGCTGAGTGTCGGAGAAGGTGCGGGGAGTGAACGAGAGGTGCAGGCTCTGAGCCAGCTGAGCGGGGGTGATCGTTGTCCAGGTCAGGGTGCCGGAGCCCTCATAGAGCTTGGCGGAGGGAGGCAGGGCCTCCAAAAGCTCTGTAAAGGCGGCCTGGTTGTCCGCCACGGTGGCCTTGGTTAGATCCAGATAGAAGGTTTGCCCGGCCAGCTCCAGCTTGGCGTAGCCCTCGGCCCGCTGGGGCTTGTTGGAGCCCAGCAGGAGGGCGGCGGTCTGGGTGTTTTCCGGGGAGAGGACCAGGGTGGGCAGTACGCCCACAATGTGGTTGGTAACGCCATCGGGGGAGAAGAAGCGGTAGATGGTGATGCGCAGGGCCTCGCCCTCGGAGAGCATATTGGTGCTCTTGCTGGTGAGCACGATCTGGGCAGTGCCCTTGCCGAAGGTGCGCTGGCCCAGAGCAATGCCCGCGTTGTAGTCCCGGATAATGCCGGAGAACAGCTCCGAGCCGCTGGCGGAATGGTCGCTGGTGAGAATGATGACCGGCTTATCCGTCAGGTCGGGGTAGGTGGGCTTGGTGTAGGTGTAGTTGTAGTTTCCAGCCCCGTCCCGGAAATAGAGCATGATGCCGCCGCCAGTAAAGAAGGAGGCAGAGGCGGCAGTGGACTTGCTGTCTCCGCCGGGGTTGGCGCGCAGGTCCACAATCCAGACAGCGGTCTCATCTTCCAACTCCTCCAGGGCCTGCTGGAAGGTGGCAGGGGTGGTGGCGCCAAAGCTGACGCAGTCGATAACGGCGATGCCGTCCTCCAGGGAGTAGGAGACAATGGGAATGATCACCGCCCGGCGGACCATGGTAAAGCTCAGTTCCTGGCCATCCCGGACCACGGTGACGGTGACAGAGGTGCCGGCCTCACCGGTGATGGGACCACGGGGGTCCATGTCGGCGGTAAGGGGGACGCCATCCACGGCGATGAGCCGGTCGCCGGCCTGGAGCCCGGCCTCCAGGGCGGGAGAATCGGGAAGGATGGAGAGGATGAGATAGCCCTCTTTATAGACATTCTCCACACCGGCGCCGATGCCCACGACCTCCTGGCCATTGACCGCCTGGTTGAAGCTCTCATACTGCTCCGGGTCCATGTAATAGGTGTAGGGGTCGCCCAGGGCGGCCAGGATCTCCTCCAGAGAGTCCAGTTCCAACACCTCCTGGGGTACGCCGTCATAGTAGAGCTGGGACAGAAGGGTTTTGGCATCCTCCAGCTCCAAAGCGCAGGCGGCAGGGGCAGAAAGGATCACGGTGAGGGCCAGGGCGGCCAGGGTGGAAAGAACTTTTTTCATGGCGTCCTCCTTCGGGTGATGCACGAAATGCCTTGATGGGAGACACGCCGGACGCCATGCTGGGCGTCCGGCGTGGTCGGATCAGAATTACAGCTTGGTGGTGCGGTAGGTCATTTCCTCCCGCTTGGGACCGCTGGAGACAAAGGTGATGGGGCAGCCGATGTGGGCCTCCAGGAAGTCCACATAGTCCCGGGCTTGCTGGGGCAGGTCCTCATAGTTCTTGCAGCCCCGGATGTCGCACTTCCAGCCGGGCAGGGTGGTGAACACAGGCTTGGCCCGCAGGAGGCTGGGGGTGGTGGGGAACATATCGGTGACCTGGCCGTCGATCTCATAGCCGGTACACACGGGGATCTCGTCCAGGTAGCCCAGAACGTCCAGACAGGTGAGGGCCACCTGGGTGGCTCCCTGAACCATGCAGCCGTACTTGGTGGCCACGGCGTCAAACCAGCCCACCCGGCGGGGACGGCCGGTGGTGGCGCCGAACTCGCCCTTGTCGCCGCCCCGGCGGCGCAGCTCGTCCCCGGCTTCGCCGGTGACCTCACTGACGAAGGGCTCGGTCTGGGAGCCCACGCAGGAGGAGTAGGCCTTGGTGACGCAGATCACATCCTCGATGGCGGTGGGAGGCACCGCCCCGCCCACACAGCCGAAGCCGGCCAGTGTGTGGGAGGAGGTGGTCATGGGGAAGATGCCCAGATCCGG
>CALWYG010000126.1 GCA_944385695.1 uncultured Oscillospiraceae bacterium | reverse complement strand
ACAGAGCCACCTGCGACAAGCTGGCCGGTCTGCTGGCCGCCAAGCACCTGATCTGATAGAAGGGAGAGAAAATCACTATGTCTAACTACAACAGTGCTGCGATTGAAGAATTCAAGGGCGGCGTTTGGGTATTCTGTGAGCAGCGTCAGGGCACCATGATGCCCACCTCCTTCGAGCTGATCTCCGAGGGCCGCAAGCTGGCCGACGAGCTGGGCTCCAAGCTGTACGGCATTCTCCTGGGCCACAACGTTGAGGGTATTGCCAAGGAGCTGGGCGGCTACGGCGCCGACGGCGTGTACGTCTGCGACCACCCCCTGCTGGAGAACTACACCACCGACGGCTACACCAAGGTCATCTGCGACGTGATCGAGGAGTACAAGCCCGAGGTTATGCTGATCGGCGCTACCAACATCGGCCGTGACCTGGGCCCCCGCTGCGCGGCCCGTCTGCACACCGGCCTGTGCGCTGACTGCACCCACCTGGACATCGACGTGCCCAAGTACAAGGAGTTCCTGCGCGCCTCCTCCACTCTGGCTCCCAACGTCATCGACAACATCCCCGAAGAGGACCGGAACCTGAAGATGACCCGTCCCGCCTTCGGCGGCCACCTGATGGCCACCATCATCTGCCCCCGCTTCCGTCCCGCCATGGCCACCGTCCGTCCCGGCGTTATGAAGAAGAACGCCTTCGACCAGGCCAAGGCTGACGCCTGCGAGATCATCAAGCCCAACTTCTCCCTCACCGAGGCCGATATGCAGACCCAGGTGGTGGAGGTCGTCAAGGCCGCCAAGAAGCTGGTTAACCTGATCGGCGCCGACGTGGTCGTGTCCGTGGGCCGTGGTATCTCCAAGGACGTGGAGGGCGGCATCAAGTTGGCTGAGGAGCTGGCCGAGGTTCTGGGCGGCGTCGTGGGCGCTTCCCGTGCCGTGGTTGACTCCGGCTGGATGTCTGCCGACCACCAGGTTGGCCAGACCGGCAAGACCGTGCACCCCAAGATCTATGTGGCTCTGGGTATCTCCGGCGCCATCCAGCATAAGGCTGGCATGCAGGATTCCGAGTGCATCATCGCCGTGAACAAGAACGAGAACGCCCCCATCTTCGAGATCGCCGACTACGGCATCTGCGGCGACCTGTTCAAGGTCGGCCCCATGCTCGTTGAGGCCATCAAGGCTGCCAAGGCTGCCAAGTAAGAGAGGCTTTCCAAGAATATCAAGCGCCCGTCCCAACTGGGACGGGCGCTTTTTTATTTGTCAACTCCCCTTCCCTCTCTCACCCCCGCCGCTTCCCCGCATAGGATAAAGCAGAAACCCGCCGCCCTGCCGGGCGGTTCCGGAGGTGTACATTCCCATGAAACACGAATTGAATATCTGGGTGGTGGGCGGCGACCAGCGCCAGGCCAGGCTGGCCCAGCTGCTCAGCCAGGACGGCCACACGGTCTATACCTATGCCCTGGACCTGGTCCAGGATCTGTCCGGCCCCATTCCTCAGTCCAGTCCCCTGTCTATATCCCTGGCCGACTGTGTCATTCTCCCCCTCCCCGTATCCCAGGGAGAGGGTCTGCTCAACGCCCCTCTCTCTGCCGGGGATCACCCTCTGGAGGACATTCTGGGCCGGCTGTCTCCAGGGCAGTTTCTCTGCGGAGGCCGGCTGGACCCCCAGGTCCAAACTCTGGCCCAAGCCCGGGGGCTCATCCTCCGGGACTACTTTACCCGGGAGGAGCTGGCCGTGGCCAATGCGGTGCCCACCGCCGAGGGCGCGGTCCAGCTGGCCATGGAACACCTGCCCATTTCTATCCACGGCGCCCGGGTACTGGTGGTGGGCTTTGGGCGGGTGGGGCGGCTCACCGCCCAGCGCTTCCAGGCTCTTGGGGCCAACGTCACCGTGGCCGCCCGGAAGTACGACCAGCTGGCCTGGGCCCAGGCCATGGGCTTTGGAGCGGAGCACCTGGAGCAGCTGAAGGACTTCCTGTGCGGCTGTGACCTGGTCATCAACACAGTCCCCGCCCGGGTGTTGGGCCGGGAAGAGCTGGAGGAGACCAAAAAGGACTGCCTGATTCTGGACCTGGCCTCCAAGCCGGGCGGGGTGGACCTGGGAGCAGCGGGCGCGCTGGGACGCACCGTCATCTGGTGCCTGTCCCTGCCCGGCAAGGTGGCCCCCGTCACCGCCGGGGCCGCCATCAAAACCACCATTTACAACATGCTTCACGAATTGGACTATTAAGCGCGGAAAGGAAGAGTTGAATTGGAAGACAAAACCATCGGATTCGCTCTGTGCGGGTCCTTTTGCACCCACGCTCTGGCCATGGAGGCCCTGGAGCAGGTAAAGGCCCGGTTTGCCCGGGTGGTGCCCATTGTGTCCCAGTGTGTGGCCGACACCGACACCCGCTTTGGCAACGCACACGACCTCATGCGGGAGATGGAGCGCATTTGTGACCATCGGGTCATCTCCACCGTCAAGGCCGCCGAACCCATCGGCCCCCAAAAGCTGCTGGACCTGCTCATTATCTGTCCCTGCACGGGCAATACTCTGGGCAAGCTGGCCGCCGGCATTACCGATACCAGCGTCACCATGGCCGCCAAGGCCCACCTGCGCAACCAGCGTCCCCTGCTCATTGCCCCCTCCACCAACGACGGTCTGGCTGCCTCCGCCCCCTCCATCGGCGCTCTTTTGGGCCGGAAGTACATCTACTTTGTCCCCTTTGGTCAGGATGACCCGGAAAAAAAGCCCACCTCTCTGGTGGCCGATTTCTCCCAGGTGGCCGACGCCGCCCAGGCCGCCCTGGCAGGCCGGCAGCTCCAGCCCCTGCTTCTCAGGCAGTAAGCGGCACTTTCCCGGCAAAAGGTGGATTTTCCCCCGGAAAAATGATATAATTTCCTCAACCACCGCCGGGCTTTGCCCCGCCGGAAGGAGGGGAACTGCCCATGCAGTACAACATCAGCCTGAAACACCTGGAATGCTTTATCAAAGTGGCCCAGCTTGGCTCCATCAACAAGGCTGCCCAGGCCCTGTTTATCTCCCAGCCCCATCTGGGGAAGATGATTCACGACCTGGAAAATGAATTTGGCTATCTCCTTCTCAACCGCAGCAACCAGGGCGTCACCCTCACCCCCGAGGGGGAGGAGTTCCTCACCCACGCCGTGCGGGTGCTGGAGGAAATGCGTTGTCTGCGCCGGTCCTCTCCCCCGGAATCCGACCAGCCCGACCACCTGTCCGTGTCCATGACCCAGTTCTCCCACGTGATGGAGAGCTTTATCGAGGTGGTCCTCAAGTACCGGGACCGCCCCGCCTTTTCCCACCGGCTCTTTGAGGGCAGCCCGGAACAGGTCATTGATGACGTGTTTTCCGGCCGGGCCGTGGTGGGAATTTTTCACTTTGACAGCAAGCGCCGCCGGGAGCTGGAAAAGCTGCTCAGCGCCAAGGGGATGGCCTACCGGAGCCTTGCTTATGTGGAGCCCCACATTGTCCTGTCCAAAAACCATCCCCTGGTGCGCCAGCATAAGCCCATTACCCTCTCCGCCCTGGCCCCCTACGGCATGATCCGCTATCTGGGCCAGTACGATGACCTGACCCACAGCCTCTTCGAGGCCCAGCTTCCAGGCCTTCCGGAGGAGCGCAGCAGCAAGGTGATCTACCTGTCCAACCGGGAATCCCTCATGCGCCTGATCTCCGTGAGCGACTTCTACTCCATCGGCATTCACGACTTTGAGATGCAGGGGGCGGGCTATCAGGCCATGTCGGTCCCCATCAGCGGCTGTGACTTTCTATTTGAATTCGGTTATGTGACCATGGAGGGGGAAACCCTGTCGGAAATCACCCGGGAATTTCTGTACAACGTAAAGGCCCGTCTCAGCTGACCAAACGGATAGCGGTTTTCGCTATCCGTTTTTTTAATAACCGTCAAAACTCTTTCGTATTATACAGCCGAGCCATTTTCTGCTATGCTTGAGACAGAATCAATCCCGTTTCAGAGGAGGAACCGCTATGATCCAAACCATCCTTTCCCAGGCCGTAGAGGCCGCCCGGCCCGCGGCAGATCTGGGCCAGACCGCCACCTATATCCCCGAGCTTGGCAAGATGGACAAGCACCATCTGGGGGCCTGCGTCTTCACCCGGGAGGGCGAGCGCTGCTGCGCAGGAGACACCGACATACACTTCAGCATTCAGAGCATCTCCAAGGTCATCAGCCTGGCCGTGGCCCTGGAGCTGTGCGGCTTTGACACTGTTTTTGAGCGGGTGGGCATGGAGCCCTCCGGAGAGGCCTTCAATGCCATGGGCAAGCTGGAAGCGGTGGGCAGCACCCCCAGCAACCCCATGATCAACGCCGGAGCCATCGCCGTGGACAGCTATCTGGAGCCCAAAATCTCCTTTGAGGACATGCTCGCCTTCACCCGGAAGCTGTGCATGGACCCACAGATCACCCTGGACGAGAAGGTCTACCACTCCGAAATGTCCCACATCTCCCGGAACCGTGCCATCGCCTATCTGCTGGAAAACACCGGGGTCATCCGCAGCGATGTGGAACGCACCCTGGACTTCTATGTGCGCATGTGCTCTCTGAGCGTCACGGCGGAGAGCCTGGCGGGCCTGGGGCTTGTGCTGGCCGGAGACGGGGTGCGCCCCGCCACCGGAGAGCGGCTGCTGTCTCCCACCACCGTCCGGGTGGTGAAGACCATCATGCTCACCTGCGGCATGTATGACGGCTCCGGCACCTTCGCCGTCCAGGTGGGGATTCCCTCCAAAAGCGGCGTGGGCGGCGGCATCCTGTCGGTGGTAGACGGACGCATGGGGATCGGCCTCTTCGGCCCCGCCCTGGATGGGAAGGGGAACAGTGTGGCAGGCATCCAGGTGCTGCGCACTCTGTCCCGGGAACTTCATCTGCACATGTTCGACCCGGCAAAATTTCACTAAGCAGCAAAAAAGCCTGTGCCAATCCGGCACAGGCTTTTTTCATAGGACCTTGCCCCTTGGGGCAAAGCGATTACTGACAGAAGTCCTTGGCAACCTCCACAATGTGCTCCGCGCACAGGCCGAACTGCTTGAGCAGCGCGGCGGCGGGGCCGGAGTGACCAAATTCGTCGTTGACGCCAATGCGGCGCACAGGGGTGGGGCACTTCTCGCTCAGAAGGCCGCACACGGCCTCACCCAGGCCGCCCAGGATGGAGTGCTCCTCACAGGTGATGATCTTGCCACACTCACGGGCCGCTTTCAGCACCAGCTCCTCATCCAGAGGCTTCACCGTGGCCATGTTGATGACCCGGGCGGAGATACCCGCCTCCTTCAGGGCCTTGCCGGCCTCCACAGCCTCGGCCACCAGAAGGCCGTTGGCGATGATGGCCACATCGGTGCCCTCCTGGAGCACCTCGCCCTTGCCGATCTCAAACTTGTAGGTGGACTCGTCATGGAACACGGGGACGGCAGCACGGCCAAAGCGCATATAGATAGGGCCCACATGCTCATAGGCGGCCTTTACCATAGCTTTGGCCTCCACATCGTCAGCGGGAGACATGACCACCATGCCGGGGATGGAGCGCATCAGGGCGTAGTCCTCACAGCACTGGTGAGAGGCTCCGTCCTCGCCCACGGAGATGCCGCCGTGGGTGGCGCCGATTTTCACATTCAGGTGGGGATAGCCGATGGAGTTGCGCACCTGCTCAAAGGCGCGTCCGGCCGCGAACATGGCAAAGCTGGACGCGAAGGGCACCAGCCCCATGGAGGCAGCCCCAGCGGCCACCGCCATCATGTTCCCCTCGGCAATGCCGCAGTTAAAGTGGCGGTCGGGATAGGCCTTTTTAAAGATGCCCGTCTTGGTGGCGCCGGCCAGGTCCGCGTCAAAGACGATAATGTCCTCGTGCTCCGCGGCCAGCTCCTTCAGGGCGTTGCCGTAGCTCTCACGGGTCGCGATCTTCTTCACATCTGCCATCTTACATCGCCTCCAGTTCCGCCAGCTGAGCCTTGAGCTCCTTCATGGCAATCGCATATTCCTCATCGTTGGGGGCCTTACCGTGCCAGCCCACCTGGTTTTCCATGTAGCTGACACCATTGCCCTTGGTGGTCTTCATCACGATGGCAAAGGGCACGCCCTTCGTCTGGCGGGCCTTGGCAAAGGCGGCCTCCATCTGCTCAAAGTCGTGGCCGTCCATCTCCGCCACCTCAAAGCCAAAGGCGCGCAGCTTCTCGGGGATGGGGTAGGGGCTCATGACGTCGGCAATGTTTCCGTCGATCTGCAGGCCGTTGTTGTCGATGACCACACACAGGTTGTCCAGCTTATAGTGGTGGGCAAACATCATAGCCTCCCACACCTGGCCCTCCTCGATCTCACCGTCGCCCAGCAGGGTATACACCCGGCAGTCCATCCCCTTGTGCTTGGCAGCCAGCGCCATACCGCAGGCCGCGGAGACGCCCTGGCCCAGAGAGCCGGTGGACATATCCACACCGGGGGTCTCATTCATGTTGGGATGGCCCTGAAGGTAGCTGCCGATATGGCGCAGGGTGGGCAGATCCTCCACAGGGCAGAAGCCCCGGTTGGCCAGAGCGGCGTAGAGGCCGGGAGCGGTGTGACCCTTGGAGAGGACAAAGCGGTCCCGCTCCTCCCACTTGGGGTTCTTGGGATCAATCTTCATCTCCTTGAAATACAGGTATGTAAACAGGTCCGCGGCGGACAGACTTCCACCGGGATGGCCCGCCTTGGCGCCGTAGGTGCCCTCAATGACCCCCATGCGCACCTTACAGGCGGTCACCATGAGCTGCTTTTTCTCACTGGCTGTCATAGCGTTCTCCCTTTCATCAAAAGATATGGTTCTCTTCTAGAAAACCTCTGAAATCACTCACAAAATATTATAAAACAGCCCGGATAAAATTACAAGAGGGCATAAAAAAAAAGCCCGTCCTGCCATGGCAGGGCGGGCCTTGTTGACAGGTTTACTGCTCCTGAGCGGTGGGGAAGCCGGTATAGGGCTGATCGGCAGAAATCGTCACGCCGATGCCCTCCAGCACCAGGTCCCCGCCGTCCGCGGCGGTGAAATAGACCTCAGCGGTGCCGTCCTCAGTGCCGACCCACTCCTGAAGGGTCTTCTGAATGCTGTCCAGAATGGTCTGATCCAGCTGTCCCGCGTCAAGAACCTGGAATTCTTCCTTCTGCTCCTGGGGCGGCCCCACATACAGAGCGCTGGTCTGGGCAAAAGACACCACGATCTTTCCGTTGCCCTCCACGGCGCTCACCACATCCAGATTCCAGCCAGTCAGCTCGGCCATGCTCTGAATGATCGCCTCAGGAGTCACCTCTCCGGCAATCTCCTGGGGGTAGACGTAAAAGTCCCCGTTCATGCCGATGTACAGGTTGACGCTCTGGACCTCCTGGTTGGAGGCCGAGGCGCTGCTTCCCGCGCTGCTCACATCGCTGCCGGAGCTGGAAGCCGAGCTGGAAATGGAGCTGGAGCTTCCAGACGCCGAGTTGGAGGTGGTTTCCTTCTGTCCGCCGGAGCAGGAGGTCAGGGCCAGCAGCAGAGCACCGGCACAGGTAATGGCTAACATTCGTTTCATCATTTGTTCTCCTTTCTTGGACGCCGTCCCTCCCGGAGCGGAGGGCCGGACCGAAGAAGCACTTGGGGTTCCCCTTCGGTAGGTGTCATCATAGCGGACATCCATGAAGAAATCGTGGCCCTAGTATGAACTTTCCTAAAACGTTTTCTGAAGTTTCTGCTCCATCAAAACCAGATTTTTTTGCAGCCGCTGGTTGCCCGGCTCCTTTTCCAGCGCCTTTTTTATCTCCTCCACGGCCTGGTCATAGGCCCCCGTGCGGTAGTAGGCCATGGAGCGCAGGTCATAGGGAAGGCTGCCCCAGGCCTCCGCCTCGCAGATGTAGCTGGCGGGCCGGTCGGTGATGGCCAGGGCACAGGCCGTGAAATACAATACCCCCTCCCACTCCTCCTGGAGATAGAGCATGAAGGCCAGATCCATATAGGGCTCTCGCAGGTGGGGAGCCTCAGTAATGGCCCGGAGGTACCAGTCCCTTGCCTCCATCCGCTCTCCCTTGTTCCAATAGGCCTTGGCAATGTAGCGCATGGAGGCCGCCCGCTCATCCCGCCAGGTGGCCTTGGGAAGGGAGAGGTGGCGCTTCAAGGTGCGGATACAGTCATCCCACCGGCGGCGGTAGAGGTACTCCCGGCCCAAATAGTGGACGTTGCGGTCATCCTCCGGAGCTTCCCGCACCGACAGCTCCAGCAGCGGTAAGTACTGTGCTCTGGATTTTTTCGGGTCCGGGTGGTGATCCAGCTGGATGCCCTCCGCCCGTACCATCGGGCCTTCCCGCCCCTCCCCGGTCCACTCCAGCACTTCGTGGACGGGATGCACCCACTGATACCCCCGGCGTGCATGAATCTTCTCGTACCAGAAGGTCACGCCCTCTGACCCGTCGGCGTTGAAGGACCAGGTATAGCGGTAATTTGCCCGCCCCGCGCCGGGGACCCAGGCCCGCTCCAGCTTCTCCCGCCATCCAGGATGAAACACCTCGTCCAAATCAGTGCACACACAGATGTCCACGTCATCGTCCACCAGTTCCATGGAGCGGTTCCGGGCCACATCAAAGCGCCAGGGGACCACCGCCTCCACCGTTACCAGCGCCCCCCGCTGACGCAGGCGCTCCACGGTGTCGTCCTCTGAGCCGGTATCCAGAACCACCACCTGGTCCGCCTCGGACATGGAGTCCATCCACCGGTCCACAAACTGACTCTCGTTTTTACAGATCGCATAGACCCAAACCTTATATTGACTCATACGTTCCCCCCTTTGAAAGGGCCGGCACCCCCGAAGGGGCGCCGGCTGTTGCGGTTACGGCAAATCATTCGGCCAGAATACCCGCAGCGCGCAGGTTGGAGAGCAGCTGGTTAAACTGGGTCACCACATCGGTGGAATTGGTGGCATCCGAGACAGCGGCAATGGTCCGCAGTCCTGCACCAGCAGGGCCGGTGGGACCAGTGGGGCCGGTAGGACCGGTGGCACCCTCTGCGCCAGCCGGACCTTGAGCCCCGGCAGGGCCTTCGGGGCCGGTGGGACCGGTCGGTCCGGTGGGACCGGTAGCGCCCTCCGCACCCGCAGGGCCCTGAGCCCCGGCAGGACCTTCCGGTCCAGTGGGGCCGGTAGCACCATCCGCTCCGGTCTGACCCTGGGGTCCGGTGGGACCAGTGGGGCCGGTGGGGCCCTGAACGGAAACCAGCTCATAGTCGGCGGAGCTGCCCGGTGTACCGGTGGGGTTGCCAATCCGGGCTCTGTACAAGCTGCCGTTATAGGTGACAAAATCTCCCAGGGCATAGGGAGTGCCAGGGGTAAAGGTGGTCACCGTCTGCAGGCCCTCCCCCATAGGCCCGGTGGGGCCGGTGGGGCCAGTGGGGCCCTGAAGTCCCTGGGGACCGGTAGGACCGGTGGGACCCGCGACGCCGTTGGGGCCAGGGATGCCCTGGGGCCCGGTGGGACCGGTAGCGCCGTTGGGGCCGGGATAGCCCTGGGGCCCAGTGGGACCGGTGGGACCGGCAGGGCCGGTGGGTCCGGTGGGACCGCTCACCGGGCCAGGGCACGGAGGTACGGGGCCGGGGCCGGGACAGGGAGGTACCGGGTTCGGACCCGGGCAGGGGGGCACCGGCCACGGGTTGGGACAGGGGTCCGGACGAGGGCAGGGATCGGGACAGGGGCAGGGATTGTGCCCATGGCAGGGAGGCACCGGAGGCATGGGCGGAGTGGGGCAGCAGCCGGAGTTTCCGCCGCAGCCGGTATTACAGCCACAGCCGGAGTTGCAGCCGCAGCCGCTGCTTCCGCTCAGATAGGCCACGACCCCGTCTCTGCGGCTCTGCTCCCACTCAGAAGCATAGCATCGTTTCATAAAACGCTCCTTCTTCACAGTTGATGGTTGTGGCCATGCCCATCCTCTGGGTACGCCACACTCCATACTATGTTCCGCGCCCGCATGGGTGCGTCCAGCCTTTACAGGGCCAAAAATTTCTGTCATAATAGGGGCAAGAAAGGGGGAGCGCGCCGTGAAGCAGTACGTCGTCGCCCTGGACCAGGGCACCACCAGCAGCCGGTGCATCATCTTTGACCGGGACCAGCGGATCGTGGGGGTGGCCCAGCGGGAATTTACCCAGATTTATCCAAAGCCCGGCTGGGTGGAGCACGACCCCATGGAGATCTGGTCCAGCCAGTACTCCGTCCTCACCGAGGCCCTGGCCCAGACGGGCATCGCCCCTGAGGACATCGCCGCCATCGGCATCACCAACCAGCGGGAGACCACCATTGTCTGGGATAAGCAGACCGGCCGCCCCATCTATAATGCCATCGTCTGGCAGTGCCGCCGCACGGCGGGACTGTGCGAGGAGCTGAAGAAAGACCGGGCGTTTACCGACTACATTCAGCAGCACACCGGACTTCTCATCGACGCCTATTTCTCCGCCACCAAAATCAAGTGGATTCTGGACCAGGTGGAGGGAGCCCGGGAGCGGGCAGCGGCGGGGGAGCTTCTCTTCGGGACGGTGGACAGCTGGCTTGTGTGGAAACTCACAGGGGGAAAAGCCCATGTCACCGACTATACCAACGCCAGCCGCACCATGCTCTTTGACATTGAGAAGCTCCATTGGGATGCGGATATTTGTCAAAAGCTGGGTATTCCCCAAGCCATGCTCCCCCAGGTGATGGACTCCAGCGCCATCTACGGCACCGTCAACCTCCAGGGGGTGGAGGTACCCATCGCGGGCATTGCAGGGGACCAACAGGCCGCTCTCTTCGGCCAGGCCTGCTTTGCCCCGGGAGAGGCCAAAAACACCTATGGCACCGGCTGTTTTCTGCTGATAAACACGGGCAGCCGCCTGTGCCGCAGCCAGAACGGCCTGGTGTCCACCATTGCCGTGGGCCTGAACGGCCAGGTGGAGTATGCTCTGGAGGGCTCTGTCTTTGTGGGCGGGGCAGTCATCCAGTGGGTGCGGGACGAGCTGCGCTTTATCACCGAGTCCCGGGACGCGGAGTACTATGCCTCCAAGGTCCCCGACACTGGTGGTGTCTATCTGGTGCCCGCCTTTACGGGCCTGGGTGCTCCCCACTGGGACATGTACGCCCGTGGCGCCCTGGTGGGCCTTACCCGGGGGACCAGCCGGGAGCACATCATCCGGGCTGCCCAGGAATCCATTGCCTATCAGGTCTATGACCTGGTGGAGGCCATGGAAAAGGACACGGGCATTCCCCTCTCCGCCCTCAACGCCGACGGAGGAGCCAGCCGGGACAAGTTTCTTATGCAGTTCCAGTCGGACATCTTGAATAAGCCCCTCCACCGTCCCGCCATCACGGAAACCACCGCCTTGGGCGCGGCCTGCCTGGCCGGTCTGGCTGTGGGCATGTGGAAGGACCGGGAGGAGCTTCGTCAGCGCCGGCTTCTCTCCCAGAACTATGAGCCCCATATGGACCAGGCCCGGCGGGAACAGCTTCTTCGGGGCTGGCACAAGGCGGTAGGCCGGAGCCTGGACTGGGAAGAGCACACATAAGGAGGCACATCCATGTTAAAACCCATTGAGCTGCCCACCCTCCTCTTTTGGGAGAATGGCAACAGCTGGTACGGGAGCAAGGGCCTGGCCCGCTTTTTTATCAAGCCTGAAACGCCCGAGGGAGAGGAGGAGCCCCGGCTGAACGTCCAGCTGTGGCGGGGGCCGCTGTGCATGGACCTGAGCGAGATTCTCTCCACCGCCCAGTTCCCCGTCAGTGACGAGGGCCTCCAGCAGACCACCGACTGGCTGGAGGAACAGGCCAAATTCCTCAACGAAACGTAAATAGAAATACAAAAAATCCCATCCGTTATCAAACGGATGGGATTTTTTAACCCAGTGGTGTTACCACTTGGTTGGTTTAAAGCTCCGCCGCGGGATTTTTTCCCACTGCAATTTTCAGCAGGATGGGGGTCACCAGGGCCGAGGCCACAATGCTCAGCACAATGGCGGGCAGGGCCACCTCCGGGATCAGGCCGGAGTCCAGGCCCTTCTGGGCCACCATCAGAGCCACCTCACTCCGGGCTACCATGCCGATGCCCACCACCAGGGACTGGTGGCCGGACATGCCGCACAGCTTGGCCCCCAAGCCGCAGCCCATGATCTTGGAAATCACCGCCGCCACAATGAGCAGCAGGGCAAACATCAAAATCTCCGAGTTCATGTTGCGCATGTTGGTCATCATGCCGATGTTGGCAAAGAACACAGGCGTAAAGACCATGTAGGCGGTGACGGTAAACTTCTTGGCCACAAACTGCCGGGCCTTGGTCACGTTGCAGAGGATGAGGCCGGCAAAGTAGGCGCCGGTGATATCGGCCACGCCGAACCAGACCTCCGCCACATAGGACATGAGCAAGCAGAAGGCCAGGGCCCAGACCGCCACCCGGCGGCTGTGCCAGTGCTCCTCAGCAATGTAGCCGAAGAGCTTGCGCACCACCAGGCCCACCACCAGCACAAACACAAAGAAGAGCACAATGTGGGTAATGACCTCCAGGGGGTTGGACTCCCCGGTGCTGAAGCCGCTGAGGAAGGACAGCACGATAATCCCCAGAATATCGTCAATGAGGGCGGCACTCAAGAGCACCGTGCCCGTCTTGGTTTTCAGCTTGCCCATCTCGTTGAGGGTCTCTACCGTAATGGACACGGAGGTTGCCGCAAACACCGCGCCCATAAAGCTGGCCTTCAAAATAGCCATGGCACTGGACTGTTCGGGGAAAAAGATCAGGTAGACCCCGCCGCACAGGATCATGGGGAAAATAACGCCCAGAAGGGCCACCACAAAGGCCTGTACGCCGGTGGCCTTCAGTTCCTTCATATCCGTGTCGATGCCGGCGGTAAACATGAGCATAATCACGCCGATCTCCGCCGTCTTCACCAAAAAGTCCGTGCTCTGCAGCACGCCGAAGCCCGTGGGGCCCAGGATAATACCAGCCAGCAGCGCACCCAGGACCTGGGGCAGCTGGATTCGCTCTGTGGCCAGTCCCAACACCTTGGTGGACAGCAGAATGATGGCCAGGAGCAGCAAAAAAGTGTAAGATTCCATAATTCCCTCCAAAAACCAAAGAAGTCGTCCGGAGGCGTTTCCTCCGGGCCGACTTCAAGCATTATAATCACCTGACCCGCTCAAGTCAACCGGTATCTTCACGGGAATTTCCCCATTTTGCTTTCCTTTATGAGGAAAAAACTCGTCTTTTCTTTTTCCACCGTTCCCAGGCCGGATCACCCCGGCCCGGCCGTCTCTCCCCTTGCGCGGCAAGGCGGCTCATGGTAAAATGAGATATTCCTTTGCCCTGGGACATGCCCCGGGCCACTCTTGTGATTGTAAATGGGAGGATTACCATGAAACGAAAGCTGATCTGCTCCCTGGTGTGCGCTGCGCTGGTTCTGAGTCTGGCGGGCTGTGCCGGGCAGAGCGCCCCCGGCGCCTCCGCCGGATCCTCGGTCTCCGCCGCCCAGAGTACCCCCGCCGGGGAAACCGTCACCTTTACCGACGATCTGGGCCGGGAGGTCACCCTCTCCTCTCCCAAACGGGTGGCAGCCCTGATCGGCAGCTTTGCCGATGTGTGGTGCCTGGCCGGGGGCAAGGACACCCTGGTGGCCGCCGCTGATGACAGCTGGACCCAGTTTGACCTGGGCCTGGGAGATGAGGTGAAAAACCTGGGCGCGGTGAAAACCCCCAGCCAGGAGATCCTCCTGGCCGCCGATCCGGACTTTGTCATCGGCAGCACCAAAACCGCCGCCGACGTGGATCTCATGGACCTGATGGACGAGCTGGGCATCCCCGCGGCCTGCTTTGACATCAGCTCCTATGAGGACTACCTGCGTATGCTGGACATCTGCACCCAGCTCACCGGGGACGCGGAGGCCTATGAGGAGCACGGCACCGCGGTGCAGGAGCAGATTGACGCCGCCCGCTCCCGCGCTGACGGCAGCGCCCCCACCGTCCTCTACGTCCGGGCCACCGGCTCCAGCTGCAAGGTGAAAAACAGTGAAAATACTGTTTTGGGCGAAATGCTCTCCGACCTGGGCTGCGTGAACATCGCCGACAGTGAGACCTCCCTGCTGGAGAGCCTGAGCATGGAGACCATTTTGGCCTGTGACCCGGAGTACATCTTTGTGGTCCTCCAGGGCTCCGACCCCACCGATGCCGAGATCACCCTCCAGAACGCCCTGCTGTCCGATCCCGCCTGGAACAGCCTCACTGCGGTGAAGGAGGGGCGGCTTTACTACATGGACCAGCAGCTCTACAACGTAAAACCAAATGCCCGGTGGGGAGAAGCCTATGAAAAGCTTGCGGACATCCTCTATCCAGAGGAGTAATCATAACCTCATAGTTCTGTGCCTGCTGGGGCTCTTTCTGGCTGTGGGGGTGCTGAGCCTTCTTCTGGGGCCGGAATCCATTGCCCCCGGCCAGGTGCTTCAAGGGCTTTTTGACCCGGCGGACACCATTGCCCGGCGCATTGTCCTCTATGTGCGCCTGCCCCGCACCCTGGCGGGGCTGCTGGCCGGGGCGGCGCTGGCCTGCGCAGGTGTCATCGTTCAGGTGGTTCTCTCCAACCCCCTGGCCGCCCCCAGCACCATCGGGGTCAATTCCGGTGCCGGACTGGCGGCGGCCCTGTGCTGCGCCCTGCTGCCCACCAATCTGACGGCGGTACCCTTTGCCGCCTTTGCCGGGGCCTTTCTGGGCGCGGTGACTGTGCTGGCCATTGCCGAGCGCACCGGAGCCTCCCGGCTTGCACTGGTGCTGGCGGGCCGTGCCATTTCCGGCATTTTCAGCGCCGGGGTGGACACCATCCTCACCTTTGTCCCCGAGTCTCTCAACGGCTACTCCGACTTTCGCATCGGCGGACTGGACGGCGTGTCTCTGCGGCAGCTCAAGCCCGCCGCCCTGCTGATCCTCCCCGCCCTACTGGCGTCCCTGTCCCTGCACAACGAGCTGGACCTTCTCGCACTGGGCCAGGAACAGGCCCAGGCTCTGGGCCTGAGCGCCAAAAAGCTGCGCCTTGTGGCCCTGGGGCTGGCCGCGGTGCTGGCGGGAGCTGCGGTGAGCTTCTGCGGACTCATCGGCTTTGTGGGATTGATGGTCCCCCATATCATGCGGCGGCTGGTGGGAGAGGAGAGCGGAGCGCTCCTGCTCACCTGCGCCCTGGGCGGCGGGGCGGTGCTGTGCGGGTGCGACCTGCTGGCCCGGCTGCTCTTTGCTCCCTACGAGCTGCCGGTGGGGATTCTCATGTCCCTGCTGGGCGGCCCCTTCTTCATCTGGCTGCTGCTGCGGCAGAGAGGAGGGCGGCACAGTGGTTGAAGTACGAAATCTCCTGGTGGGCTACGGGGAGGCCCCCGTGCTCTCCGATGTTTCTCTCACCTTTCCCACGGGGCAGGTGACTGGAGTACTGGGCCCCAACGGGTGCGGCAAAAGCACCCTTCTGAAGGCCGCCCTGGGCCTCATTCCCATCCAAGGGGGGCAGATACTGGTGGACGGCCAGGACCTGCGTACTCTCTCCCCCCGTGAGGTGGCCCAGCGGGCCGCCTACCTGGCCCAGAGCCGCAGCGTGCCCAGCATCACCGCCCGGCGCATGGTGCTCCACGGCCGCTTTCCCTATCTGTCCTACCCCAGGCGCTACCGCCCCGAAGACTACCAGATGGCCGACCAGGCCCTTCAGTGGGCAGACGCCTCTGATCTGGCCGGACGCGCCATGGACCGCCTCAGCGGCGGCCAGCGGCAAAAGGTCTATCTGGCCATGGCCCTGGCCCAGGACACCCAGACCATTTTGATGGACGAACCCACCACCTTCCTGGACATCAGCCACCAGCTGGAGGTAATGGCCCTGGCCCGGCGGCTTGCCAGCCTGGGCCGGGCGGTGGTGCTGGTACTCCACGACCTGGACCTGGCCCTGCGGGGCTGCGACCGGATCGCCCTCCTGTCCGGCGGCTCACTTCGGGCCCTGGGCTCCCCGGAGGAGGTCTTTCTCAGCGGCGTACTGGATGAGGTGTTTCACGTCCGGGTGGGCCGGATGCATACGGAGGAGGGCTGGCAGTACTACTGCTCCCCCCTTTCCCGGTAAGGAGGACTCCATGGGATACTTTCCTTTCTTTATTGACATCGCCGGAGCCGACGGCCTGGTAGTAGGGGGCGGCACGGTGGCCCTTCGCAAGGTGGAAAAGCTGCTGCCTTACGCTCCCCGCCTCACCCTCATCGCCCCAGACATCCGCCCGGAGCTGGAGGAGATCCCCGGCTTGACGATATTCCGCCGGGCCGTCCAGCCCCAGGACCTGGAGGGCCGGGCCTTTGTCATTGCCGCCGCGGGGGACCGGGCGGTGAACTGCGATCTATCCCGCCTGTGCCGGGAGCGGAACATCCCGGTGAATGTGGTGGACAACAAGCAGGAGAGCTCCTTTCTCTTCCCCTGCCTCATCAAGCGGGGCAGCCTGTCGGTGGGGATCTCCACCGGCGGAGACAGCCCTTCGGCGGCCATTTATTGGAAGGAGCGCTTTGGCGCCCTGATTCCCGAAGGGATGGAAGACATCCTGGACTATCTGGCCCGGGAACGGCTGGCTATCAAAGAAACCGTGCCCCAGCTTAAGCAGCGGGAGGCCATTTTAAAGGCCCTGTTTGTCGCCTGCATGGAATATGGCCGCCCCCTTACCCCCGGGGAGCGGGAGGAACTTGTGCAAAGGATGGAGGAAACACCATGACGGAAGCCACAGGGCGCGTCTATCTCATTGGAGCCGGATGCGGACGGTGGGACCTTATTACCCTGAGAGGCCTGCATCTGCTGGAACACTGCGATGTGGTGGTCTACGACGACCTCATCGACCCCGCTCTGCTCTCCGCCGCCCCGCCCCATGCGGAGAAGCTCTATATGGGCAAACGCCAGGGCAAACACTCCGCCTCCCAGGAGGAGATCTCCCAGGCCCTTATTGCCCTGGCCCGGGAGGGCAAGCGGGTGGCCCGCCTGAAGGGGGGCGACCCCTTCGTTTTTGGCCGGGGAGGGGAGGAGATGCTGGCCCTGAAGGAAGCTGGGGTCCTCTGTGAGGAGGTGCCCGGCATCCCCTCTCCGGTGGCCATTCCCGCCGAGGCCGGGATTCCCGTGACCCACCGTGGGCTCAGCCGCAGCTTTCACGTCATCACCGCCCACACAGCCGCCCACGGCCTGCCCCAGGATTTGGACAAGCTGGCCGCGCTCTCGGGCACGCTGGTCTTTCTCATGGGCCTGTCCCGGCTGGACGATCTGGCCCGGGGGCTGATGGAGGCGGGAAAAGACCCCAACACCCCAGCTGCGGTGATCTCCGGGGGCTGCGCCCCAAAGCCCATGGCGGTGCGGGGCACGCTGGCCCACATCGCCCAGGAGTCGGCTCGGGCAGGGGTGGAACCTCCCGCCGTCATTCTGGTGGGCGAGGTGGCTGCGCTGGACCTGACCTCCCCCCTCGCCCGGCCTCTGGAGGGAATGTCCATCGGTCTCACCGGCACGGAAGCCATTCAGGACAAGCTCCGCCCCCTGCTGGAGGCGGAGGGCGCCCTTGTCCACACCGTCATGGAGTCCCGGGTGGAGCCCCGCTCCCCGGACTTTGACCCCCAGCGGCTGTGTGACGGAACAAAGCGCTGGCTCATCTTTACCAGCGCCAACGGCGTGGAGGAATTTTTCCGCCGGGTCCGCAAGGTCCGGTTGGATCTGCGCAGCTTTTCCGCCTGCTCCTTTGCCGTCATCGGCCCGGCCACCGGCAAGGCGCTGGAGGAACACGGAATTTTCCCCGATCTGTGCCCAGAGGAGCACACCAGCGCTGGGCTTGCCCGTGCCCTTTGCCAAACGCTCTCCCCCGGCACGGAGTGTGTGCTTCTGCGCTCGGAGCTGGGGGCGGACATTTTGCCCCAAACGCTGCTGGAGCACGGCATGGCGGCAGAGGAAATTCCCCTCTACACGGTGGAGGCCCTCCCCGCTCAGAAAGCCCTCCCGCCCCTTTCTTACCTGCTCTTCGGCAGCGCCCAGGGTGTGGAGGCCTACTTTGCCCACTTTTCCGCCCTGCCGGAGGGTACGGTGCCCGTGTGCATAGGCCCGGTAACCGCACGGCGGCTGGAGGAGCGCTCCAGTAAGCCCTTTCTCACCGCTTCCACTCCCTCTGTCTCGGCCATGGTGGACACTGTGTGCCGCCACGCGGCCTCAAATAAACCATAACAATTCCCCCTGCTCCCACGGCTGGGAACAGGGGGATCTGTTTTGTTATCCGCAATGGAACTCCGCCAGGACGATTTCCGGGCGGTTATTGACCCGCAAAGGACACAGACTGTTGCCCAGCCCCCGAGACACCACCATCTGGGTGTCCCCCATGGTATAGAGTCCTCCGTCATATTGAGGGAAAAATCCCTGATTGGGCGCAATCACACCGCCCACAAAGGGGAGGCGCACCTGGCCTCCGTGGGCGTGGCCGCTGAACACCAGGTTCATCCCCGCCCGGGCGTAGCTCTCCAGAAGTTCCGGGCGGTGAATAAGGAGAATGGAATAGAGCCCTTCCTCCCGGAGCTTCCCCAGCTCCTCCTCCACAATCCCGGGCCAGT
Organism: uncultured Oscillospiraceae bacterium; assembly: GCA_944385695.1. Classification (GTDB taxonomy): domain Bacteria; phylum Bacillota; class Clostridia; order Oscillospirales; family Oscillospiraceae; genus Lawsonibacter. The sequence continues at coordinate 1,422 of CALWYG010000126.1, read as the reverse complement.
TGGCCGAGTTCTTGTCCTGGAAGGTGGGGTCATCCACTCCAATGAGAGCAAGCGCCGCCCCCTCCCGGGTGAGAAGGGTCCGCTCCCCCCGGAGCACATTCACACCCAAATTTTCCAGACACCGCTCCAGCATCCAAAACTCCTCGGGAAGACGACTCTCGTGGTTGCCGGGCACATAGTAAACCGGAGCAATCTCCACCGCCCCCCGGGCAAACTCCAGTGCGGCGCTTACATCGGTACGCCGGGAGTCCAGCAAATCCCCGGTAATAACAATGATATCCGGCCGCGTCCCGGCCAGCAGGGTCAGCAGCTCTCCGTTTCCCGAACCAAACACCTCGTTGTGCAGATCGGAAATCTGAGCGATGCGAAATCCTTCAAATTCCTGGGGCAGGCGCTGGTCCGTCACGGCAATGGTATGGACCATCAGTGCCCGGTTTCCCCACCAGAGCCATCCCGCCGTCCCCGCCGCCAGGGCGGAGGCCAGACACAGCCCCAAAATTGTCTTTTTCTTCATGTCAGGTCCTCCTTGCTGTGTGGATTTCATGCTATCACAGCTTTGGGAGGAAAAAAGCAACTTTTTGAAAATTTTTTCTGAAAAAGGGCCCGCCCCCAATGGGGGCAGGCCCTTCCGCTTCTTATCAAAACAATCCTCGCTTGGCAGCCTCCATGGCTTCCCGGGCGTGGCGGACAAAGATGGCGCGGATCTCCTCCAGCTCCCCCAGTCCCTGGAGCTGGCACAGAACCTCATACCCCTCCCGGGCAAAGGCCTGCTTCCAGGAGCCCTCTCCTCCGGCCATGTCGTTGGTGGCGTGGTCCCCGGCTACAATCATCAGCGGCCGCAGCACCACCCGGCTGTAGTGTCCCGACCGGACCTGCTTCAGCACTGCCTCCAGACCGGGCTCCGCTTCCACCGTCCCCACAAACCAGTGCTCGCTTCCCATGCTCCGGAGCACGCGCTCCAGCCTTGGATAGACCGCATTGCACCGGGCGGTGGTACCGTGGCCCATGAGCACCAGGGCGGTCCTTCCGTCGTCCAGCGGGGCCTGGACCCGGATCAGCGCCCTGGCCACAGCCTGAAAATCTTCCTCTTCGGTCAGCAGGGGCCTTCCCACCGCCAGGCAGCAAAAGTCTCCGGCCCTCTCCCGGGCCGCTCCCAGCAGCCGCTGGTACTCCAAGCCCTCCAACAGATGGGTGGGCTGGATCACCAGCTCCTCCACCCCGTTGTCTACCGCACGCTGAAGGGCCCGGTCCATATGGTCCACGGTCAGCCCCTCCTGTTTTTCGGTCAGCGCGATCACCACCCGGCTGGTAAAGGCCCGGCGGAGATCGTAGGTGGGAAAGGCCTGCTCCAAGGTCTGTTCAATGGCGGCAATGGTCCGCTCCCGGCTCTGGGGATAGCTGGTGCCGAAGCTTACCGCCAGC
>CALWYG010000125.1 GCA_944385695.1 uncultured Oscillospiraceae bacterium | reverse complement strand
AATATTGTCCTGCTGCCCAACGGCATTAACCTGCCTCTTTTTGACCCGGAGGTTAACCGCCCCGACCCCCTGCCCGAGGTCAAAGGACCGCTCTTCGGGTGGGCGGGAACCATCTGGGCCGACCTGGACCTGTCCCCGATTCTCTACGCCGCTCTGGACCGGCCCGACTGGACCTTCCTGCTTTTGGGACGGCGGGAAAAGGGCAACCCCCTGCTCCCCCATCTCAAGCGCCAGCCCAACGTCATCATTCCAGGCTCCCGGCCGGTGAATGAGGTGCCAAACTGGCTCTACCGCTGCGATGTGTTGGTGGAGCTGCTGCGGGAGCAGCGCCCTTATGACGATGTGGTCTCCCCCCGCTTCTATGAGTACCTGGCCACCGGAAAGCCTGTGGTGTCTATGGTATGGCCCGACCAGGTGGAGCCCTTCCCCGATGTGGTCTACTCCGCCCATGATGAGGAGGAATTTCTCACGCTCTGTGCCCATGCTCTGGAGGAGGTCCCCGGGTTTGTTTCCCAGCGCCGCCGGAACCATGCCTCCACCGCCGCCTGGACCCTGCGCAGCGCATCGGTCACCCGTATTCTCACCACCGCCGGCCTTCTTTAGGTTTTGAGCACCAATATTTTCCTTCTTTCCTCCCGCCCATCTTGTTCAAGCCTACGAAAATCATCCGCCCTCTTGCAAAGGCTGCGTTTTTTCGATAAAATAAAACCCTAATTGATAGAAAGAGGTGTGTCCTATGCTCCGCTTTCCCCTGTTTTGTCCCAAGAGCATGTTTGGTCAGGGCCTCAATCTGTCCAAAAGGAACCGGTAAAAATCTCCAGGCTGTCTGTACGCACAATACAGATGGCCTGAATCTTTTTTGAAAGGAGCTATCCCTATGAAAAAAGTCGCGGTTATTATGGGTTCTGACAGCGATTGGCCTGTGGTCAAGGGTGCCTGCGAGCAGCTGAAGGCCTTTGGTATCCCCTATGAGGCCCACATTCTCAGCGCCCACCGCACCCCCGCCGCCGCCGCGGAATTTGCCTCCAGCGCCCGGAAAAACGGCTTCGGCGTGCTCATCTGCGCCGCCGGTATGGCCGCCCATCTGGCCGGAGCCTTCGCCGGCAACTCCACCCTCCCCGTCATCGGCATCCCTATGAAGGGCGGAGCCATGGACGGGCTGGACGCCCTGCTGGCCACCGTTCAGATGCCCAGCGGCATCCCTGTGGCCACCGTCGCCATCAACGGCGCCAAAAACGCCGCTGTGCTGGCCGCCCAGATTCTCTCCGTCAGCGATGACGAGCTGGCCGCCAAGCTGGACCAGGCCCGCGCCGATATGGCCGCTCAGATCGCCCAGAAGGAGCAGAAGCTCCAGGCGGAGCTGGGATAATAACCTGCTTTGTTTGTTCCTTTCCACTTCACTTCATATTTTATTTTTGATCGGAGGACATCATCATGGAAAAGAAGCTTGTTTACACTGGTAAGACCAAGGACGTGTTCGCTCTGGACAACGGCAATTACCTGCTGAAGTTCAAGGACGACTGCACCGGCAAGGACGGCGTGTTCGATCCCGGTGAGAACTCCGTGGGCCTGACCATTGACGGTGTGGGCGATGTCAACCTGCGCATGTCCATCTACTTCTTCGAGAAGATCAACGCCGCCGGCCTGAAGACCCACTATGTCTCCGCCAACCTGGAGGACACCACCATGGAGGTTCTGCCCGCCAAGGTGTTCGGCAAGGGCCTGGAGGTCATCTGCCGCCACAAGGCCGTGGGCAGCTTCCTGCGCCGCTACGGCGACTACATCGAAGAGGGCGCCGATCTGCCCGCCTATGTGGAGACCACCTTTAAGAACGACGCCCTGGGCGATCCTCTGGTCACCAAGGACGGCCTGGTGGTGCTGGGCGTGATGACCGAGGAGCAGTACGACGCCATCAAGGAGGAGACCCAGAAGATCACCCAGATCGTGGCCGACGACCTGAAGGAGAAGGGCCTGGTCCTCTATGACATCAAGTTCGAGTTCGGCTATGACGCCGACGGTCAGGTTATGCTCATCGACGAGGTGGCCTCCGGCAACATGCGTGTCTATAAGGACGGCAAGTACATCGATCCTATGACCCTGTCCAAGCTGTTCTTTGCTTGATCCCTTTCCCACAGTCTGAGTTTTAACGAAGGAGTAACAAGAATGGGCGGTTTTTTCGGCGCTGTCTCCAAGCGCGACGTCTCCCTCGATATTTTCTTCGGTGTGGATTATCACTCCCACCTGGGCACCCGCCGGGGCGGCATGATTATTCATGACGCCCAGGACGGCTTCCAGCGGCAGATCCACTCCATTGAAAACACCCCCTTCCGCACCAAGTTTGAGAAGGACCTGACGGAGTTTCACGGCTGCAGCGGCATTGGCTGCATCAGCGACACGGACCCTCAGCCTTTGATGGTCCGCTCCCACCTGGGGCTGTACGCCATCACCACCGTGGGTATCATCAACAACTCGGAAGAGCTGGTGCAGCAGTACTTCTCTGACCATGGCCACCAGTTCATGGCCATGAGCTCCGGGAAAATCAATTCCACTGAGCTGGCCGCCGCGCTCATCAACCAAAAGGACGATCTGGTCAGCGGTATTCTCCACGCCCAACAGGAAATCCAGGGCTCTCTTACCCTGCTGATCCTCAACGACAAGGGCGAAATCATCGCTGCCCGGGACAAGCTGGGCCGTCTGCCCGTGCTGGTGGGCAAAAACGACCAGGGACACTGCGTGTCCTTCGAGTCCTTCGCCTATCACAAGCTGGGCTATGAGGACGCCTACGAGCTGGGCCCCCAGGAGATCGTCCGGATCACCTCCGACGGGTTTGAGACCCTCTCCCCCGCAGGCAAGGACATGAAAATCTGTGCCTTCCTGTGGTCCTACTACGGCTACCCCAACTCCAACTATGAGGGGGTCAACGTAGAGGTCATGCGCTACCGCAACGGCGCCATCATGGCCCGGGATGAGAAGAAGCGCGGACAGTGCCCGGAGGTGGACTATGTGGCCGGTGTTCCCGACTCGGGTATCCCCCACGCCATCGGCTATGCCAACGAGAGCCAGGCCCACTTCGCCCGACCCTTCGTCAAATACATCCCCACCTGGCCCCGATCCTTTATGCCCACCAACCAGGATGTGCGCAACCAGGTGGCTAAGATGAAGCAGATCCCCGTGCCTGAACTCATTCAGGACAAAAAGCTGCTGTTTGTGGACGACTCCATCGTCCGGGGCACCCAGCTGCGGGAGACGGTGGACTTCCTCTATGAGTCCGGAGCCAAGGAAGTGCATATGCGCTCGGCCTGCCCTCCCATTATGTACAGCTGCAAGTACCTGAACTTCTCCCGGGGCAACTCCGACATGGATCTGCTGGCCCGGCGCACTGTTCAGGAACTGGAGGGCGACGAGGGGCAAAAGCACCTGGAGGAGTACGCCGACGTCCACACGGAGCGGGGCTCCTGCCTGCTGAAGGCCATCTGCGAAAAGTTTGGCTTTGACTCCCTGGGGTACCAGTCCCTGGATGGCCTTCTGGAGGCCATCGGCCTGGACCGGGATAAGGTTTGTACCTATTGCTGGACGGGCAAGGAGTAATCAGGATCTGTCCGATCAATCTGGAGGTTTTAGAGATGAAAAATTCGCACTCCGCTTCCTATGCCGCCGCCGGCGTGGACGTCACCGCCGGCTATGAGGCCGTTAAGCGCATCAAACCCATGGTGGAGTCCACCTACATTCCCGGCGTGATGGGCACCCTTGGAGGCTTCGGCGGCATGTTCGCCCCTGATGTGGCGGGTATGAAAAAGCCCGTGCTGGTCTCCGGCACCGACGGCGTGGGCACCAAGCTGCGCCTGGCCCAGCTGCTGAACAAGCACGACACCATCGGCATCGACTGCGTGGCCATGTGCGTCAATGACATCATCTGCGGCGGCGCCACTCCCCTGTTCTTCCTGGACTACATCGCCTGCGGCAAAAATGATCCGGTGCGCATCGCCGAGATCGTCGCCGGCATCGCCGAGGGCTGCCGCCAAGGTGAATGCGCTCTGGTGGGCGGCGAAACCGCCGAGCACCCCGGCATGATGCCTGAGGACGACTACGATGTGGCCGGTTTCTCCGTGGGTATCGTGGACGAGGAAAAGATCATCGACGGCAAGCGCCTTGCCGAAGGGGACGCCCTCATCGGCCTGGGCTCCACCGGCGTCCACTCCAACGGCTTCTCCCTGGTGCGCAAGGTGCTGGACGTGGAGAACGCCGACCTCACCTCCCCCATGGAGGAGCTGGGCGGCAAAGGCCTGGGTGAGACCTTGCTCACCCCTACCCGCATCTACGTGAAGGCCATCAAGGCCCTGCTCAAGGAGGGTGTGGACATCCACGCCATCAGCCACATCACCGGCGGCGGATTCTATGAGAACGTGCCCCGGATGATGACGGAAGGCCTCACCGCCCGCATCGACCTGAAATCCTTCCCCCGCCTGCCCATCTTTGACCTGATCCAGAAGAAGGGCAACATTCCCGAGCGGGATATGTACAACACCTTCAACATGGGTCTGGGCATGCTGCTGGCCCTCCCCGCCGACCAGGCGGACAAGGCCCTGGCCGTGCTGAAGGAGGCCGGCGAGCAGGCCTATCTGGTAGGCAGCGTGGTTGCCGGCGAGGACGGCGTGGAGCTGGTATGAAAAAGATTGCCGTACTGGTCTCCGGCGGCGGGACCAATCTTCAGGCCCTCCTGGACGCCCAGAGCCGGGGCGAGATCCTAAACGGTGAAATTGTCGCCGTAATCTCCAACAATCCTGAGGCCTACGCCCTGGAGCGGGCCAAGAAGGCCGGAGTTCCCGGCTATGTGCTCACACGGGAGCAGTACCCCACCGCCCGGGATCTCACCGTGGCCCTGGTAAACAAGCTTCAGGAGCTGGACATCCAGCTGGTGGTGATGGCGGGCTTTATGACCATCGTGACCGAGGAGCTCTTCCAGTCCTATGCCAACGCCATCATCAACATCCACCCCTCTCTGATTCCCTCCTTCTGCGGACCTGGCTGCTTCGGGCTCCATGTCCACGAGAAGGCCCTGGCCTACGGGGTCAAGGTGTCTGGCGCTACGGTCCACTTCGTCACCCAGGAGTGTGACGCCGGCCCCATCATTCTCCAAAAGACGGTGGAGGTCCTCCCGGACGATACGCCGGAGGTCCTTCAGCGGAGAATTATGGAAACCTGCGAGTGGAAGCTGCTGCCAAAGGCCGTCAGCCTGTTCTGCCAGGACAAGCTGGTGGTGGAAGGACGCAATGTCCGTATCTTACAATAATTGGACGGTGTTTTCCCTTTACACCGGAAACGCGCCCGATCTCCATAAACAAGCGATGTGACTGACGGAAGTGGATGGACCACGGGGAGCATCGCCTCTGTAGAAGCCGACCGTCTGGGCGCATCCATGGGCAATACCACGGGTGCGCCCTTTTTGCACAGAAAGGAGCCCCTTCTATGGAACTTCAGCTGATTTTAACCGGCGGATTTCTGTTCCTGGGCGGTATTTTCCTCACATTCACGTTTCTGTATCCCCTGGGGATCATCCTGGCCTTTTTAGGCCTGATCCCCCTGATCGTATTCTATTTCCGCTGCTTTAATCAGTGGCTGGATCTCCACTTCCCCGATCCGGCCAAGCAGAAGAACAAGGAGGATTCCAATGGAAAAACTTGATCTGATGGAATATCTGTCCCAGCGCCCCTACCCCGGCCGGGGTATTCTGCTGGGGCTGTCCCACAACGACACCTGGGCCCAGGCCGTCATGGCCTACTTTATCATGGGCCGCAGCGAGAACAGCCGCAACCGTATTTTTGAGACCACGGAGGACGGCATCCGTACAAAGGCCTATGATGAGAGCAAAATGGTAGACCCCTCCCTTATCATCTACCATCCCGTGCGCATGGTGGGCTCCACCACCATCGTCACCAACGGCGACCAGACCGATACCATTCGGGATTTTCTGGTGGCGGGCAAGACCTTCGAGGAATCCCTGCGCACCCGGGAGTATGAGCCCGACGAGCCCAACTTCACCCCCCGGATTTCCGGCCTGATGGACCGCTCCGGCAACTATCGCCTGTCCATTCTGAAGGAGGGCCAGGACCGTCTGTGCCAGCGTCAGTTCTTTGAGTATATGACCCGGTACGGCACCGGCCACTTCATCAGCACCTACGAGGGCTTCGGCGATCCCCGTCCCTCCTTCCACGGCGAGCCGGTGGAGGTGTCCATCTCTGCCAGGAGCGCCGACGAGCTGGCCGACCAGCTCTGGAGCAGCCTCAACGAGGACAACAAAGTCTCCCTCTTTGTGCGCTACATCGACCTGCGCAATGGCTTCCCGGAGACGGTCATCATCAACAAGTACGGCGAGCGCACCCACAGCGCCCCCAAGACCTCCATCTGGTAAACGGCTCCGCCAAGTTGGAAAGGATGTGTGTTTATGACGGAACTGGAACTGAAATATGGCTGTAACCCCAACCAAAAGCCCGCCCGGATCTTCATGGAGGACGGCGAGCTGCCCCTGAAGGTTTTAAACGGCCGCCCGGGCTACATCAACTTTATGGACGCCCTCAACTCCTGGCAGCTGGTCAAGGCCCTGAAGAAGGCCACCGGCCTGCCTGCCGCCGCCTCCTTCAAGCATGTCTCCCCCGCCGGGGCCGCCCTGGGTCTGCCCCTCACTGATGTGGAGCGGAAGATCTACTTTGCCCCCGAGGGGGACCTCTCCCCCATCGCCTGCGCCTACATCCGGGCCCGCGGCGCGGACCGTCTCTGCTCCTACGGCGACTGGGCCGCCCTCAGCGACCCCTGCGACGGCGACACCGCCCGCTTCCTGGCCGAGGAGGTCTCCGACGGAGTTATCGCTCCCGGCTACACCGACGAGGCACTGGAGATTCTGAAGACCAAGCGCAAGGGCGGCTACAACGTCATTGAGATTGACCCGGAGTACACCCCCGCCCCTCTGGAGCGCCGGAACATCTTCGGCATCACCTTTGAGCAGGGCTACAACGACCTGAAGATCGACGAGGCTATGCTCCAGAACATTGTCACCCAGAACAAGGAGCTGTCCCAGCAGGCCAAAAACGACATGCTGCTGGCCCTCATCACCCTGAAGTACACTCAGTCCAACTCCGTGTGCTACGTGAAAAACGGCCAGACCCTGGGCGTGGGCGCCGGACAGCAGAGCCGTATCCACTGCACCCGTCTGGCTGGCAACAAGGCGGACATCTGGTGGCTGCGCCAGCACCCCAAGGTCCTGGCTCTGGACTTTGTGGACGGCATCCGCCGTCCCAACCGGGACAACGCCATCGACCTGTACATCTCCGACGAGCACGACGACGTGCTGGCCGAGGGGGTATGGCAGACCATTTTCAAGACAAAGCCCGAGGTGCTGACCCAGGAGGAAAAGGCCGCCTGGATTGCCCAGCTCTCCGGGGTCACCGTGGGCTCCGACGCCTTCTTCCCCTTCGGGGACAACGTGGAGCGGACCCACAAGTCGGGTGTACAGTACATTGTCCAGCCCGGCGGCTCCATCCGGGATGACCAGGTGATTGCCACCGCCGACAAGTACGGCATGGTAATGGCCTTTACCGGCATCCGTCTGTTCCACCACTGATTCAGATAGGAGATAGAAACTAGGAGATAGGAATTATGTCTGCTGACAGCATTGCAAAACAGAAAAGTAAGGCCTTTGCCATACGCATCGTGAAGCTGTACCAGTTTTTGATGAATGAGAAAAAGGAATTTGTCATGTCGAGACAGCTTCTGCGCAGTGGAACCAGCATTGGCGCTAATATTGCAGAAGCAGTATATGGAAGCAGCCGAAAGGATTTTACAGCAAAGCTCTATATCGCCCTGAAAGAATGCGCAGAAACCCTTTATTGGCTGGAATTGCTATACGAATGTGACTACCTGCCCTCTTCCATGTACCTATCTTTACACAGTGACTGCGAAGAACTTCGTAAAATTCTATCCGCTTCTACAAAAGCGCTGTCGTAATATCTCCTATCTCCTATCTTATCATTTCTATCTTAACGAAAGGTTGTGCTAATATGAAAGTACTGGTAGTCGGCGGTGGCGGCCGTGAGCACGCCATCTGCTGGAAGCTGGCCCAGAGCCCCAAGGTAACCCAGCTCTACTGCGCCCCCGGCAACGGAGGCATTGCCCAGGTAGCCACCTGCGTACCCATCAAGGCCACCGATGTGGAGGGGATGGTGAAGTGGGCCAAGGAAAACGCCATAGACTTTGTCATGGTGGCCCCTGACGATCCCCTGGCCCTGGGCATGGTGGACGCCATGGAGGCGGCCGGAATCCGGGCCTTCGGCCCCCGGGCCAACGCCGCCATCATCGAGGCCAGCAAGGCCTTCTCCAAGGAATTGATGAAAAAATACCATATCCCAACCGCAAAGTATGAAACCTTTACAGAGCTTGATAAGGCCCTGACTTACATTGCCGAGCAGGGTGCGCCCATCGTGGTCAAGGCCGATGGTCTGGCTCTGGGCAAGGGCGTGGTGGTGGCCTCCACCGTGGAGGAGGCTCAGGCCGCCGCCCGGGAGATGATGGAGGACAAAAAGTTTGGGGAGAGCGGCTCCACCGTAGTCATCGAGGAATGCATGGTGGGTCCCGAGGTCACCGTGCTGGCCTTCTGTGACGGAGAACACCTGGTTCCCATGCTGTCCTCCCAGGATCACAAGCGGGCTTATGACGGCAACCAAGGTCCCAACACCGGCGGCATGGGCGCCTTCTGCCCTTCCCCCAAATACACTCCGGAGATCGCCAAGATCTGTGAGGAGCAGATCTTCCGTCCCACTGTGGAAGCCCTGAAGGCCGAGGGCCGCCCCTTTAAGGGTGTCATCTACTTCGGTCTCATGCTCACCAAGGACGGCCCCCGGGTGGTGGAGTACAACGCCCGCTTTGGCGATCCGGAGACCCAGCCCATCCTTTCCATGCTGGACAGCGACCTGATGGACATCTTTGAGGCCTGTGTGGACGGCACCCTGGATCAGGTTGACATCCGGTGGAAGCCCGGCGCCGCCTGCTGCATCGTGCTGGCCTCCGGCGGCTACCCGGTGAAGTACCAGAGCGGCTACCCCATCTCCGGTCTGGAGGAGGCGGGCAAGTCCGCCACCGTCTTCCACGCCGGCACCAAGGCAGGCGAAAACGGCGAGATCCTCACCGCCGGCGGCCGTGTTCTGGGCGTTACCGCCACTGGAGCCACCCTGGAGGAGGCCATCGCCAAGGCCTATGAGGCCGCCAAGCCCATCTCCTTCCAGGACATGCACTTCCGCACCGACATCGGCAAGGTATGAGCGAACTCCATCTTCAGGGGATCGTCTTTGACGCGGACGGCACCCTCTTTGATACCGAGCGTCTGGCCCGCACCGTCTGGCTGAGCGTGGCCCGGGAATGGAAGGCCACGGCCATTGAGGAACACTATATGGAACTCATCGGCCGCAACCGGGAGGGCATCGTCGCCCTGCTCCGAGCGGTGTGTCCCCCGGAGTTTCCTCTGGACGAGTTTCTGGCCACCTGCTCCCAGCGCAGCCGGGAAAAACTCAACCGGGAAGGGGTTCCGGTAAAGGAGGGCGCCCGGGAACTGCTGGAATTCTGCACCCGGAAGCAGTTCCCCGTGGCCCTGGCCACCTCCAGCGGATGGCCCACCACCCAATTTAAGCTGGAAAGTTCCGGCCTGAGCCCCTATTTTCAGGCGGTGATTACCGGAGATAAGGTCACCCACGGCAAGCCTCACCCGGAAATTTACCTCATGGCCTGCCAGGCGCTGGGCATTGATCCCGTCCATTCCATGGCGGTGGAGGACTCCAAAAATGGCGTGCTCTCCGCCCACGCCGCTGGGATGATGACGGTGATGATTCCCGACCTTCTCCCCCCTACCCCGGAGCTGGAGGCGCTGGCATTCCGGAAATTTGATTCTCTGTTTGGATTAAAAGACTATCTGGCACAGGTTCTGTAATGGAAAACCGCCTGACACCGGATCTGATCCGTGCCAGGCGGTTTTTTATAAAAAGCCCGGGATGGAATTCCATCCCGGGCCTTTTTAGATTGATGAATCGAGCCGATTAGCCCTCGTACATCTGCTGCAGACGGATGAGGTGCTCGTAACGGGCCTTGGCGGTCTCCTCGTTCTTGGCGAACAGCTCCTTGGCGCGCTCGGGGAAGGAGCGGGTCAGGGAGGAGTAGCGTGCCTCGTTCATCAGGAACTCCTGATAGCCGCCGGCGGGGGCCTTGGAGTCCAGGGTGAAGGGGCTCTTGCCCTCAGCCTTCAGCGCGGGGTTGAACCGGAACAGGTTCCAGTAACCGCACTCCACGGCCTTCTTCATCTCCGCCTGGCAGTTGGCCATGCCGCCCTTGATGGAGTGCATCTCGCAGGGGGCGTAGGCGATGAT
>CALWYG010000124.1 GCA_944385695.1 uncultured Oscillospiraceae bacterium | reverse complement strand
CCACATCGCCTCCCCCAACGCCGAGGCCTGCGACGCCGCCAAGAAGATGATCGAAACCATCGTCTTCGTGCCCCAGGTGGGCGAGCTGTACTACGGCAAGGTGGTACGCATCCTCCAGTTCGGCGCCTTCGTGGAGCTGGCCCCCGGCAAGGACGGCATGGTCCACATCTCCAAGCTGGCCGAGCACCGTGTGGAGAAGGTGGAGTACGTGGTCAACATCGGCGATATGATCTGGGTCAAGGTCACCGATATCGACGACAAGGGACGCGTGAACCTCTCCTACAAGGACGCTCTGCGGGAGATCAAGGCCAAGAAAGAGGCCGGCGAGCCCATCAAGTAAATGACCCATTCTCAGGGGACGGCCAAAGCCGTCCCCTGTTTTTTGTTTGCGGTTTTGGCCGCCATCCGATATAATGGAAGCAACATCGCCTCAAGGAGGAGTTTGCTATGCTGCTGAAGCTATTGGCCGTGGGAGACGTGGTAGGGGAGGGGGGACAGGATATCCTGTCCCGCCGTCTGCGCGGCCTGCGGGAAGATACCGGAGCCCACTTCACTGTGGTCAACGGGGAAAATGCCTCCGGGGTGGGCGTCACCCCCGCCCAGGCCCGGCGCATGCTGGAAGCCGGGGCGGATGTAATTACATTGGGGAATCACACCTGGAATCGAATCCAGATCGGAGACTATCTGGACAAGGAGCCCCGCATTCTCCGCCCGGCCAACTACGCCGGACGGGTGCCCGGTCGGGGCATGGGGGTCTACTCCTGCCAGGGACTGCGCATCGCGGTGCTGAACCTGATGGGCCGCCTGGAGCTCAACTCCAACCTGGACAGCCCCTTTAAATCCGCCGACTGGCTTTTGAACCGGGGCAGCTATGACCTGGCGGTGGTAGACTTCCACGCCGAAGCCACCAGCGAAAAGGGAGCCATGGCCTGGTATCTGGACGGACGGGCGGCAGCCCTATGGGGCACCCACACCCATGTCCCCACCGCCGACTGCCAGATCCTCCCCAAAGGCACCGGCTTTGTCACCGACCTGGGTATGACAGGCCCCCGGCGCTCGGTGCTTGGCATTAAGCCCGAGCACTCCATCAACCTCTTTTTGGGCGGGCTCCCCCGGCGCTATGAGGAGGCCGAGGGAAACTGCAAGCTGAACGCCTGTCTGTTTACCATCGACACGGAGAAGAAAAAGTGCGTGGCGGTAAGCCGGGCGGACATTGAGGAGTAATCGTATGATTAAAATCATTCACGGGGCGGATTTTCATCTGGACAGCCCCTTTTCCGGCCTTGGCCCCCAGCACTCCGCCCAGCGGCGCAGCGAGCTGCGGCAGCTGCCCCGGCGTCTGGCCGATCTGGCCCGGGCGGAGGGGGCGGACCTGGTCCTGCTCTCCGGTGACCTGCTGGACGGGCAGCATATCTATCGGGAAACCGCCCAGGCCCTGGCCGAGGCCCTGGGCTCCATTCCCTGCCCGGTGTTTCTCGCCCCGGGCAATCACGATCCCTGGTCCCAGCACAGCCCCTACGCCAGTCTTGCCTGGCCGGACAATGTACATATTTTTTCCTCCTCCGCCTTGGAGGCGGTGGACCTGCCCGGTTTGGGATGTACGGTTTGGGGGCGGGCCTTCTGCGCCTCCCACCAGGCGAGCTCCCCTCTGGAGGGGCTGAACATTCCCCGGGACGGACGGCTCCACCTGGGCTGCCTCCACGGGGATGTGTCCCCGCAGAGCAGCTACGGCCCCATTACCCGGGAGGAGATTGCCGCCAGCGGCCTGACCTACCTGGCCCTTGGCCACATCCACCAGTGCAGCGGCCTGCAGCGGGAGGAGGAGACCTTCTGGGCCTATCCCGGCTGCCCCGAGGGCCGGGGCTTTGACGAGACGGGGGAGAAGGGCGTTCTGCTGGTGGAAGCGAAGCCCGGCCACGTGGAGGCCCGGTTTGTCCCCCTGTGCCAGCGGAAATATGAAATTCTCTCCGTGGACATAACCGGCACCTCCGAGATTGCCGGCGCTGTGAAACGCGCCCTGCCGGAGGACGCCCAGAAGCATATGTTCCGGGTTCTTCTCACCGGAGAGGGGGACGGGCCCGATTTGTCCGCCCTGGAACGTACCCTGGCCCCTTTCTGCTACGGCTTAACCCTTCAGGACCACACCCGCCTGCCCCAAAACCTGTGGGAGCGGCGGGAGGAGGACTCCCTCACCGGGCTCTTCCTGCGTACCATGTGGGAAAAATGTCAGGCCCAGCCGGACAATCAACTCTACCAGCTGTGCGCCCGGTATGGACTGGCTGCCCTGGAAAACGGAGAGGAGGGCTGTCTGTGAAGCTGATTTCCATGACTGCCACCTTCGGCAAGCTGAACAAGGCCCATTTGGAGCCGGGGGAGGGGCTCAACCTCATTTATGCCCCCAACGAGGGGGGAAAGTCCACCTGGGCTGCCTTCTGGAAGGCCATGCTCTACGGCATCGACACCCGGGACCGGGACAAGAAGGGCTATCTGGCCGATAAAAACCACTATCAGCCCTGGTCGGGCGCGCCCATGGCCGGGGAGATGCGCCTGGAGTGGAAGGGGCGGGACATTACCATCCGTCGGGGTCCCCGGGGCAACACCCCCTTCGGCTCTTTTTCCGCCGTCTACACCGGCACGGAGGAGCCGGTTCCCGACCTCACCGCCGCCAACTGCGGCGAACAGCTCACCGGAGTGGGGCAGGCCGTCTTTTCCCGCTCGGCCTTTCTTGGGGCGGGAGGGCTGTCTCTCACCGCCGCCCCGGAGCTGGAGCGGCGCATTGCCGCCCTGGTCACCACCGGGGAGGAGGAGGTCTCCTTTTCCCAGGTGCAAAGCCGGCTGAAGGCCTGGCAGAACCAACGCAAGGTCAACAAAAGCGTGGGTGAGATCCCCCGTCTGGAGGGCGAGCTCGCCCAGATACAGGAGGAACTGACGGCGCTGAAGGAGGCGTCGGACCAGGCTGCCCAACTGGAGGAGGAGGTCCGGGCCCTGGAGGGACAGCGGGACCAGCTTCAGACAGAGGCACACATCCACCAGGCTCTGGCCCGGTCCGCTTTGGAGAAGGAGATCGCCGCCCTGGTGCAGCAGGCCCACACCCTGGAGGAAGAAAGGGCCCGGCTTCAGCAGGAGCAAGCCCTGCACGCCCAGCTGGCCAAGCGGGCCCTGGATTTGCGCTACACCCAGGCCCAGCAGGCCCTCACCTCCGCCCGGCAGCAGTTGGAATCCCTGGAGCGTGAGTCCGCCCGGTACGGCGCGCCCCCGGAAAAGGACCTTCTCAAGCGGGCCCAGGGGAGCTTCAGTATCTGAAGGTATTGGACGAGGAGATTAAGTCCGGGGAGGAGGCCCTGGAGCAGGCGGAGGAGGCCTATGTCCAGGCCCAGATCGCCGCCCAGGACAAACACTTTGCCGGCCTCACCGGCGAGCAGGCCGCACAGCAGGTGGAGCGGCAGGTGCGCTCCGGAGAACAGGCCCAGGCCAAGGCCAAGGCCTGGACGCTGCGGAGCATTTGCTCCTTTGTGCTGTCCGCCGCCATTGTGGTCTTTTTCCAGGTCTATTTTTCCATCAACACAGGGGTGTACCCCAGCGCCTGGTGGTTCTCCTACGGTCTGCCCCTTCTGGCCGCCGCCCTGTCCC
>CALWYG010000123.1 GCA_944385695.1 uncultured Oscillospiraceae bacterium | reverse complement strand
CGAACTTGGTGTTGTAGTTGGCGTTCTCCAGGCCGGCGATGGTGCCGAAGGCGGAGTTGTTCATGACCACCCAGGTCACCGCGATGCCCTGCTCCACGGCAGTGGCCATGACGGTGGGGTTGATGCCAAAGCCGCCGTCGCCGGTGAGGGTGATGCAGATGCGGTCGGGAGCGGCCAGCTTGCCGCCCATGACGGCAGCGGCGCCGAAGCCCATGGTGGCCAGACCGGAGGAGTGGTGGATGGTGCCGGGGATGGTGATGTCAAACTCCTGGGCCACGCCGTTCTTGTTCCAGCCCACGTCGGTGAAGATGATGGTGTCCTCGGGGATGACTTCCTTCACATCCTTCAGAATGCGCTGGGGGGTCATGGGGAAGCGGCTATCGTTGGAGATGGCCTCGTTGGACTTCTTGAAGTCCGCCTTGGCCTTGGCGATCTTGGCCCGCAGCTCGGGGTTGTTCCGCCCCTCGGGGCACAGCTTCTTCACTTCCTCCAGAATCTGAGCCAGGCCGATCTTCAGATCGCCCACCGCCCCGATCTCCACGGGGTAGTTCCGGCCGATCTCAGCGGGGTCGATGTCCACCTGCAGGAAGGTGGTGACCTGAGGATCGAAGGTGACGCCCTGATACCAGCTGGAGCTGTCGGCCTCGCCGAAGCGGGTGCCCAGCGCCAGGATCACGTCGGCGGTGGTGGTCAGGGAGTGGGTGAACTCCAGGCCCCAGAAGCCGGTCTGCCCGATCATCAGGGGGTGGGTGTCAGACAGGCAGCCCTGGCCCGCCAGGGTGCGGGACACGGGGATGTCCAGATACTCGGCCAGAGCTGCCAGCTCGTTGGACGCCTGGGCCAGCAGGATGCCGCCGCCGGCGTGGATGACCGGGTTCTTGGCCTCCACCAGCTTCTTGGCGATGGCGGCCGCGGCGGCGGGGTCCAGGGCCGGCTTGGCGGTCACGTGGGCGTCGTGATAGGTGCGGTCCCACAGGTCCTCCTCCATCTCACGGGAGAACATGTCCATGGGCACGTCGATCAGGACGGGGCCGGGGCGGCCGGTCTCGGCCAGACGGAAGGCGCGGTCCAGGATGTTGGGCAGGGCCTCCACATCGTCCACGCGCCAGCAGCGCTTGCAGACAGGCTCCAGCAGCTTGTACTGGTCGCCGTCGGCGTGCATCTGGACCTCCTGATGGGGATGGCGGCCGAAGTAGTAGCTGGGCACATCGCCGGCAATCACAACCATGGGGATGGAGTCCAGAGAGGCGTTGGCCACGCCGGTAATCACATTGGTCAGGCCGGGGCCCAGATGGCACATGACCACAGAGGCCTTGTGGGTCACGCGGGCGTAGCCGTCGGCAGCGGTGGAGGCAATGGCCTCATGGCGGGTGCCGATGTAGCGCAGCTTCTTGCTTCTGGATAGGGCGTCCAGCATGCCGATGACGGTATGGCCGCACAGGCCGAACAGCTCGGTCACGCCCCGGCGCTCCAGATAATCCACAATCAAATCAGAAACGAGTTTTTTACTCATTGTAAACTTCCTCCTATTTCCCAGTTATTTCTTTTGCTGTGCAATCTCGTTGAGCTTATCCGCCACGGCTCCGTAGCCAGAGAAGAAGCTGCACAGCAGAGGCGTCTTGACATCTTTCAAATCAGGCAGAAGCGCCCGCATGGAAACCTGGGCCATCACGATGGCATCGTAGCCCATTTTATCCAGCTCCCGGATGCTCTGCATCAGAATCCGGTTGTGCTCCTCGGGGTGACCGGCCTGGAGGGCATCCCAGGCGGGGTTCTGGAGGTACTGGGTACACTCCATCTTTTTGTCCTGCTTGGCGCCCTCGGCCTCAATGAGACGCTGACTGGGGCCCAGCGTGGTTTCCACGGTGGCGATCAGCGCAATTTTAGTTCCCAGACGGACCGCCTCCTGGGCCATGGGCAGGTCCACCTTCATCACCGGAATGTTGACTTCCTTGGCGTAGATGTCTGCCACCTCGCCCACGGTGGAGCAGGAGTTGACAATCAGGTCGGCCCCGGAGATCTCCGCCGCCTTGGCGTACAGGGTCATCCGGTCAATGACCGCCTGGCTGGGGCCGCCGTTGGCGCGCACATCGGACAGCAGGGTGCTGTCGGTAATAAACTCCACCCGGACGCCGGGGACGCGCTCCTTCAGAAAGGCGATGGTATCTTCCCGCTTGGCAAAGCTGGTCTGCAAAATACAAACATGAGGTGCTGACATATTCATTTCCTCCTGAACGAAATCTACATTAAGTATATCAAGGATTCTTGCGGGCTACCAGCGCCTTTGCCTTGGCCACGATGGAATCCACATCCATACCGTGATCCCGGTAGATAAGCTCCGGGTCTCCCGACTCACCGAAGCGGTCCTGAATGCCCACAATCTCCATGGGAACCGGGCAATTTTTTACCACAACCTCGGAAACCGCACTGCCCAGGCCGCCGAAGATGGTGTGGTCCTCGATGGTCATAATGGCCCCGGTCTCCCGGGCCGCCTGGATCACAGCCTCGTTGTCCAGGGGCTTAATGGTGGCCATATCCAGAACCTTGGCCCCAATGCCCTGTCCTTTCAGAATTTCCGCGGCGTCCAGGGCCTTCTTCAGCAGGATACCGGAGACGATCATCGTCATATCTTTGCCGTAGTCCACCACGGTGTTGGCCTTACCCCACTCAAAGTGATAGGTGGCGGGGTCGTACAGGTCGGCCACGGGGTTGCGGTGCAGACGGACATACAGAGGGCCGGTAAAATCCACGGCCGCATGGGCCAGGGCCCGGGCCGCCACGGCATCAGCGGGCTGAACGACTGTCATATTGGGGAAGGAGCGCATGATGTCCACGTCCTCAATGGCGGCATGGGTGGCGCCGTCGCCGCCCACCTGCAGTCCCGCGTGGGTACCGATGATGGTGACATTCAGATTGGGGTAGCAGACAAAGGTACGTACCTGCTCACAGGCTCTCATGGAAGCAAATACGGCAAAGGTGGCCAGAAACACCTTGTTTCCGCAGGCCGCCAGACCGGCGGAGGCTCCTACCAGATTCTGCTCCGCAATGCCGAAGGAGAACTCCCGCTCCGGAAACAGCTTTCCAAACTTCTCCAGTCCGCAGGTTTTGGTATCTGCGTTGCAGACCACAAAGTTTTCATTGGTCTTGGCAATTTCGATCAGCTCCTGACCGAATGCCATCCGGGTTGCTAACGTCTTAGCCATTATACAACGCCCCCTTCCTTAATTTCCGCAATGGCCTTGACCATCTGCTCGTCATCCGGCGGAGCGCCGTGCCAGGCACAGTCGTCCTCCATGAACGAGACGCCCTTTCCTTTGACGGTACGCATGAGAATGGCAGTGGGATGGCGCATGGTCTTGGCCGTGTGCAGGGCGGTCAGCACATCCTTCATGTTGTGGCCGTTGACCTCCACCACATTCCAGCCGAAGGAGCGCCACTTGTCGGCCAGGGGCTCCACAGTCATGATGTCGTTGACCCAGCCGTTGATCTGGACGCCGTTGCAGTCCACAATGGCAACCAGATTCTTCAGATCGTGGTGGTTGGCCGCCATGGCTGCCTCCCAAACCATGCCCTCCTGAATCTCGCCGTCACCCAGCATGACATAGGTCATGTAGTCCTTGTGGTGCAGCTTGCCGGACAGGGCCATTCCAACGCCCACGGACAGGCCGTTGCCCAGAGAGCCGGCGGTCATATCCACACCGGGCGTCTTGTTCATATCCGGGTGGCCCTGCAGAATGGAGTGGTACTGACGCAGGGTGTTCAGCAAAGCGGGATCAAAGTAGCCCCGCCGCGCCAGAGCCGCATACATCACCGGGCAGGAATGGCCTTTGGACAGGATAAACCGGTCCCGGTCCTCCCAGCGGGGGTTCTGAGGATCAATGTTCATCACATGAAAGTAAAGTGCGGTGACCATTTCGACCGCGGACAGGGAGCCGCCTGGATGTCCAGCCTTGGCTGCGTGAATCATGGAAATGATATCCTGACGAATTTGCACGGCTTGCTCTTCCAGCCGCTCCACATCGCGCTGTGTGAAGTAATTGTGATTCACTAAAATCATTCCTTTCATAGGCTTGGCGGAACTCTTGTGTGTGCCGCTTTCCTTTTCTGTGAAAAGCTTACTTCCAATCCACCGCAAAGTCCAATTCTTGTTCGTGACACTTATTATTAGAAAAACTGATAGCATAACCGGCCAACCTCTTGACAAACCAAAAAAGAGGGGGCATAGTAAGGATTAATCCGGGTTGCTTTGCAAACTGCAGCCTGTTGCGATGGTTTGAGCGTTCCGTTTTGCATAAAAAAGTAACTGAATTTTTGGGTATTTCGGCAAATTCGGTTGGGGGGCGATTGGGTATGGATCTCTATACGATGAAATATGTCCTGGCCGTAGCAGACATGGGCAACTTCTCCCTGGCGGCCCAAAGCTGCCATGTGGGCCAGCCCGCCTTGTCCCAGCAGGTGGCAAAACTGGAAAAGGAGCTTGGCGTTACCCTGTTTTACCGCAATGCCAGGGGCGCTGTGCTCACTGAGGCGGGCCGGGAATTTGTCCTTCGGGCACGGGAAATCCTCCAGAAGGCCCAGACCCTGCAAGAGGAAATGTCGTTTTATGCCGGACTGCACAAAGGCACCCTCACCCTTGGCATTATCACCAGCTTACAGTGCATCAATTTTGGCGGGATGTTGTCCGCCTTTTGCTGCAGCTACCCCGATATTTCGGTCAACATTGTCCAGGACGGCACATATGACCTCATCGACCTGCTGGTGGAGCGAAAAATCGACCTGGGCTTTTTGAATCGTCCCACCGGTGGAATCCCGTCCAGCCTGGAATTTGTCAAGCTCGGGGAAGACCGCTACTCTCTGGCGGTGTCCCGGCTCCATCCCCTGGCCAAGCGAAAGCTCGTCAGTCTGTCCGAGCTGAAAGAGGAGCACTTTATTTTTCACCAGGCCGGACAGGTGGCCGCCCAGCTGTGTCTGGACGCCTGCCATCTGGCAGGCTTTGAGCCCAACATTGTCTGCCGCTCCAGCAATCCAACCACGGGCCTTTATATGGTACAGGGGGGATTGGGCATTGCATTTCTGCCCACAGAGGAATTTCAGTCCCACGCCGTGGATGGTGTGGTAGAAGTCAAGCTGCAGGAACCCATCATCAAAGAGGTGGGAATTGCATGGCGGCGGGATGCCGACTCCCCTCTGCTGAAAGAGGCCATCCTGTTTTGTAAAAAGTGGGCCTATTAACCCGTTCCACGCAGAAAGCGGACGGCGAGAGTGTGTTCTCGCCGTCCGCTTTTCCGTACAATCTCAGGTTGTCTTTGAGCGCCCCAAGCTTAGAAGCTCTCCATAAACTTCATCAGAATGGTGGCAACCTCGGCCCGGGTCGCATCATCGGTGGGGGCCAGGGTATTCTCGCCCTTGCTGGAAATGATGCCGGCGTTCACCGCCCAATCCATGCCTTCCAGCGCCCAGGAGGAGATGCTGGCATAGTCTCCATAGCTCTTCAGGTCAATTCCCTTATCCTCTGCCTTGTGTTCCTTCAGCTTGGCGTAATTGCTGAGAATGACAGCCAGCTGTTCACGGGTCACAGCCTCTTCCGGAGCAAAGGCATCTTCACCCACACCGTTGAGGATGCCCTTCTCATTGACCCAGGCCACAGCCTTGGCATACCAGGCACCGGTAGCTACGTCGGCAAAGGCGGGCTCACCGGCCTCAGGCTTGCCTTCCAGCGTATAGAGCATCTGGGCAATCATGCCGCGAGTCAGGGAGTCGTCGGGGGCAAAGGTGTCCTGGCTGACGCCGGACATGATGCCTTTCTCGGTAACATAGTTCACCGCATTGAAGTACCAGCTGTCCGTAGCCACATCCCGGAAGCTGCTCTTAGGGGCCTTGGCCAGCAGGTAGTCGATCATCTCCAGTCCCTTCTCATGGGCGCGCTTGGCCATATCCATGCCCACTTTCGTGGTGTCCTTGGGGTCCATAGCGGCAAATTCCTGATTCAGCTGCTGCTGCAGGGCATCCATCTGATCCAGGACATACTGCTTGTCGGCGTCGCTGATAGGCTGGCCGGTGATCTGCTCGGCATACTTGATGTAGCCGCCCAGGCCCTCAAAGGTGAAGTAGTAGGAATCTCTCCAGTTTTCGGGGTAAACCACATACTTGCCGCCGTCGCGGGTGGTCCAGGTGCAGAAGCTGTCGGGCTTCTCGGAGGTCTTGGTTACGGTGGCGGTGGACACCTGATAGCCCTCATACTGGTCGGTCAGCAGCATGGGATAGTAGGGCACAAACACATTGTTGGACATGTTGCCTACGCCGACCCAGCCCACTGTGCCGGTCTCCAGGGGACGGTCCTCAAACAGCTGGAAGATCTCAATCTCCTGATTGCTCTCCTTGCCCACGGAGCTCAGCTTGTAGAAATTGAAGATATCGTTCTTGTCCAGCTCACGGTCGGCCTCGATGTTGGTGTACAGGGGGACAATCTTGCCGTCTTTCACATTGGAAATGGTGAACATCTCGTTGTTGGCATCCAGATACTGGGAGTCAACCTGGCCATACTTTTCCGGGTTCAGGAACTTCAGGCCGTCGGGCATACGGGCATTGCCGGAGCTGTTGTCCGCATAGGAGGCCTTGAAATCGATGATGTTCTCCGCCTCATCGCCCTGGAAGGTGCCGGCTTGCTTGGCCGCTTCGATGAGTTTTTCCGAGGCAATGATGTTCTCGGTATCATCCAGATCGATTTGGCCGATGATGGCAATGTTGGGCTCAATGAAGATCATATCATTGTTGAGCTTGATGGCCACATACTGGGTGCCGGAGCAGTTCTCAATATACCAGCCTTCGTTCTGGTCACAGACAAACACGCCGGACTCAAAGAAGGCGCCGTACGTATCATAGATCTGGCACAGCAGCTCCACGCCCTCCCGGGCTGTGGCGGCCTCGGCCAGGATGATGGTGGGAATGTCGGTCTCCTCGATGCCGCCGCCCTTTTCCCCGGTCTTTACCAGGGGATCCACTGCCTTCACGGCGTCGTTGCCGTGGATGGTCTCGGTGGCGGACACAGATACGCCCTTTTCATTGGTGCCAAACTCGGTGTAAGAGTAGTGGAAATCCTCCGGGTTTCCGGTGTTGATCTTCTCGCCGCACTCGGGGCAGGTTCCGTCATAAAACACATCGTTGGTAAAGTGGGTAAAGCGGTAGCTGTCATGGGTGAAGGTCCACTCCATGGCGCCATAGGCGGAGCAGCTGACGTAGGTATCGCCCGCGTTCCACTTTCCCGCTTCTGTTATCATCCACAGCTTGTTCATGTCCGCACCATAGTCCTCCGTGCGGGCGACAAAGGGAGTGCCCTCCTCCACCAGGTTGCCGCCCACATAGATTGTGGTGCAGGCCGAAGCGCCGATGGCTGCGGTGGCCGTTAAGGCAGCGGTGACCAGCGCCGCGGTCAGAAGTTTTCTGAATCGTTTCATGGTGAACCCCTTTCTCTTTTTTCCAATGTAACGTCCGCCGTGGAGGAAGCGATACCTCCGGGTACCCCTTGCCAATCCAGCACAGCGGAATTTCTATTCAATTATACTATGTTATTCCACTTTACACAACCCATTTTTGTTTAAATTGTCTCTCTCTTGCGGACACGGCCAAACCCGAGCCACAAAGAAAGAAACTATTTTTCTCCCATCTGTCACATTTCCTTTTCTAAAATCGTGTTTATAATAGTAGTGAACATGATGTTTCTGCCCCGGCACACAGGCAGTCATCTTCCTGAAACCTCCCGCCTATTTGCTGCGTACTTGATAATATCCCACATCCGGAATGGTAATTGGAGGGCCAAACATGAAACAACGCATCCCATATCTGGATTTTTTACGCTGTCTGGCAATCTTATTTGTCATCGTCCTGCACAGCATCACACCGGTCATCACAAATCCCAAATTTTATTCCTGCACCACCTGGTACCTGTGTATGCTGATCAATCCCCTGGTCCGGACCGGAGTGCCTCTTTTTTTCATGATCAGCGGATATCTTTTGCTCAGCCGTTCCAGCACAGGGCATTTCTCCCCATTCTACCAGCACAACATTCCCAAACTGCTTATCCCCTTGACCGCGTGGAATCTGATCTATTATTGGATCGAGGTGGACCGTACCCAGACGCTTTTTCGCCTCCAGGACTTTTTCACCCGCTTTCTCCAGCAGGGCGTCGGCTATCATATGTGGTTTATCTACACGCTTCTGGGCATCTACCTTCTCTGTCCGTTTCTGAAGCGGATCGTAGACCACTGCACCTCCCAGCAGCTGGTCCTCCTGTTGGGAATCATTTTATTTCCCACGACGCTTCGCCCCCTTCTCAATCAGGTTCTCCCCATTTCCCTTCATTTGTTCAACCCCCTGCTGGAGGGATTCCTCGGTTATGTTCTGCTGGGATACCTGCTGGGCAACCTTTCCTTCCACAAACCAGCCCGCTGGCTGATCTATTTGGGCGGCGGGCTTGGATATGCCGCCTGCCTGCTGGGCAATCTTGCCCAGGCTTCGCCCCAGAGCATTTCCCTGCCCATGAACGGCGGATACATGCTGAATCATTATTTGCTTGCAGCGGCTCTGTTCGTATTTTTCCGCACCTGCTTTGAAACCCACGCACCCCAACTGGCAAAGCTGTCGCTGCCCCTGGAAAAGGCCTCCAATCTCACATTCGGCATGTATTGGGTACATGTGGCAATCCTGGATTTCCTCTCGGTCTCCTTTGGCTCCGACGTCCCTCTTTTCACATGGCTTGCCGTTCAAACATGCCTGACCATTCTGCTCTCATTCCTGTTTTCCGCCGTCCTCTCCGCCATTCCGATGCTTCGCCGTATTCTTGGGTAACGGGAGC
>CALWYG010000122.1 GCA_944385695.1 uncultured Oscillospiraceae bacterium | reverse complement strand
TGGCCATGCGGGTCTCGTAGTCGGGGGGCTGGATGTCAGCCAATAAGCCCCACTCGAATCGGGTCTTCAGACGGTCCTCTAGGCGCAGCATCTCCTTGGGGGGGCGGTCGGAGGTGAAGACGATCTGCTTTTTCAGCTCGTAGAGGGTGTTGAAGGTATGGAACATCTCCTCCTGGGTGGAGTCCCGGCCGGCGATAAACTGCACGTCGTCCATGAGGAAGATGTCCGCACCCCGGTATTTCTCCCGGAACTCCTGGTTGCGGCCCTCCCGGATGGCGTGGATCAGTTCGTTGGTGAAGGTATCGCCCTTGATGTAAACCACCTTGTAGTCGGGGCGGCGCTCATGGACCGTGTGGGCGATGGCGTAGAGAAGGTGGGTCTTGCCCAGACCGGATTCTCCGTAGATGAACAGAGGGTTATAGCTCTGCCCCGGATTGTCTGCCACCGCCCGGGCGGCAGCGTGCGCGAACTTGTTGGAGGAGCCCACCACAAAGCGGTCGAAGGTATACTCCTCCGTGCCGGGAAGAAAATCACTCTGCTTTGTCGTCTCCTTGGCCGTATCCAGTTCTCCCTCGGTGAGGACGATGACCTCAAAATCCGCGGAAAAGAGCTCGTGGAGGGCCTTTTGAATGGCGGGGAGATAGCGGGCGGCAATGATGTCCCGCTTGAAACGGGTGGGAGAGTAGATGGTAAAGCTGGTTTCGTCCAAAGAGACGGCGACCGTATCGTCAAACCAGGTGTTGATGGTGGTTTCGGTCATCTCATTTCTCATCAGGGAGACTACCTTATCCCACACTTCCGCAGTGGGGTTCATGGATTGACCTCCTTCACATGACCCTGCTTCCATGGAGGAAAACGCAGGGGGCATAAACTTTCAAAGCGCCTCCCCCGGCGCACCGGAGAAGGCGGCAGATAATCAAAAAAAACAGAAAAATCCACATCCATTATTATACCAAAAACAGGGCTTCACCGCAAGGATTTCCCGCATTTTTTATTTATAATGTATGGTCTTTTTTTGGCAGAAATTGTGGAGGAGGAAAATTTACTCTACAAGATATAGGGAATAATTCAAAAAAAGAAAAAAACCATAAAAAATCGAAAAAAATCTAGTTGACATAGGGTGGTTTTATCCGCTATAATGATGGGCGTATCTTTTGGAGCAGGGCCGATTGTGCCCTTTTTCAGGAGAGCGGGCTTTTCAAAAGCCCTGAAACAGCAGACCGCAGCCCCTATGGGCTGTTGTTGGGCCGGGAGAGCCGGCTTGAAATCAAATGAGGAGGTGTCCCCAATGCTTCGTACCTATCAGCCCAAGAAGCGCCAGCGTTCCAAGGAGCACGGCTTCCGCAAGCGTATGGCCACCCGCAACGGCCGCAAGGTGCTGGCTCGCCGCCGCGCCAAGGGCCGCGCCCGTCTGACTCACTGATGATCTGGGCGGTTTTCGCCCGGTTCCTGTGAGAAAGACAAAACCGATCTCGGATGAGACGCGGTAAGAGGACACAATTCACATAGATGGCGCAAAAGGGGCGTGGGAGATATTCCCCCGCCCTATCTGTGCATACGCAGCTTTTTTGGAGTAACCACGGGAAGATCCCCAGGAGGAAAGGCATGAAACATACCGTTTCGCTGAAACAAAATCATGAATTCCGCCGGCTGTACCACAAGGGAAAAAGCGCGGTTTCTCCCTATTTTGCCATCTATTGCCGCAAGACCGGGCGCTTGGAGAGCCGCCTTGGCATTACCACAGGGGTAAAGCTGGGCCATGCCGTCAAGCGCAATTTTGTCCGCCGCCGCATCCGGGAGCTGTACCGCACCAACGAGAGCAAGTTCACTCCCGGCTATGACATTGTGGTGGTAGCCCGGACCCGGGCCATTTTTGCCCGCTACAGTGAGCTGGAGCGCAGCTTTCTTCAGCTGATGAAGAAGCTGGGCATAACCATCCGGGAGGAGAACCGGGGATGAAGAGGCTTTTGTTGGCGCTCATTCGGTTTTATCAGCGTTATATCTCCCCTGCGCGCCCCCCCTGCTGCCGGTTTATTCCCACCTGCTCGGCCTATGCCCTGGAGGCGGTGGAAAAATACGGCGCGGCAAAGGGGGGCTGGCTGGCTCTGCGCAGAATTCTGCGCTGCCACCCATTTCACCGGCAGAAGACTGTGGAATATGACCCTGTTCCATAGCAGCTGCCTCAACTGATCAAATTGCGGAGGTAATGTTGTGGGTATTTTATTAGCACCCTTTGCCTGGCTGCTGCTGTTTTTCTACAATCTCTTTGACAACTACGGCCTGGCTCTGATCCTGTTTGCTATTGTTATCAAGCTCATTTTGTTCCCTGTGTCCCTGAAGACCAAGAAGAGCATGATTCAAACCACCATGCTCTCTGGAAAGATGCAGCAGCTGCAAAAGCAGTATGGCAAGGACCGGGAGCGTTACAACCTTGAGGTCCAGAAGCTCTATGAGCGGGAGAAGGTCAACCCCATGGGCGGCTGTCTCTGGTCCCTCATCCCTATGGTGGTTCTGATCGCCCTGTACGGCGTTATCCGTGAGCCTCTGACTTACTTTATGCACCTGTCCGCCCAGCAGATTCAGCTGCTGGCCGACCAGCTGGACTGGCAGACCGTGGCCGTGGCCAACGGCTGGATCAGCCAGGGCTCCATGGAAAAGCTGGTGGAGAGGGTAGCCAACGGGGAGATCGCCCATATCTTTGAAAACGGCGCCTATAACCAGATGTATCTGGTCTCCCTGATCAATTCCAGCAACATCGAAAGCCTGAAGGCTGCTCTGAACGCCCAGTTTGCCGGGGCCGGAGACGGCCTGTTTGTGCTGAACTTCCAGTTCCTGGGCCTTGACCTGTCCAAGATCCCCACCTGGAATTTCTGGGCCGGCGGTATCACCCTGGCCTCTGTGGGCCTGTTCATTCTGCCCCTGGTGTCCACCTTTATTTCCTTCCTTTCCATGAAGGTGTCCATGGCCACCAACCAGATGAACAATAAGCAGCCCCAAAACAAGCAGATGGAATCCACAAACAAGATGATGATGTGGATGATGCCCCTGATGTCCTTGTGGATCGGCTTTACCGTTCCCGCCGGCCTGTCCATCTACTGGATTACCCAGTATGTGGTGAACATGGCCCAGGAGGTTGTCTGTGCCAAGATGCTCAAGAAGGACTATGAGGCTGCCCGTATCGCCGCGGAGAAGCGGGAGCAGGAGGAGAAGGAAGAGGAGAAGCGCCGGAAGGAGGAGGCCCGCCTGGAGCGTGCCCGCCGTCTGGAGGAAGAGAAGAAGAACCGGGGCAAGAAGAAGCCCGGCCAGAAGAAGGCCGAGCCCGACCAGGAGGGTGTCAACAAGGAAGACAGCCGGGAGGGCATCCGTGCCTATGCCCGTGGCCGCGCCTATATTCCCGACCGGTTCGGGGGAGTGACTCCCTATACCGACCCCAACGATCTGATCCGGGCGGAGCAGGAAGCTGCCGCCGCTGGAAAGGACAAGAAGAAAAAGAAATCCAAGGCCGACGAAACTGTGGAGAGCCAGCAGCCCAAGGTGGAGGATGTGCAGGCGCCCGAGGCCCTGGAGCAGCCGGTTTCCCCAGAGGAAACCAAGCCCGAGCCCTCTCAGGAAGAGAACACTGAGCCTGTGGAGATGGAAACCATTGAGGTGGAAGTGGAGCAGGTTGAGGTGGAAGTGGACGAGGACGAGAAGAAGGAGGGCTAATGATGTTGAAATGGATTGAAACCACTGGCCGCTCTGAGGAGGATGCCATTTCCGCTGCCCTGTTTCAGCTGGGTTTGGACCGGGATGACGTGTCCATTGAAGTCATTGAGCGGGCAAAGTCCGGTTTCCTGGGCTTTGGCAGCAATCCTGCCAAGGTTCGTGTGAGCTATGAAGAAGAAAACGGGGTTCCCTGTGCCAAGAAGCTGATTCTGGAGGAGCAGGAGCCCGTGGCCGCCCCCGCCGCCCCTGCGGTGGAGGAGAAGGCCGTGGTGGAGGAGACCGTGCTGCTGTCTGCTCCCCAGGAGAAGGTGGAGAGCGCCGCTCCCGTGGCGGAGGAGACCATTCTGGTGGCCAAGCCCGGCATGAATCCCCCCAAGAGCAGCCGTCCCCGCCCGGAGCGCCGGGAAAAGCCCCGCCGCGCCAAGAGCGAGAACCATCTTCAGGAGGGGGACGAGGTTATCATCGGAAACGGCCCCAAGGCCGCTCCCGCCGCCCCCGTCCATGTGACCCCCGCCGCCGAGGACGATGCCCGGGCCGCTCAGATCCGGACCTTCCTCACTGGGCTTATGGGGCATCTGAACGTGGAGGCTGAGCCTGAGATCTTTGTTACCGACGAGGGCAACTACAAGGTGATCCTTCAGGGCAAGGACCTGGGCGCCATCATTGGCCGCCGGGGTGAGACCCTGGACGCCATCCAGCAGCTGACCAGCTACTCCGTCAACCGGGGGCTGTCCAAGCGGGTGCGCATCCATGTGGATGCAGAGGGCTACCGGGCCAAGCGGGAGGAGTCCCTCCAGCGCCTGGCGGTGAAGGTAGCCGGAAAAGTGGTCAAGTACCGCAAGAACATGACCCTGGAGCCCATGAACGCCTATGAGCGTCATGTGATCCACACTGCCCTTCAGGACTACCCCAATGTCACCACTTATTCCACCGGTGTCGAGCCCAACCGCCGCACCGTTGTGGCCTATGCGCCCGGCCAGAAGTAATATGGCAGATCACGCGGCGGGAGGACTTCCTCCCGCCGCGCATTTTATATCCGGAGGTATCCGCCGTGACCCCCTTGTATAATGTCTTGCACGAGTATGCCCAAAAAGAACCTGCCCGCTTCCATATGCCGGGCCATAAGGGCCGCTTTCTCCCCATTCCCGAGCTGATGGGGGCGGCCGCGTTGGATGTGACGGAGATCTCCTCCACGGGAAATCTATACCAGAGAGGGGAACCCTTTGACACGGCCCAGCATCTGTGGGCCCAGCGGTTTGGCTTTGACTACTGCCAATTTTTAACCGGAGGCTCCACCATGGGCATCCATACGGCCCTCTCCCTGTGCTGCCGCCCAGGCGATTCGGTGCTTGTCGATCGAAACTGCCACAGGGCGGTGTTCAACGCCCTGGCTCTGCTGGATCTGGAGCCCGTCTATTTGGAGCGGCCCTGGCTGGAGCAGGAGGGCATCATTGCCCACATAGAACCGGAATATGTGGAGAAATTATTGCATCTGCATCCAAATATAAAAACGGTCTGTATAACATCACCTACTTATGCCGGTGTGTTATCGGATATTTCCCAGATTGGGCGGATTGTCCATGCACATGGTGGAAAACTTTTTGTAGACGGAGCCCACGGGGCCCATCTGCCCTTCTTGGGTGTGGAAGCCTTTCAGGGAGCAGATCTGGTGGTGGTCTCCGCCCATAAGACGCTTCCCGCCATGGGGCAGACGGCACTGCTGTTTGTCAACGGGATGGAGGAGGACCTGGTCCGCCTTCATGCCAGCATCTATGGCACCTCCAGTCCCTCCTATGTACTGATGGCCAGCCTGGACGCCGCGCGGCAGTGGCTGGAGGACGGGGGAGAGGAGAAGTACCGCAAAACCGCACAGAGGGTGGCTGCCCTTCGGGAGAAGTATCCCAGCATCCGGGATGGTCTGACCCTGGACCCCACCCGGCTGACCCTCTGTGTGAAGGATGGGCCCGCCTTTGCCGGGATGCTGGAGGAGCGTAATGTCTACCCGGAGATGGAAGACGGCGGCCATGTGGTGCTCATCTGTACGCCCCAGGACCTGGAGGGCAATTTTGACCAGCTGGAGGAGGCCCTGGAGGAGCTGCGGCCCTTTATGGGTTCCTGTCCGCCTCTGCCTGCGCCGCACCTGCCTGAAAGGGCCCGGTCGGTGCGCCAGGCCCTGTTTGCCCCCAGCCAGGTGCGCCCGCTGGAGGAGTGTGAGGGGAAAATCTCCGCCTGCCAGATCGCTCCCTATCCCCCGGGCGTGCCGGTGGTGGCGCCGGGAGAGGTCATTTCAAAAAAAGAACTGGCCTATTTTCAGCAAATAGGATATAATGTAAAGTCAGAGGTAAGGGTGCTCACCTCTGTGTAAAACGGCAGAGCAGCGAGGAATTTTATGGAATTATCGCAACTGGCGGGTAACCGCAGAATCAAAGATCAGCTCTCCCTTCGGGAAGAGGGCCGGGGATTGTCCCATGCCTATATCATCTGCGGCCCGGTTGGGTCAGGACGCCACACGCTGGCCCGGCTGGTGAGCCAGGCCATGCTCTGTGAGGCGCCGGCATCCCACCGCCCCTGTGGAAGCTGCGGCCCCTGTAAAAAGGTGCTGCGGGGCATCCATCCGGATGTGATGACCGTTTCCGGACCGGGGGAGGGAAAACCCATTACGGTGGATCAGGTGCGTGCTCTGCGGACCGACGCCTATATCCGTCCCAACGAGGGAAAGCGAAAGGTATATTGGCTGGAGCAGGCGGACCAGATGAATCCCTCCGCCCAAAATGCCATGCTGAAGCTTTTGGAGGAAGGACCGGTTTACGTCTCCTTTCTTCTGATTGCCGGCAATGCCGGAGGGCTTCTTCAGACCATACGCTCCCGGTGTGAGCAGCTGGCCCTGGCGCCTGTGCCGCCGGGGGAGTGCTTGCAGTGGCTGAAGGGCCGTTATCCCCAAAAGCAGGAGCAAGAGCTGAGAAAGGCTGCGGAAGACTGCCAGGGCGTTTTGGGCCGGGCAGTGGAACGTCTGGAGGAAAACGGCTCTGGGCCGGAGCGGAGCATTCAGGCGGAGAGCCTGGCCCAGGCACTGGAATGTGGAGATGAGCTGGCGGTCTTTCAAGCCTCCATGGCCCTGGACAAGGGCGGACGGGAGGAAGTAACCGCTTTGCTGGACGCATTGGAGGTTGCCCTTGGGGAACGGATTGCCCGGGGCGGAGACCGGCGGCGGCTGTTAAAGGCGGCGGAGCTGGTAAAGCAGCTGAGAAGCGCCGCACAGCTCAACGCCAATCCCGGCCAGCTGGCCGGCTGGCTGTGCGGGGGAATGTTCTTAACCCCCTGAGCGGAGAGCCCTTTTTTGCATAAAGGAGAAGTTCTGATGATTGAAATTATCAGTGTCCGCTTTAAAAGCGGTGGAAAGCAATATTATTTTAATCCCAATGGGATTCAGTTTCAGGAGGGCGATGGTGTCATTGTAGAGACCACCCGGGGCCAGGAGTATGCCCAGTGTGTCCAGGGAAACACCATGATCGACGAGATCGAGCTCACCGCTCCCCTGCGCCCGGTGGTGCGCCTTGCCACGGCGGAGGATGCCACCCTGGTGGAAAAGAACAAGGAAAAGGAAAAAAAGGCCTTTGCCATCTGTCAGGAGAAAATTACAGAACACGGCCTGGATATGAAGCTGGTCAGCGCGGAATATAGCTTTGACGGCAGTAAGGTGCTGTTTTTCTTCACTTCCGAGGGCCGGGTGGATTTCCGTGCCTTGGTCAAGGATCTGGCCAGCGCCATCCATGCCCGCATTGAGCTGCGTCAGATCGGCGTACGGGACGAGGCAAAGATGCTGGGCGGTCTGGGCATCTGCGGCCGGCCCTTCTGCTGCTCGCAGTTTTTGGATGATTTTCAGCCCGTCTCCATTAAAATGGCCAAGACCCAGAACCTGTCCCTCAATCCCACCAAAATTTCCGGTACCTGTGGACGGCTGATGTGCTGTTTGAAGTATGAGCAGGATGCCTATGAGGATTTGGTGAAAACCACCCCCAAACAGGAGTCCTTTGTGGAAACTCCCGACGGGGCGGGTACGGTATGCAGTGTCAACCTGCTGCGGCAGACGGTGCAGGTGCGCCTGGATTCCGCCCCTGAGACGCCCAAGTGCTATCACAACTGTGAGCTGTGTGTCATTCGCAACGGCAAAGGAAAGCGGCCGGAGGGCTATGTGGAGCCCCCGCTGTCTGAGCTGGCCAAGCTGCGCCGGGAGCCGGAGGAGAGAACGGTTCTCAACGAGGAGGAGCGCCTGTCCGCTGCCTTGGAGGCCGCCTTCCCCAGCCGGGAAGAGCCGGCTGAGCCCAGACAGGAGACAGAAAAAGAGGAGGCGCCCCGCCGGCGCAGCCGCAGCCGCCACCGCAAGCCCCGGGCAGAGGGCGGGGAAAGGGCACCGGAACGTCAGGCTCCGGCAAAGCCCAAGAGCCAGGAGCAGGGCGGGGAGCAAAAGGAGGGCGAACTCAAGCCCAACCGCCGCCGCCGCCGTCACCGCTCCAAGGGGAGCGGAGGAAAGACCCCTGAGAGCAAAAGCGAATAAGATCCCTGGCCCCGGCAGGAAGAGAGTATGCGCCGGGGCCTTGTAATTTGAAGGAAGTGAGTGAACTTGGCTGGCTTTTTCAATGCGGTGTCTGCCTGTATGGTGCTGCTGATGCTGATGTCCGTGGGCTACGTCATGGGCCGGCTGGGCTGGATGACCGCCCGGGAGAAGGGGTTTGTCAGCAAGTACATTGTGAATATCGCGGTGCCCTGCAACTGCATCGTGGGCCTGCTGAATAACCTGGACCACGACAGCCTGGCCAGCGCGGGCTGGATGCTGGCCGCGGGCCTGACCAGCATCGGCCTTACCCTGGTGATCTCCATGGGGGTGGCCACTCTGATCCGCCTGCCCCGGGAGCGGTGGGGCGTGTTTGTGGCCATGGCGGCCTTTTCCAATACCCTGTTTATTGGAATCCCGGTATGTACCCAGCTCTTCGGAGATGCCTGCATGCCCTTCCTGATGGTCTACTACTTATCCAACACCAGCTTTTTGCAGTCGGTGGGCTTTCTGCTCATTGAGTACTCCGGCAGCGTCCGGAAGGAGCGGACCACGGTGCTGGGTTTCTTGAAAAACGTGTTTGTTAAGCCGCCCATTCTGGGGGTCATATTTGCTATTTGCATGCTGCTGCTGGACCTGAGCCTGCCCGATCCCCTTATGCGCTTTGCCGGATATGTGAGCGATTCCGTCACCCCCCTGGCCCTGATCTACTGCGGCTTCATTGTCTATGAGGTGGGGCTGAGGAATCTGCGCCCCATGCAGGGCCATGTGACCATGCTGCTGATGCGTCTGGTGTGTGCGCCTGCGGTCTGCCTGTGCTTCTGCTCCCTGTTCGGCATGACGGGACTGGCCCGGAGCACCTTTGCAGTGGAGAGCGCCCTGCCGGTGGTCAGCCAGATCACCGTGATTGCCGGTGCCTACGGGGCGGATGAGAAGTACGCCGCCACCGGCTCCTGTCTGTCCATTTTTGCCAGCTGTATTACCTTACCCATACTGATGTTGATTTTGGGATGAAAAAAGTCCGCCGGAAGTTCCGGCGGACTTTTTTTATGACAGAAGACCCAGGTCGTATTTCCATCCCAGCACCCGGGCTGCCGCCTGGTCGATCTGCTCCATAGAGAGCATGCCCTCCTCCACAGCGGCAAGCACTTGTGGGATCTGTGTGGTGAAATCTGTGGTGACCAGCATATCATTGCCCGCCAGCACAGCCAATACCGCCCCGGAGGCCCCGTATTGGGCAGTTGCTTCCATGGCAAGGTCATCGGTGAGGATCACCCCCTGAAAGCCCAGCTCCTCCCTCAGAAGCTGGTGGACGGCAGGGGAGAGGGAGGCCGGCAGGGTTTCATCCACCGCTGCCATGATGTTGTGGGAAACCAGTACGGCAGTGCTTCCCCCCTGAGCGGCCTGAATTCCCGCCTGGAAGGGGAGAAAATCCTCTGCCCAAAACTGCTCCAGGGGCCGCTCATCCAGGGCAGAGCCGGTGTGGGTGTCCACATTGGGGCCATAGCCGGGGAAGTGTTTTAATACGCTGCCCATGCCGTCCGCTTCCATTTGGGACACCACCCGGAAGATGTAATCCGCTGTCTCCCAGGCATCCCGGCCCAGGGTGCGGGGGTAGATAAAATCCTCCGGATTGGTGGAGAGATCGGCCACCGGGGCAAAGTTTACGTTGATACCCAGGCCTTGGAGCAGCGCATCCTTTTCCACTGTGTCGGCCACGATGGCCTCCAGTCCGCCCTGGGCATAGAGCTGCTGGGGGGAGGAAAAACGCTCCGCGCGAAAATTGGGGTTGGCGCTGACCCGGGCCACCGTTCCCCCCTCCTCATCCACGCCGATGAGCAGGGGAATGGAGGCGGCATCCTGATAGGAGGCGATGGTCTCCTTCACCTGCTCCCGGGTCTTGTTTTTAAAATCCCGTCCGAAGAGCAGGTATCCCCCCAGGTGATACTCCCGGGCCAGAGATGCCCCGTCTTCCAGCGGACAGCGGGCAAAGAAGAGCTGCCCCACCTTTTCCTCCACCGTCATGGAACGGAGAAGGGTGTCAATGGCTTCCTGCCGGGGGTCGGGCTGGGGTTGGGAAGCAGGAGGTGGGGGGCGCTTGCTGGCCACAGGCAGGGGGGCCAGGGCGGGCTGGGAGGGCTCATAGGGGAGAAATTTTCCGGGGGAGGCCGAGCAGCCGGTGAGCATGGCCAGAGCCAGCAGGAAAACAACAATACGCTTCATTGCAGCTTAGCAGAAGGAATTGGAGAGGGTGCCGATGCCCTGGATGGAGATGTCCACCTGGTCGCCGGGCTTCAGCCAGCGCTTTTGGTCGGCCGGATAGCCCTGCATGACACCCTGAGGGGTTCCGGTGAAAATCAGATCCCCAGGCTGAAGGGTAAAGTGGCGGGACAGGTCGGAGATAATTTCCCGCAGGGGGAATATCATGTCCCAGGTGTTGGAGTGCTGGCGCACCTCTCCATTGACGGTGCTGGAGATGTCCAGATGCTCCGGGTCCAGGCTGTCTCCGGTGACCAGACAGGGGCCAATGGGGGCAAAGCCGTCAAAGGTTTTGGACAGCAGCCACTGTCCTCCCCGGGCAAATTGCAGGTCCCGGGTGGACAGGTCGTTGCCGCAGGTGTAACCGAATACATAGTCCAAAGCCTGTGCCGGTTCCACGTTTCGGGCGGGCGTTCCGATTACAGCTACCAATTCCGCCTCATAATCATACTCTTTGTATTCGCTGGGCAGGGAAATGACATCCCCATGGGCGGCCAGGGCGTTGGAAAACTTGTTGAACAGTACCGGGGCAGGGGGGAGGGGGAGATTGCACTCCTTGGCGTGCTGCCGGTAGTTGAGACCGATGCACAGAATACGGCTCGTCTGGGAAACCACAGGGGCCAGGGGGGCGCTGGTAAAGCATTGGGCATCTTCCAGCAGGGGCGTCAGCAGCCGGTTCAGGGCATCGATGCCCAGGGGGAGCGCCGCGGCCATGGTGTCCGGCACGGTGCAGCCCTTTCTTGTGGCCTCAGCGGCCACATCCAGGATGCCCCGGTCCGTCCAGAGACCCAGGGAGGGCTGGCCGTTGTGCCAGAATTGGGTGAGTTTCATAACAGTTCCTCCTAAAAAACTGGGGCCGGCCCTTTCTGGAGCCGGCCCCGGATTGGGTCAGAAACAATATGAGGGAATCAGAACCGCTTAGGCCTCAGCCTCATCCTGCTCCTTGCGGGTGACGGCAATGGACAGGTCGTCCAGCTGCTTATCATCCACAAAGTCGGGGCAGGCCATCATCAGGTCGGAGGCATTCTGCACCTTGGGGAAGGCGATCACGTCCCGGATGGAGCTGGCGCCCGCCATGAGCATGCACAGCCGGTCCAGGCCATAGGCCAGGCCGCCGTGGGGAGGTGCGCCGAACTTGAAGGCGCCCACCAGGTGGCCAAAGCGCTCCTGAATATCCTCGTCGCGGATGCCCAGGGCCTGGAAGGCCTTCTCCTGCATCTCGGGGGTGTTGATGCGGATGGAGCCGCCGCCCAGCTCGGTGCCGTTGAGAACGATGTCGTAGGCACGGGCCCGGCAGTTGGCCTTGTCGGAGAGGATCTTGTCCTCGTCCTCCACCATGGGAGCGGTGAAGGGGTGGTGCATGGCCTGGTAGCGGCCCTCCTCTTCGCTCCACTCAAACATGGGGAATTCGGTGACCCACAGGAACTTAAAGTCCTTGGGGTCCAGAATGTCCAGCTGGCGGGCAATCTCGCAGCGCAAGGCGCCCAGAGCGGCCCACACCACGGTATTCTTGGCGTCGCCCACAATGAGGATGAGGTCGCCATCCTTGGCCTCAGCGCGCTCCAGAATGACCTTGTTTTCCTCCTCGGTGAGGAACTTCTGATAGGAGCTGGTCACCTGGCCGTCGATCATGCGGGCCCAGGCCAGGCCCTTGGCCTTATAGGTCTTCACAAAGTCCACCAGCTTGTCGATCTTCTTCCGGGGGAAGTCGGCGGCGTGACCAGTGACGTTGATGAGGCGCACGGAGCCGCCCTCGGCCACAGGGCCGGAGAAGACGCCGAAGCCGCAGTCCTTCACAATGTCGCTGATGTCCTTGAGTTCAAAGCCAAAGCGCAGGTCGGGCTTGTCGGAGCCGAAGCGGTCCATGGCCTCCTGCCAGGGCATGCGCTGGAAGGGAGTCTGTACGTCCACGTCCAGAACCTCCTTGAAGACCCGCTTCAGGAAGCCCTCCTGGATGGACATGATGTCGTCCTCGTTGACAAAGGACATCTCCAGGTCGATCTGGGTAAACTCGGGCTGGCGGTCGGCACGCAGGTCCTCGTCCCGGAAGCACCGGGCGATCTGGAAGTAGCGGTCAAAGCCGGAGAGCATGAGCAGCTGCTTATACTGCTGGGGGGACTGGGGCAGGGCATAGAACTTGCCGGGGTGGACACGGGAGGGGACCAGGTAGTCCCGGGCGCCCTCAGGAGTGGACTTTGTGAGGATAGGGGTCTCGATCTCCAGGAAGCCCTGTTCGTCAAAGTAGTCCCGGGCGATCTTGGTGATCTTGTGCCGGGTGGCAATGGCGTGCTGCATATCCGGGCGGCGCAGGTCCAGGTAGCGGTACTTCAGCCGGAGCATATCGTTGACCTGGCTGTCCTCCTCGATGGCAAAGGGCGGGGTCTCAGACTTGGCCAGCAGGCGCAGTTCAGTGACGTAGAGCTCCACGTCGCCGGTGGCGATCTTGTCAGTCTTGGCCTCGCGCTCCTTCAGCTTGCCGGTGGCGGCCACCACATATTCTGAACGCAGGCTCTTGGCCTTCTCAAACACGTCCCGGGCGGTGGCGTCGTCAAAGGTCAGCTGGAGGATACCGGTACGGTCCCGGAGATCCACAAAGATCAGCGCACCCTTGTCGCGCTGGCGCTGTACCCAGCCGCACACGGAAATGGTCTTGCCCGCGTCAGCGGCACGCAGGTCCCCGCAGTAATGGCTGCGGTGGAAACCCTGAAGATTATCCACAAAAATCAACTCCAATTTGTATTATTTAAAAGAAATATTGCAAAACAAAATCAGATTTTCCCCAAAACTCAGCCAGCTTCCACATCGGGGCAGGCAGAGAGCAAATCGGCCACCTGTTGCTGAAACCCGGTCCCGTCCAGGGGAATATAGGTCCTGTCATTCAGGGTCAAATCCGGGCCATAGAACTGAAGGGTGTGGGAGCGTCCATCCTGCTGATGGAAGATCAGGTCTGCTGAATAGGGCTCCAGGGTGATAACCGAGGAGGAGGTCCCCCAGGAGAGGAGGTCCGCAGGACTGCGCACATAACGTGTGGAGGTGAGCAGCTCCATAAGCTGATAAAACTCCTGAGAGTCCATTTCCACCCTGACGATGCGGCTTTCCAGTCCGGAGCCGGGGTCCCGGGGGACCAGAACGGCATCACACAGGGCAATGCCCTGCTGGTCCAGTCCGGAGAGGGCTCCGGTCAGCGTGCGGGGCCAGAAGTACCAGGCACCCAAGAGAAGCGCAGCCGCCAGCAGCAGGGGAAGAAAAAATTTTTTCCTCATAGGGCCCTCCTTTCACAAGGCACAATGCCAAGCTCCATTCAGGTTGGGGGCAGGCAGCTTTGCAGGTAGCCGACCATCTCTTCCTGGAAGGGAGTACCCCCGTCCGGGACATACAAGCGGGAACGGCCGGAGGAGCCCGGCGGGGTCACGCGGATGAGGTCTCCCGCCAAGGTAAGCTCCCCAAAGCTTCCGTCCTCCAGGGAGAAACTAAGAATGGCATAGGGGGATATGGTGATGCGCATCTTGCTTGCGGAAAAGAACAGGGAGGGAGGGTCCAAACGGTATTCCACTGTGGACAGGCGGCGGAAAAGCTCCTCCGTCTGCTCCTGGGTAAGGGTGCCGCTTTGGTCGCCCACGTCCTCTTCTCTCAGGGCATGGAGGGTGACATAACAAAAGGAAATATCGTCGGGAGCTATGGGAAGCATAGAGGAAACGGATACGGGACGGCTGATCCAAAGGTACCCGCCGGCAATGAGGGCGGCGGCGCACACAAGGATAGCCAGGGCGATACCGATTTGCTTGCGCTGCCCTTTCATTGCTAGCTCCTTTCCCGGAAAACGTTACTGCACTCCCTTGTCCAGAATGGGGGCGCCCTGATTGAGCTCAGCCAGGCCGGCCTGGATGGCGGCCACAGCCTCGTTCACAGGCAGCTTCACCTGCTCGCCGGTGCGCATATTTTTCACGGCGGCGGCGCCGTCCTTGA
>CALWYG010000121.1 GCA_944385695.1 uncultured Oscillospiraceae bacterium | reverse complement strand
AGAATGTGGGCAGCAGCGAAAGCAACCAGTGGATTCTGGACGAGATCAAGCGCAAAGACCGGATGATCCTCATTCCCTCCACCATGACCCGGTACTTTAATCAGAACCGGCCCATTGAGGAATATGTGGTGAAGGTGAAGAGCTCCGACGACATTGCCACCGTAGTTACCAGCCTCAACGGCTATCTCGGCGGCCTCATCAGCGAGAATAACGGCTATTTCTCCGTAAACTCTCCCGAGACCTGGCAGAACAGCCAGAATGAGGCCGCTGCTCTGCAGCAGCGCTTTTTGGGCGGCATTGCTGCCATCTCCCTTCTGGTGGGCGGCATCGGCATTATGAATATCATGCTGGTCACCGTGACCGAGCGCACAAGGGAAATCGGTATCCGCAAGGCCATTGGCGCCGAGCGCAGGAGCATTATTGTGCAGTTCCTCATTGAGGCGGCCATGATCTGCGGCATCGGCGGACTGTTCGGCATTGGGGTAGGCTATGTAGGAACCCTCATTGTGGGCAAGTTGTCCTTCGGCATTATCCTCATCCCAAGCCCAGGCGTGACCGTAGGGGCGGCGGCCATCTCGGTGGCTCTGGGTATCATCTTCGGTATGTACCCCGCCGTCAAGGCCTCGGGCCTGCAGCCGGTGGTTGCCCTGCGGGCGGACTGACCAAGCCCGGGATTTTGGGCCTTTGCGATGTTTGAAAAGACCGGAAGGTATAAGGAGATAGAACAATGAATAAAAAACGACTGATTTCAGGCCTTTTGGCCGGGGTGCTGACCCTGGCCCTGGCTGCGCCTTTGGCGGCGCCGGCCCGGGCGGCGGGGAGCTCCTCCTTCCTGGATGTCCAGGACAGCAGCACCGCCGTCAATGCCGACATTCTGCGCCTGATGGGTGTGGTCAGCGGCACCGGCGGCAACTTCTTCAACCCCTCCAGCCAGCTGACCCGCGGCGAGTTCTGTGCCATGGTGGTCAGCTTCATGCAGCGCTCGGATGAGGTGGCCATCCACTCCACCCGCACCATTTTCACCGATGTGCCCGGCAGCCACTGGGCCCGGGGATATGTGAATCTGGCCTCCAGTCTGACCGTGAAGGACGGGGAGCGGGAGCTGCCCCTGATTACCGGCGTGGGCGACGGCACCTTCCTCCCCGACCGTGCCATCACCCAGGCGGAGGCGGCCACCATCCTCATCCGTATGCTGGGCTATACCAGCGCCCAGGCAGGCGCCCTGTGGCCCCAGAGCTACATGAATCTGGCCGACTCCATCGGCCTGCGGGACGGCCTGCCCCAGGACTATAACAAGCCCCTCACCCGGGCCCAGGCCGCCCAGCTCTTTGTCAATGCCCTCACCTGTGAGACCCAGGAGGGTAAGGCGTATTACACTGGTTTGGGTGAGCCCAAGGCGGATACTGTGATCCTGGCAGTGAATGTGGGCACCGATACCGGTGAGGCCATGGGAGCGGTACGTACCTCCAACGGCACTTATTTGCCCAAGGTGGAAAACGTGGCTCCCACCGCCCTTCAGGGCCGTCGTGGTACCCTGATGGTCAATGAGAACCAGGAAATTGTCACGTTTGTGCCCGATGACAGCACCCCGGTTACCATTACCCTTACCGGAGACGCCCAGCCCGGCTATGTAAAGGGCGGCGGCCAGCAGTATACCATCTCCGGAGATACTCCGGTCTTTACCTCCGACCAGGAGAAGAGCACGAGCTACCTGGAGTGCTATGAGAACCTCTATTCCGGCACCCAGCTGACCATGTTCACCCAGCGGGGGAAGGTGGTCGCCATTTATGCTGTGGGCGCTACCACTTCTGCCAGCACCGAAGCTGTGGTTGTGATGGGCAACGCCACGGTGGGTACGTTCCATCAGCTTACGGGCGGGGCTACGAACTTCAACATTATCAAGAATCGGCAGCCCATCAAGCTTTCCGATATCCGGCCCTATGACGTAGTAACCTACGACGAGCTGAGCAACACCCTGGTGGTCTCTGACCTGCGCATCACTTGTACCTACCAGGATGCCAAGCCCACGGTGAACACCCCCAAGACCATCGTTTCCCTGGGCAACGAGTTTACGGTTCTGGAGAGCGCCTGGAATACCACCAAGGACTTTACCCTGGGTGATACGGTCTCTCTGCTGCTCACCGCCGACGGCAAGGTGGCCGGCATGGCGAAGGCCGGGCTGGACACCCGCTCCACCGCGGTTGGTATTGTGGAGAACGGCACGGCAAAGGTGTTCCTGCCCAACGGCGGTACCATGGACCTGAAGGGCACCATTAACAGCAGCGTGGGAGACATTGACGGTCAGCTGGTGATCTTCTCCATGGGCAGCAGCGCCCTGAATGTCAGCCGCCTGTCTGAAAACCGGGTGCCTGGAGCCTTTAATGTGGACGAGATGACTCTGGGCTCCTATACGGTGCTGAACAGCGTGCGCATTTACGAGAAGGTAACGACCAGTGCTCTGGCAGAAATTGACCTGGATGATCTGGCTATGAGCAGCATCCCCTCCAACCAGATTGCCGGCTACCACCTGAACAGCGCCAATATGGTGGACTACCTGATTTTGAACAACGTCACCGGCAACGCCTATGAGTACGGCATGATGTCCGGCGTCAGCGTAGGCAGCAAGGATAATCCCAAGACCCAGTGGACTCTCATGCGCGGCGTGGGCGGCAGCATTAAGCTGGGCGTGAAGGCTGGCTACTCCGGCAGGACCGGCGATATTGTGGGTATCGTCACCTACAAGACCCAGAACGACGATCTCCTCATCCGGGATGTGCTCAAGCTGACCAAGCTGGTGGGCGTCACGGGCAAGGACTTCTTCGAGAGCCAGGGCGATCTGTATGTCTCTGTGGGCGGCACCAACTACCGTGTGGCTGACGATGTGGAGTGCTACGGCGGCATGAGCGGCAACCACACCGACATGGGCAGCTGGTTCACCCAGAGCGAGGCTAAGGACCGCGTGAATGCCATGAAGGCCTATGCCGATACCATGGCCATTTATATCGATCCCATCGGCAAGCAGGTGAGAGTCATCACCGCGGGCTGAATGATGGATATCTCCTCCCTTTGACGTAAGAGGGCGGGCCCTTTTGGGCCCGCCCTCTTACTATTTGAAAACCAGTGCGGTGGCTTCATTCACACCAAAACCGCCAGGGGAACTCTGCTGCTTCCTGAGCATAGTCAATGCCGATGCGCTTGCCCACAAAAATCTCCTTTGGAGCAGGGCCGGGACACACGTAAAGTCCTCCCGCCTTCCCGGTCAGATCCAGTCCATTTTGTTCCCTGGTGAGGCACAGACCCTTGCAAAGTTTGCCCGGGCCGTTGAGAAAATTCTTTTTCTGATAAGAAGTCAGCTCCTCCATCTTGCGGCCAAAGCGGTTTTTTGCTATAATATCCCCGTTTTGTACGGCCTGAGCCCCCCGAATGAGGACGGCGGCGGGCTCTCCTTCCGGCTCGGTGACGAAGTTAAGGCAGTGGTACATGCCGTAGATGAGGTAGATGTAGGCGGTCCCCGGAGGTGCGAAGAGGGTCTCGGTGCGGGAGGTGCGTTTGTAGCCGTAGGCGTGACAGGCCTTGTCCATCCGTCCCACGTAGGCCTCGGTTTCGGTGATCCGGCAGACCAGCTCGCTTCCGTTAGGAAGGGTGCGCACCAGGTATTGGCCCAACAGAGCCCGTGCCGTCTCTACGGTGTCCCGGTCATAAAAGTGTTTGGGTAACGGTTCCATACGGTCCTCCTAACGTTTTCTTCCATCGTACCACGAGCGCATACCATTTTGCAATCAGGAGTTGAAGTCCATGTCTCCCAAAACTATGCATCGTTTGGCAAAGCCCATGCTCTTTGCTGCCGCCATGATCTGGGGCACCTCGTTTTTTATTATGAAAAACGCCCTGGATGTGATCCCTGTATTTTTCCTGCTGGCTCTGCGTTTCACTGCCGGGGCGGTGCTGCTGGCTCTCATTGTGGGAAAGCGCTGGAAAAACTTCACCCCCGACTATCTGTGGCGGGGAGCCATTATGGGGGGCTTTCTCTTCCTGGCCTATTCCATCCAGACCTTCGGCCTGGCCCTGACTACCCCCTCCAAAAATGCCTTCCTCACGGCCGTATACTGCGTGCTGGTGCCCTTTTTCACCTGGGCGGTGGTAAAGCGCCGTCCCGACCGGTACAACATCTCCGCGGCAGTGCTGT
This sequence comes from uncultured Oscillospiraceae bacterium, assembly GCA_944385695.1. Lineage (GTDB taxonomy): Bacteria > Bacillota > Clostridia > Oscillospirales > Oscillospiraceae > Lawsonibacter. The sequence goes on along the minus strand of CALWYG010000121.1, from coordinate 4,828 downwards.
GTGTGGCCGGGGTAGGCCTTGTATCCCTCAATGAGCAGCTGTCCATCAACGCCGGGGACCTGCTGACCCTTCTGTGCGCCGTTTTCTATGCCAGCCACATTGTGGCTGTGGAGAAGGCCTCCCCCGGGAAAGACATTACCATCCTCACGGTCTTCCAGTTTGCTTTCACCGCTTTGTACGCCTGGATTGGCGGTTTACTTACCGAGCAGTTCCCAGGCCAGGCTCTCCTGGACCCGGCAGTATATCTGCCCCTTGCTTATCTCTGCGTGATGGCTACCACGGTGGCGCTCCTGTTCCAGAATGTAGGCCAGGTGTGGTCTGATCCTGCCTCCGCCTCGGTCATTTTGTCCCTGGAATCGGTGTTCGGAGTGCTGTTCTCCGTGATCTTCTATGGAGACCCGGTTACCCTGCGGCTGGTGGTGGGCTTTGCCCTCATTTTTGTGGCTGTGGTGTGCTCCGAGACCAAGCTCACGTTCCTTCGGAAAAAGCCTGTCCCCCAGCCTGCCTCGTCACCCCAGCACTGAATCGAAGAAACGCTCTGCAAAGCCCCCGCCAGACGGTGGGGGTTTTGTCATGCCTATACAAGAAAAAACAAAAGAAAATAAAAATAAAATTAAAGCTTGACTTTAATAAAATTAAAGTATATACTAGAACCACCGAGAAAGGAGGGGGCACAATGGCACTGGAACTGCTGCCCGACTGGATGACCAATCTGGAGGAGGAGGATGTGGCCTTTATCAAAAAGTTTATCCTGGCCTCCGGGTCGCTGAAAGAGGTGGCCGGGCAATATGGGGTGACCTATCCCACCGTGCGCCTGCGGTTGGACCGGCTCATTCAGAAGATCAGAATAGGGGAGGATACCGCCGCCGACCCCTATATTGCCACCATCAAGCGCCTGGCGGTGAGTGACCGGCTGGACTTCGACACGGCCAAGCTGCTCATTGCCGAGTATAAAAAGACGAAGGGAGAGCCGCCCCTCTAAGGGCGGAGAAGGAGGAACCTATGTCCATTGCAAGTCCGCTGGTTTGGCTCAGCCTGATGATGAGCCTGTTTTTCCTGCTGCTGCCCATTGCGCTGTTGATCATTTTGCAGGTGGTACTGTGTAAAAAGAGCCGGAAGCTGGGGCTCATCCTGCCCATATTGTCCCTTGCGGTGTCCCTTCTGCTGGTGCTGAGTTTGGGTGTTTTCCAGTGTATCGGAGGCGGTGCCGTAAGAGTTACCGACGAATATGGGAATGTGATCCAGGAGGAAACCATTGAGGCAGATCCTATAACCCCTGGGCAAATCGGGGCCCTGGCGGGCATGTTTCTGGTGAGCAACATCCCCACCGTGGTCTTTGGGGGGATCTGGCTGTACTATAAAAACCGCCGGGATTTCAAAGACGACCTGAAGAAGATGAAAATTGAAGATCTGGAGTAAGCGAAACCGCCGCCGGTTCTTCCGGCGGCGGTTTTTTGGAACCCTGCCGGACCGTTTGCCATAGGATGGGCAAACAAGGAAAGGCAGGGAAGCGCTGTGAATCACCATGAAATGCCCCCGGGCGGCTTTTGCCCGGAGCCGCCCCCCTGGTGCTGTTGGGTGCTGTCTCCCCAGCTGAGGGGAGCCACCGGCCCCACCGGACCTCAGGGGGAAGCCGGCCCTACCGGCCCTTCGGGAGCAACAGGACCTCAGGGTGCAACCGGTCCCACCGGCCCTGCCGGTTCAGCAAGTGAAGTGGGTCCCACGGGCCCTCAGGGAGAAACTGGTCCCACCGGTCCCACAGGTCCGCCTGGCCCGGACGGACGCTCCGGCGCTGCGGGAGAGGATGGTCCCACGGGTCCTACGGGCCCTCAGGGAGAAGCCGGGCCCACTGGACCCACTGGACCACCGGGTCCGGACGGACGCTCCGGCGCTGCGGGAGAGGATGGCCCCACGGGTCCTACGGGCCCTCAGGGAGAAGCCGGGCCCACTGGACCCACCGGAGCTACTGGGCCAAGAGGAGGGCCGGGAGAAGTGGGGCCCACGGGTCCCACCGGGCCTCAGGGGATACCGGGAGGTGTGGGCCCTCAGGGGGAGATCGGCCCCACCGGACCCGCCGGGGAGGTTCCCCAGGACAGCTTTGCCTCGTTCCTCAACACCCAATATCCCATGAGCAGTGGTACGCAGATTATTCTGCTGCCCGATGTAACGGATACCACAGGAAACATCACACAGCCGGATGTGACAAAAATTGGTCTGGCACCGGGGTATTATCTGATTTCCTATAAAGTGTCCTGCATCTTCCGACAGGCCAGCTATATGCAGGTAACTCCCAGCTATAACGGCACACCCCATCTGGAAACTGGAATCTACTTTGCCACCAGCACAGAGGGCTCCAGCGCCTGCGGCTCGGCTCATCTCATTGTTCGCGCGCCTACGGCCACCCAGTTCAGCCTGACCTTTACCAGCTCCAGCAGTGTCACGGACGGGGAGATCAACGTAACGGTGCTGAAGCTGAACCGGCCTCTTTGAGGGAAGGGGCACGGACCAAACCGGCCTTCCGGCCGGCGGCGCTTTTGCCGACCCCAAGCATTTTAATCACCGAAGGGTGGAGGCGGCAAGGCCGCCGGAACCCAAAATAAAAGACAGTTGCTTTCGCAACTGCCTTTTATTTTGGTGGAGATAAGCGGGATCGAACCGCTGACCTCTTGAATGCCATTCAAGCGCTCTCCCAGCTGAGCTATACCCCCGATTCACTTGTCCTGCGCCATGACTTGGCGCTCAAGCAAGGGGTATTATATCAGCCTTTTCCAGAGCTGTCAACAGTTTTTTTCACATTTCCCACATTTTTTTACACAGTGCCACACCGGCCCGTTCAGCGGGAGAGAACGAAGAGATTTTGGTCGGTGGTGAAGTTCTGGAAGGAGTAGAGCACCACCACCTGGTCAATGTCGTTCTGGGCCACATAGTCCTTCACGCTGGTGAGGTTATACCGGGGATCGAAGAGGTGGATTTCGGAAAAACGCTGGGTGAGGAAGGGGGCTAGAGAGTCGGAGTAGGAGTCGCGGATGACCAGCACCTTGGGGGCGTCGGTGTGCTCCGTCTCGATGACGCACAGGGACTGGTTGCCTCCCAGAAAGTAGGAATACTTGTCCTTCTCATTCAGGTAGCGGTCCACATAGAGACTACCTTCCTCAGGCTGCCCGGTGAACCAGGAGGTGACCTTCACCCCGTCGCCGGGGATGTAGGTATCGATGGAGTCGGGAGCCACCCAGCGTACGCCGGAGGTGGAAAAGGTGGTGCCGTAAAACTCGGTGGTGACAGTGGTCTTGGTATAGTCGCTGAGATTCAAAGGCTCCAGTCCCATGGCTTCCAGCAGAACATTGGCGCCGTAGAAAGCGCCCAGACTGGTCCAGTGGTGGTCGGTGCGGTAGTAGATGTCCTCGTCCTTGTGCTCCAGCAGAGCCCCGGCCATGTCCAGAGTCTGTGCCCCGGTGTTGAAATAGAAGTCCTCGATGAGAGACAGCTCATCGGCAGTGGGAGCCCCGGCGGGGAGCCGGTCGGACCACACGGCAGAGGAGGAGGGGATCAGACCCAGATATACCGGGACGGACACGTTACCCACCAGGGTGTCCACATAGCCAAGGCGCTTGTCAAGCTCCTCCTGGGTGGGGGTGTTCACCCGGTTTAAAAGGGTGTCTTCCTTGCCGAAGTAGACCCCGTTATTCTCCTGCTTGCCGGAAAGACGCTCGCTCCAGGCTTTCAGCGCCACCCAGAAGTCACGGCCCACGATCTGGTCAGATGCGTATTCCTCCGCATCCTCCATAAAGGTACCGTTTGTGATGGTTTCCAGGGAGAACTTGGGGGGCTTTGCCAGATAGCGGTTCTCCAGGGGGGAGAAATTCCGGTCGGGGAGAAGGGTGCTTACCACCAGCATGCCGCCTACGAAGAGGCAGAAAATGGCGGTGATGAGAGTGTTGAATTTTTTCATGGTGTCGCCTCCTTTAGAAGCGGAAATAGAGGAAGGGGTTGTAGGTGCCGTCTACCAGATAGGCGGTACAGACTACCAGCCCTGCCAGCACCAGCACGGCACACACCGCCTGGGCCCCCAGCCGGGGGAGCTTGCGGTAGACGCTGACCCCAAGGGGCGTGGAGGCCAGAGCGGCCACAATCAGGATGGGCAAGTAGCTGGTGAGGTAGTAGACCAGGTTCTCGTTGACCAGGGGCACGCCCCCCAGGCCGAACATGACCTTCAGATAGGCGGTGAGGTGGGAGAAGTCCTCAATGGCAAAGATGGCCCAGCTCACCACAACGAAAAACATGGTGTAAATATGGCCCACCAGGGCGGGGATCCGGTCCAGTACCTTCAGCAGGAAGAACTTTTCCATCATCAGCAGCACGAAGAAGTAGAGGCCCCAGAGCAGGTAGTTCCAGCTGGCTCCGTGCCAGATGCCCGTGGCCGCCCACACCACCAGAAGGTTGAACATCCACCGGGGCTTGGAGCAGCGGTTGCCCCCCAGGGGGATGTAGAGGTACTCCCGGAACCAGGTGGACAGGGAGATGTGCCAGCGCCGCCAGAACTCGGTGATGCTTTTGGAGATATAGGGGTAGTTGAAGTTGGGCAAAAACTCAAAGCCCAGCATCCGCCCCAGGCCGGTGGCCATGTCGGAGTAGCCGGAGAAGTCGAAGTAGATCTGGAAGGTGAAGGCCAGCACCCCCAGCCAGGCCCCGGCCACCGTCAGTTCCCCGGGAGCCATGTCTTTGTATGTGTCCCAGAGCATGCCCACTTTGTTGGCGATGTTTTGTTTTTATGCTACGGCGACCATCGAGATCTGCACGCCGGAGGCGAACTTCTCGGTGGAGGTGGTGC
>CALWYG010000120.1 GCA_944385695.1 uncultured Oscillospiraceae bacterium | reverse complement strand
CAGGCCTCCTTCCAGGCAAAATGAGTTCAGAATATTATACCAGTTTGCCACAGAAAAGACAAGAAAAATCCCCGGCCAAAGGGCCGGGGACGGGAATTTATGGAACTCTTACGCTTGAATTCCAGCCAGGATGGCCCGGAGCAGCTCCTCCCGCCCTGTCCCCTTCTCGGCAGAGAATGGAACGAGCACGGCATTTTCCTCCAGTTCCAGAGTCTCACGGATGAGCTGGAGATTGGGCTCGATCTCGCTCTTCTTGAGCTTGTCCAGCTTGTTGGCCACCACAATGAGCGGACATCCCGTGTCTCGGAACCACTGGGCCATGGTGCAGTCGTCGGCGGTGGGCTTGTGCCGGGAATCTACGATCATGACCCCCAGGGTCAGCAGATCGGGCCGGGCAAAGTAGTCCTCCATCAGCTTTCCCCACCGGTCCCGCTCCGCCTTGGACACCTTGGCGTAGCCGTAGCCTGGCAGGTCCACCAGATAGAAAGCGCCGTCAATTTTGAAATAGTTGATATGGATGGTTTTTCCTGGTGCGGCACCCACCCGGGCAAAATTCTTCCGGTTCAAAAGCCGGTTGATAACCGAGGACTTACCCACGTTGGACCGGCCCGCAAAGGCCACCTGAGGCAGCCCATCCTCCAGAAAATTCTTTGGCGATACCGCGGAGAGCACAAACTCCGCCTTTTGTACGTTCACAGCCATTGCTTCCCCTCCTTATGGCCGGGGCCGCCGGGCATTCCGCCCCTTTGCGGGCGCGGCTGGAATGGAGATGGGCTCCTCTTTCCGCTCTGCGGCAGACAGCTCCACCACCTCAGCGGCCCGGTTCAGGGCAGCCGTGAGCACTTGGTCCGCCCGCTCCACCAGAATAAACTGGAGCGCTTTCCGCACGGTCTGGTCGATCTCCTCCAGGTCCTTTTCGTTATCAGCGGGAATGATCACGGTCTTGATTCCATTACGGAAGGCAGCCATGGTCTTTTCCTTCAGCCCGCCGATGGGCAGCACCCGGCCACGGAGGGTGACCTCGCCAGTCATGGCAATGCCCCGGCGCACGGGCCGCCCCGTAAGGGCAGAGACCATGGCGGTGGTGATGGCAATGCCAGCGGAGGGTCCATCCTTGGGAACGGCCCCCTCGGGGAAGTGGACATGGATGTCCTTTTCCTTGTAGAAGTCAGTGGGGATTCCCAGCCGGTCGGACTGGCTGCGGATGTAGCTGAGGGCGGCATGGGCCGACTCCTTCATCACATCGCCCAGATTGCCGGTGAGCTCCACCTTGCCTGAGCCGGGAATCACATTGACTTCCACTTCCAGAAGCTCCCCGCCCACACTGGTCCAGGCAAGGCCGTTGACCACGCCAACACGCTCCTCCAGCGCCTGGCGTTCCGGGTGATACCGTGGAATACCCAGGTACTCCTCCAGGTCTTTTTCTGTGATGCGGATCGTCTTTACATCACCGGTAACCACCTTCATAGCGGCCTTCCGGCACAGGCCGGCCAGCCGCCGCTCCAGCACACGCACACCGGACTCCCGGGTATAGGCGGAAATGATCTCTCTTAAAGCTCCGTCGGAAACCTTCAGCTGTGCCTTGGTAAGGCCGTGGCGTTTGAGCTCCTTGGGCAGCAGATGACGCTTGGCAATCTGTACCTTTTCCTCGTCGGTGTAGCTGCCCAGCTCGATGACCTCCATTCGGTCCAGCAAAGGCCGGGGGATGGTGTCCAGGCTGTTGGCGGTGGTAATAAACATGACCTCAGACAGGTCAAAGGGGATTTCAAGGAAGTTGTCCCGGAAGGTGGCATTCTGCTCTCCGTCCAGCACCTCCAGCAGGGCGGAGGCCGGGTCGCCCCGGTGGTCATGGCCCAGCTTGTCAATTTCGTCCAGCAGCATCAAGGGGTTGCAGCTGCCGCACTGGTTGATGGCGGAGATGATCCGCCCGGGCATAGCGCCCACGTAGGTCTTGCGGTGGCCCCGAATCTCAGCCTCATCGCTGACGCCGCCCAGAGACAGCCTTGCCAGCTTCCGGTTCATGGCCCGGGCCATGGACATGGCAATGGAAGTTTTACCAACGCCTGGAGGGCCCACCAGGCAGATGACCTGTCCCTTCAACTCCGGGGCAAGCTGCTTGACGGCCACAAACTCCAGAATACGCTCCTTCACCTTCTCCAGGCCGTAATGGTCCTGATCCAGTGCCTTACGCACCCCGGCGACGCTGATCTTCTCCTTGGTCTTGACCCCCCAGGGAAGCTCCAGACACACATCCAGATAGTTGCGCAGGACGGTTCCCTCCGAGGAGCCGTAGGACTGCTTGGCCAGACGGCCCAGCTCCTTGGTGAGCTTCTCCCGTACCTGGTCGGGGAGGTCTGCCTTGGCGATCTTCTGGCGATATTCCTCCATCTCGTCGGCGCCCTCGCCCTCCCCCAGCTCATTCTGGATGGCCTTCAGCTGTTCCCGAAGGAAGTAGTCCCGCTGGTGGTCGGCCATCTGCTCCCGGGCCTTATTCTGGATCTCGCTGTCCAGGGCAAGAATTTCCACCTCACGCTCCAGCAGCTTGTGCAGCTTCTCCAGCCGTTTATTGGGGCGCAGCTCCTCCAGAATCGTCTGCTTGTCGCTGTTGCGCATGGGGATGTTCTGGGCAATGTAGTCGGCAATATGGCCGGGGTCCTGGCTGGCCAGCACATGGATCAAAAGATCCGGCGACAGCTTGGGAGCCAGCTCGGCATATTGCTGGAACAGGTCATAGGTTGCGCGCATGAGGGCCTCGGTCTTGGCCGAACTCCGGGCGGGAACCTCCTGGACCGGGATCTCCTGAACCTCGGCCTCAAGGTTCGGCTCCGTGCGCAGCAGCTGGATCATACGGCCCCGGCTTTGGCCCTCCACCATAACCCGCACATTGTCTCCGGGCATACGGAGGATCTGGCGGATGTTGGAGATGGTGCCGATCTGATAGAGGTCGCCAAGCTCGGGCTGCTCCACCCCGATATCCTTCTGGCCCACCAGGAAAATGGGGCTGCCCGCACTCATTGCGGTCTCCAGGGCTTTGATGGAGATGTCCCGGGACACTTCAAAATGGATCAATACATTGGGAAACACCGTCAGCCCCCGCAGGGCGATGACGGGCATAGTTGTGGTATGAAGCACTTCCCATTCTTTGGTCATAATCATTCACTTCCTCTCAGGGGTACAAATAAACGTAAAGCGCCCCGGGCTCCGCCGTTCCGGGGAGACCGCGGGGCGCCTGTATGGTTTCTCAGCTTGCGCTGGACCCGGGCATTCCCAGCCCCCGGTCCACCTGGACGCTGGCCTTGCCCAGCTTGGGCCGCTGGGTACGGTTGGGGTTGCGCTCCAGCTCCGGCTCACCCTCCCCCTTCACACAGGGAGCGGTGATGGTCGCTTTCACAATGGTGGGATCGGAGGGCACATCATACATCACTTTGGTCATAATGTCCTCCAGCACCGCACGCAGGCCGCGGGCGCCGATGCCCCGCTCCACCGCCCGGTCCGCAATGGCCTCCAGGGCATCCTGTGTAAAGTCCAGCTCCACCTGGTCGTAATCCAGCAGCTTCTGGTACTGCTTCACCAGAGCGTTTTTCGGCTCGGTGAGAATCTTTACCATCTGGTTTCGATCCAAAGACTCCAGCGTGGTGACCACAGGCAGGCGGCCCACCAGCTCGGGGATAATACCGAACTTCAGCAGATCCTGAGGCTGGATTTCCTTCATCAGCTCGCCCACGTTCCGCTCCTTCCGGCTCTGGATTTCAGCTCCAAAGCCCAAAGAGCGCTTGTCCAGACGGTGCTCGATGATCTTGTCGATGCCGTCAAAGGCGCCGCCGCAGATGAACAGAATGTTTCGGGTATCGATCTGGATAAACTCCTGGTGGGGGTGCTTCCGTCCGCCCTGGGGCGGGACGTTGGCCACGGTGCCCTCCAGGATCTTCAGCAGAGCCTGCTGCACGCCTTCGCCGGACACATCCCGGGTAATGGAGGTATTCTCACTCTTCCGGGCAATCTTATCCATCTCATCAATATAGATGATTCCCCGCTCGGCCAGTTCGATGTCGTAGTCGGCGGCCTGCACCAGGCGCAGGAGGATGTTCTCCACGTCGTCACCCACGTAGCCCGCCTCGGTGAGGGTGGTGGCGTCGGCGATGGCAAAGGGCACCTTCAGCACCCGGGCCAGGGTCTGGGCGAAGAGGGTCTTGCCGCAGCCGGTGGGACCCATGAGCAGAATGTTGCTCTTCTGCAGCTCCACATCCTCTCCCCCGCCGAAGTAAATACGCTTATAGTGGTTATACACGGCCACAGACAGGGCCATCTTGGCCTTTTCCTGGCCGATGATATACTGATCCAGGACGGCGTGGATCTCCTTGGGAGTGGGCAGGACATCGGGCATGTCGCTCACAGGGCCCATATCGTCGTCCAACAGCAGCCCCTCAGCCCCCATGGCCTCCATACAGAGATTGACACACTCGTCACAGATATATACGCCGGGTCCGGCGATCATCCGCTTTACCTGGTCCTGGTGCTTACCGCAGAAGGAACAGCGGATGCTCTTTTCGTCATTGCGAGCCATTGCTACACCTCGTTTTTAGGGTTTGCGCACTCAGCGCTTCTCGATCACCTTATCGATCAGGCCGTACTCCATGGCCTCCTGGGCGGTCATAAAGTTATCCCGCTCACAGTCCGCGGTGACCACCTCGATGGGCTTGCCGGTATTCTCCGCCAAAATGCGGTTCATCCGCTTCTTCACGATCTCCAGGCGCTTGAGGTGGATGGCCATATCGGTAATCTGGCCCTGGGTTCCGGCGGAGGGCTGGTGAATCATGATCTCCGCGTTGGGCAGAGCCAGACGCTTGCCCTTGGCACCGGCAGACAGCAGGAAGGCACCCATGGAAGCGGCCATACCAATGCAGATGGTGGACACGTCACACTTTACATACTGCATGGTGTCGTAGATGGCCATGCCGGCAGTGACAGAACCGCCGGGGCTGTTAATGTAAAACTGAATGTCCTTGTCCGGGTCCTGGGCCTCCAGGTACAGCAGCTGGGCCACAATCAGAGAGGCGGTGGTGTCATTGACCTCTTCCGACAGCATGATGATACGGTCATTGAGCAGGCGGGAGAAAATATCATAGGAGCGCTCGCCCCGGTTGGTCTGCTCTACTACATAAGGAACTAAACTCATCTTCGATACTCCTTTTTAGGCAAGATACCAAAGTATACCCCATTTCCGGAACATACAATCCAGAAGCTGAGGTTTGGTATGGATCGGTTTCTGTCGTTTTAGCACTCATTGTGACAGAGTGCCAACTTCTTCTATGATCATAACCGCATCGCCGCAAAAAATCAACCCCCGATTTTCAAAAACGGAGGTTTATTGAAAATGTTTACGCTGTGTTCATATCTCCCCCATAAATATGGGGATACCCGGGGCGGCATTGAGCCGCCCCGGGTTTGTTATGACTCATTTACTCAGCCTTGGTCTCCTCATCAGCGGACTGCTCGGCCTCTTCCTCCGCCTTCTTGGCGGTCTTCTTAGCGGCGGTCTTCTTCTTGGCCTTGGTGGCCTTGGCGGAATCCAGAACCAGCTTGCTGGCCTTGCGCATGACCAAGTCGTGCTTCAGGTCCTCAGCGGGAACGGCAGCCTTCACCTGCTCGGCGGGGATGTTGTACTGCTCGGCCAGGCGCTTGACCTCCTCCTCGTACTCCTCGTCAGAGATCTCCAGGTTCTCAGCCTTGGCCACGGCGGTGAGGGCCAGCTCCATCTGCACCTGCTTCAGAGCAGTGGGACGGGCGGAGGCACGGATCATCTCAGCGTTGGTGCCCATCATCTTGTGATAGTCCTCCATGGAGATGCCCTGGCTCTGGAGACGCATGGCGTAATCGTCCATCAGGCGATCCACCTGGACCTCGATCATGCCGTCGGGGATCTCGCACTCCATGTTGGCCACCAGCTGCTCCATGACCTGGTTCTCAAAGTCGCTCTGAGCCTGCTGGGTACGGCGCTCGGTGAGCTTGGTCTCCAGATCCTTACGGAAGTCAGCCAGAGTCTCAAACTCGGACACGTCCTTGGCAAACTCGTCGTCCACCTCGGGGGCCTTGGGCTCCTTGACCTCGTTGACCTTCACATGGAAGACAACGGCCTTGCCGGCCAGATCGGCGTGATAGTCCTCAGGGAAGGTGATATCGATGTCCTTCTCCTCCCCGGCCTTCATGCCGATGACCTGCTCCTCAAAGCCGGGCACGAACATGCCAGCACCCAGCTTCAGCTCGTAGTTCTCGCCCTTGCCGCCCTCGAAGGGGGTGCCGTTGTCAAAGCCTTCAAAGTCGATGACGGCGGTGTCACCCTTCTTAGCCTTGCGCTTGACGCTCACCAGACGGGTAGCCCGGTCGATGTAGGGCTGCATCTCGGCGTCTACGTCCTTCTCGGTAACCTTGACCTCCTCCTTGGGAGCGCTCAGGCCCTTGTACTCACCCAGCTTGGCCTCGGGGCGGACAGACACCAGGGCTTTAAAGGTGAAGCCCTCCTTGCCAACCTCCACGATCTCCATCTTGGGGTAGCCCACGTCGTCCAGGCCCTGCTCCTTCACGGCCTCAGCATAGGCGGCGGGGTACACATCGTTGATGGCCTCCTCGTAGAACACGCCGGAGCCGTACATACCTTCAATGATCTTCCGGGGAGCCTTGCCCTTGCGGAAGCCGGGGACGTTGATGCTGCCGCGGCTCTTCAGGTAAGCCTTCTGCACGGCGGCCTCAAACTGATCGGCGTCGATCTGAATCGTCAGCTCAACGGTGCTTTTTTCTTTCTTCTCTACATTGGTGACCTTCATTTATTAATTTCCTCCTGTCGGCTCAGACCGCCTTTTGGCAAAGACAGAGGGAGCCTTTTTACTTTCGCCACGATATTTTATCAGATCAGCGGCGGTTTGACCAGACTATTTTTTAAATTTTATAGAATTTTTTCCGAAGAAAGGAGCTCTACCGGCTGAAATCCCACATAGTCGGCGGCAATCAGCCGGAAATCCACCCCATCCCGCACCCCATTGACCGCAAAGCGGTGGCTGGGTCCATGGAGGTGTCCGTAGCAGCACAGCTTTACCGCATACTGCTTCAGCAGGTCAAGAATCTCCTGGCAGCGGTAGCCCTGGTAGATAGGCGGGTAGTGGAGAAAGCAAATTTTCTCCCGCTCCCCTCCCGCCTTCAGGGATGTCTCCAGGCGGATCAGCTCCCGGTTAAAGATTTTGGCACTGTGTTCTCCCCGGTCCTCCTCATAAAACCAGCCCCGGGTTCCGCACAGGGCAACCTCTTCATAAAAGGCGCAGTTGTTATGGAGAATCTCCAGAGTGGAAAAGCCATTTTCCTGGAAAAAACGCTTCATTTTGGCGGCGGTGGTCCACCAGTAGTCATGGTTTCCCTTTAACAGCAGCTTTCGTTTTCCGGGCAGCTCATCTAGAAAGGCAAAGTCGGCCTTTGCCTCCTCCAGGCTCATACCCCAGGACACATCGCCGCAAACGACTACAGTATCCTCCGCTCCCACTTGGGAAAACCCTTCCCGCAGCTTATCCACATAGCCTGTCCAGCCTCCGCCGAACACATCCATGGGCTTATCGCTGTTCAGGGATAGATGGGTGTCTCCGATGGCGTACAGGGCCATAGCTCACCCCAGCATATTCCGCACCGCGTCCACCATGTGGTCTTTTTCCACAGTCTCTGTAAAGCGAACCTGCTTGTCACGCAGGCCAGTCAGAGGAGCGGGAGCAGGCTGGCCGGACTTGGCGGCAAGCTGATCCAGGGCATCCAGCCCCTGGGCAATCTCGCTCTCACCCAGAGCCTCCAGCACGCTGTTGCAGAACTTAAAGGGGCTGGCAGTGGAAGCCACAATGCAGGCCGTCTCGTCTCCGGTCTCCTTCCGGTACTGCTCCAGAGCGGAGAAGGCCACGGCAGTGTGGGTGTCGATGAGATAGCCATGGTTGTCATACATCTCCCGGATCACCCGCTGGGTCTGCTTGTCGTCGCAGAAATAACCCTTGAAGCGCTTCTGGAGCTTCTCCTTGATCCGGTCCCGGACCTGGTAGCGGCCCGAAGCGTTCAGCTCCTTCATGTACTCCTTCACCTCGTCGGTATCCTGGGTCAGAGCAAGGAGAAGCCGCTCCAGGTTGGAGGAGATCAGGATGTCCATGGAGGGAGACATGGTGTTATAGAACTCCCGGTTGCGGTCATAAACGCCGGTACGGATAAAGTCGGTGAGGACGTTATTGCTGTTGGAAGCGCAAATCAGCTGGTCGATGGGCACACCCATTTCCCGGGCATAGTAGGCAGCCAGAATATTGCCGAAGTTGCCGGTGGGCACGCACACGTTGACGCTCTGCCCCAGCTCGATCTTCTCATCCCGGAGCAGGTCGCAGTAGGCGGAGATGTAGTAGACGATCTGAGGCAGCACGCGGCCCCAGTTGATGGAGTTGGCCGAGGAGAAGAAATATCCCTTGTCCGCCAGCTCCTTGGCCAGCTCCTGGTCGGAGAACAGACGCTTCACGCCGGTCTGGGCATCGTCAAAGTTGCCGTACACCGCGGCCACGCCTACATTGTTCCCCTCCTGGGTGACCATCTGGAGCTGCTGAACCTCAGATACGCCATCCTTGGGATAGAACACCAGGATCTTGGTCCGGGGCACATCCTTAAAGCCCTCCAGGGCCCCCTTGCCGGTATCGCCGGAGGTGGCCACCAGGATGCAGGCAGTCTTCTCCTCCTCGGTCTTCACCAGAGAGGCAGACAGCAGGTGGGGCAGCATCTGAAGGGCCATGTCCTTAAAGGCACAGGTGGGCCCATGCCACAGCTCCAGGCAGTGGGTATTTCCATCCACCGTGCGCACCGGGGCCACCGCAGGGGTGTCAAACTTCTCAGGGCCATAGGCAGCATTGGCGAAGTCGGTGAGCTCCTTGACGGAAAACTCCTCCAAAAACTGCTTCATAATGTACACTGCCCGGTGCTGGTAGGACATGGACTTCATTTCCTCCAGAGCCTTGTTGGGCAGCTTGGGAATGTAAAAGGGCGTCAGCAGGCCTCCATCCTTGGCCAGGCCGTGAACAATAGCCTGGGATGCGGAACACTGAAAGCCTACGTTTCTGGTACTGATATACTGCATGGCGATCCTTCCCATCTTCACTGAAGTCGTCTCGCGGCACATGGTCCGCATAATTCTAATAATTCATTATGCCAGCTTCCCGCCCCACGGTCAAGGGATTTTGGGAAAAAGCCGGGGAATTTGCCTCAAAAAGCATTTTCCAGAATGTGAATCTCCGGACGCTGGGTCTGAATGCCCTGGGGTGCGTAAATCTCCACCACATCAAACCGGGGCTGGAGGTCAGTGGGGTGTTCGCTGAGATACATCTGGGCAGTCAGGCGCAGCTTCTCCTGTTTGCGCCAGTCCACAAATTCCCTCGGGGCGCCATAAGCAGCGGATTTCCTCAGCTTGACCTCTACAAAGCACAAATACGTCTTGTCCGCGGCAATCAGGTCGATCTCCCCAAACCGGCATCGCCACCCGGCATCTAGAATGGAATAGCCTCTCTGCCGCAAAACATCCGCTGCCAGCGCCTCCCCCCAGCGGCCCAGCAGCCTGCTCTCCTGTCCGCTCATAGGTTTTTCAAAAAGGTTCTGCGGTGGACCGGGCTGGGGCCGTAGGTGTGCAGAAGCTCGTAGTGGAGCTTGGTGCCATAGCCCTTGTGCTTGTCAAAGCGGTACTGGGGATACTCCTTGGCCAGCTCCAGCATGTGATGGTCCCGGCTCACCTTGGCCAAAATGGAAGCTGCGGCAATCGAAGCCGACAGGCTATCTCCCTTTACAATGCAGCGGTGACAGGTCGTAATAGCGGAGCTTTTTCCCTTATCCCGGTTGCCGTCGATGAGCGCGAAGTCGGCTGGAAGCTTCAGGCCGTTGATGGCCAGCTGCATGGCCTTCATCCGGGCGCTGAGGATGTCGGTATGGTCGATTTCCTCCGCTGTAACAAAGGCAACCGACCAGGCCAGCGCCTTCTCTTTCACCACAGGGAAAAGGGTCTCCCGCTTTTTTTCCGTCAGCTTTTTGGAATCATTCAGGCCGGGGATCTCCTCCCCAAAAGGCAGGATGACCGCCGCCGCATATACCGGCCCGGCCAGGGGCCCCGCCCCGGCCTCATCACAGCCGCAGACCGCCTGAAATCCGGCCTTTTGGGCCTCCCGCTCATATTGCCAGAGATCCATCAGACCGTCTCCTTCTCTTTCGGCAGCTCCAGTGTAAAGCGGCCAAGCTTTCCGGCGCGATACTCGTCCAGCAGCACCCGGGCCATCCGCTCGGTGTCCAGCTCCCCGCCGGAGATGCGCATGCCCCGCTTCTGGGCACAGGCCTCCAGCAGGCGGTAGCCATAGGCCACGTCGTTTTCCCCCTCTTCCCGGCCGGGAACCTGGGCGAGCTTATAGGCAGTCACCAGCGTCTGGGGATAGCGCTCCCCCAGCAGGGCCATGAGATGACAGCCCAGGGTCTCCACGTCCATAATATCGTCCTTCACCGCTCCGGTAAAGGCCAGGTTCATGCCGATGACCTCATCCTCAAACTTGGGCCACAAAATACCCGGGGTGTCCAGCAAGTCCAGGCTTTGGTCCACATTTACCCACTGCTTGCCCCGGGTGACGCCCGGGCGGTCGCTGGCCTTGGCAGACTTCTTTTTAGCCACCTTATTGATGAAGGTAGACTTGCCCACATTGGGCACCCCCACCACCATGGCCCGGACCGGACGGCCCACCTGGCCCTTCTCCCGCCACTTCTCAATCTGCTCTTTCAGCACGCTCTGGATAACCGCGGAAAAGCGGTTTACTCCCCCGCCGCTTTTGGCGTCTGTCTCCAGGACGGCGCAGCCCTGAGCCCGGAACCAGGACGTCCACATCTGGTTGCCTGCGGGGTCGGCCTGGTCCGCCCGGTTGAGTACGACCAGGCGGGGCTTTCCGGCACAGATGGCGTCAATGTCCGGATTCCGGCTGGAAACAGGGATACGAGCGTCAATAATCTCTACTACAATATCTAACAGCTTCAGATCCGCTTCAATCTGCCGGCGGGTCTTTGTCATATGGCCCGGATACCACTGGATATA
>CALWYG010000119.1 GCA_944385695.1 uncultured Oscillospiraceae bacterium | reverse complement strand
GGTGCTGAAACATCAGCTCCACACCAACGCCTTCCGCCGGACCTATCTGGCCATCTGTGAGGGGGTGCCGGAGCCCAGCGAGGGGACCATCCAAGCCCCCCTGGGACCAAAGCCCGGCTCCCTCATGGAGCAGATGGTTTGCCCGGACGGGAAATTTGCCCGCACCCGGTACAAGGTGCTGGCAACCGATGGGGGACGGGCCCTGGTGGAGCTGGAGCTGGATACCGGGCGTACCCACCAGATCCGAGTCCATATGGCTTACATTGGGCACCCCCTCACCGGGGACTTCCTCTATGGGCAGGAAAACCGGGAGCTGATCGGCCGCCCCGCCCTCCACTCGGCCCGGCTGGAGCTGTGCCACCCGGTGAACGGGGAGCGGCTGACCTTTACAGCGCCTCTCCCCCAAGATATGGAAAGGCTGTTGAAGTCCTGCAAAAATTTTTGAGCTTTTCCCCCTCTTTGAGGAAAATTCCCTAGAAATCAAACAAGCCATGTGGTATACTTGTAGGCAGAATCACCTAAATTTCCTTATGGGAGGTTATGAGATATGTCCTATCAAGATACGTATTACGCTTGGCTGAACAGCCCCGCCCTGTCCGCCGAGGAGAAAGCGGAGCTGGAGGCCATCCGGAACGACGAGAAGGAGATCGAGGGCCGGTTCTTTGACCAGCTCTCCTTTGGTACCGCGGGCCTGCGGGGTACCATGGGGGTGGGCCTGTATCGGATGAACGTCCATGTGATCCGCCACGCCACCCAGGCCTTTGCCCAGGTGGTACTGGAAGAAGGCCCCGAGGCAGCAGCCCGGGGCGTGGCCATCTGCTTTGACTGCCGCAATAATTCCGACGTCTTTGCCCGGGAGGCCGCCTGCGTCATGGCGGCAAACGGCATTCCCGTGCGTCTGTTTGAGTCCCTGCGCCCCACGCCGGAGCTGTCCTTTGCCATCCGGGAGTACGGCTGCATTGCGGGCATCAACGTCACCGCCAGCCACAACCCCAAGGAATATAACGGCTACAAGGTCTATTGGGAGGACGGCGCCCAGCTGCCCCCCAAGCACGCCGATGAAGTGGCCAAGAAGATGAAGGAGCTGGATGTGTTTGCCTGTGTCAAGACCATGGACTACGATCAGGCCGTGGCCGAGGGCAAAATTGTCCTCATGGGCGGGGAGACCGACGAGAAGTTCCTGGCCAATGTGATGGAGCAGGTCAACGACAAGGCTGTGGTGGAGCAGGTGGCCGACACCTTCAAGATGGTCTACACCCCCTTCCACGGCACCGGCTACAAGCTCATTCCCGAGGCGCTCAAGCGCCTGGGCCTCAAGCATGTCATCTGCGTGCCCGAGCAGATGGTCATCGACGGCAACTTCCCCACTGTGGCCTCCCCCAACCCGGAGAATCCCGAGGGGTTCTATCTGGCGGTGGACCTGGCCAAGAAGGAGGGCGCCGACTTTATCTTGGGCTCCGACCCTGATGCCGACCGTGTGGGCATTATGGTCAACACCGGCAACGGAGAGTTTAAGGTCATCTCCGGCAACCAGACGGGCGTTCTGCTGCTGGACTACCTCATCGGGGCCAAAAAACGCACCGGCAAGATGCCCGAAAAGCCCGTGGCCTTGAAGACCATCGTAACCACCGAGATGGCCCGGAAGGTGGCCCAGGTCAATGGCCTGCAGTGCTACGACACCTTCACCGGCTTTAAATTCCTGGCCCAGAAGAAGGACCAGCTGGAGGGCAGCGGCGAGGGTAAGGTGATCTTCTCCTATGAGGAGTCCTACGGCTATATGCTGGGCGACTACGTCCGGGACAAGGACGCCGTTACCGCCAGCGTGGAGCTCAGTGAGATGGCCGCCTGGTATGCCAGCCAGGGTATGACCCTCTATGATGCCCTGCTGGCCCTGTTTGAAAAGTATGGTTACTACAGCGAAAAGACCCTGAACCTGGTTATGCCCGGTCTGGACGGCCTGAAGAAGATGGCCGACCTGATGGCGGGTCTCCGGGCCAAGCCCCCGGTGGAGATTGCCGGTGTGGCCGTCAAGGAGCAGAAGGACTACCAGGACGGCAGCGTGGTCTGTGTGGCCGATGGGTCCAAAACGACCATGGAGCTGTCTGGCTCCAATGTGCTGCGCTATGAGATGGCCGACGGCACCAGCCTCATCGTCCGTCCCTCCGGCACCGAGCCCAAGGTCAAGGTCTATATTCTGGCCAACGGCGCAACCCGTGAGGAGGCCGAAGCCAAGGTGGCCAAGTACGCCGCCTGGGCAGAGAGCCTGAAGGGATAACACAAAAAAGCTGTGCACCCATCTGGGTGCACAGCTTTTTTCAGGAATGAAGGGTTTCGTGGGCGATCTGAATAAACCGCTCGCCGAAATGGGACAGGTAGCGGTCCTTCCGGTAGCCCGCCACCAGCTTGCTGAAGGTGGAGGGGTCGGTGAGGGGGAAGAGATCCACCCCCGCTGAGCCCGGGGAGGGGACTGGCAGGGCCCGAAGAAAGAGCTCCGGACAGATGGTGATGCCGATGCCCGCTTCCGCCATGGCCAGGGTGGTGACGGTATTTTCCGTCTCCAGAATCAGATTGGGCTTGAAGTAGTAGCGGCTGAAATACTGGTCCACGATGTTGCGGGTGCGGTTGCCCCGTTTAATCAGGACAAAGGGGGCGTCCCGGAACTGGCTGATGTCCGCCCCCTGGGTAAACTGGGTGCGGATGCTGTCGGCCTGGGGGCCGAACAGGCGGTCGGTGAAGGTTTTCGGCACCACCATGACCAGCTTTTGTTCGGTGAGGGGGACGGTGCTCACCCCGTCCATGATGATGGGCTGGAAACAGATAATCAGATCCGTCCGGCCATGGGACAGCTCGTCCTCCAGCTGGGTGGAATTCCCCTCAAACAGGGAAAATTCCACCAGTGGAAACTCACTGTGGAATTTGGGCAGAATATCCGGCAGCAGGGCCAGGCCGCAGGTGTGGGAGATGCCTACCCGGAGCACCCCCATATACTGGCGGTTGATGTCGCCTACTTTAGATAAGTACTGGCTGTGCAGGTCCAGAATCTGGGTGGCCGTGTCCACCAGAAGGTCCCCCGCGTAGGTGAGGGACAGCTTGGGAGAGCGGGTGAAGAGCTTGACCCCCAGCTCCCGTTCCAGGTTGCCGATGTGGTTGGACAGGGACTGCTGGGAGATGTAAAGCCGCTCGGCAGCCTTGGTGATGTTGAGCTCTTCCGCCACGGTAAGAAAATATTTCAGGTGTTGAAAGTTCAAAGGGAACCTCCTTCTGCAATGCGGCCCGGATCACCGGAAAACGGGCGCAGAACAAGCGCTGAACACAGTATACCACAGTCATTTGGTTGTGGCAACCCTCAACAAAAAGGTACTTCCCAAAAGGTCGCATATATGGCATAATACTCAATAGAAAAGATCCCATAAAAGGGCAAAAAGCCCTAAATGATATAAAGGAAGGAAGATGTCTTATGAAATGTCTGATCATTGACGCCGTCTCTCCCGCCATTGCCGAGGAACTGGGCAAGTACATGCAGGTGGATACCAAGATGCTGCCCACCCAGGCCGAGCTGGCCGCCATGATCGGGGACTATGATGTCCTGATTATGCGTGTGGACCCCGCCATCAACAAGGAGATCCTGGACGCCGCCAAGAATCTGAAGGTCATCGGCGTGTGCTCTGTTGGCCTGAACCACATCGATCTGGACACCGCCAAGGCCAACGGCATTCAGGTCTTCAACGCCCCCGGCCTGAACGGCAACGCTGTGGCTGAGCTGACCTTCTCCAAGATGCTGGATATCTCCCGCCACACCATCCCCGCCAACTATGACGTGAAGGTCAACAAGACCTGGGACAAGTATAAGTTCGTGGGCCGTGAGCTGCGCGGCAAGACTCTGGGTATCCTGGGCTTCGGCCGCATCGGCCAGCGTGTGGGCGAGCTGGCTCACGCCTTCAAGATGGACGTGGTGGCCTATGACCCCTACCTGCCCGCCCATGTCTTTGAGGAGCAGAACGCCAAGAACTGCACCATCGACGAGGTGCTGAAGGTCTCTGACTTTGTTACCATCCACATGCCCCTCACCCCCGAGACCAAGGACCTCTTCAATGCCAAGTCCATTGCAGAGATGAAGGACGGCGCTGTGGTTCTGAACATGGCCCGAGGCGGCATTGTCAATGAACAGGATATGTATGAGGCCCTGAAGTCCGGCAAGCTGGGCGGCTACGCCTCCGACGTAATGGAGAACGAGCTGGCTGCCGGCGGTCTGACCGAGGGCGCTGGGTTTGATTCCCCACTGTTTGAGTGCGACAACTTCGTGGTGACTCCCCACCTGGGTGCCCAGACTGTGGACGCGTCCCGCGACATTGGCCAGCACATCATCGGCAAGGTGAAAGAGGCTCTGGATCTGAAGTAATCCTGGATTCCAAGGCGGCCGCCCGTTTGGGCGGCCGCTTTTTTTCAAACATCATACCGGGTGGTTCGCCCTTCTTGCGTACAAGGCGAGAAAACGGTATAATAAAGAAAATTTCAAGGACGGAAAGGCGGTTGACGCGTATGGACGTTCAGAAGCAGCGGGAGGAGATTTGTGAAATCTGCCATCTCCTGTACCAGCGGGGGTATGTGGTCAGCAACGACGGAAATGTTTCCCTGCGGGTGGAGGAGGGAAAGATTCTGATTACTCCCTCCGGCGTGGGCAAGGGCCGTATGACCCCGGAGATGCTGGTGCTGTGCGATCTGGAGGGGAATGTTTTGGAGGGAGACCGCTATCCCTCCTCGGAGAGCAAAATGCATTTGATGATCTACCGGGAGCGAAAGGACGTGATGAGCGTGGTCCACGCCCATCCCCCCATGTCCACCGCCTTTGCCATCTGCCGCCGCCCATTGAAGGAGCGGTATTTGTCGGAAATGGTGGCAGGGCTGGGCGAAGTGCCGGTAACAGAATTTGCCATGCTCTCCACCAATGAGGTGGCCGACAGTGTGCGGCCCTATGTCCATGACCACAGCGCCGTGCTGCTGGCCAACCACGGGTCTCTGGCCTGGGGACCTACCCTGATTTCTGCCTTTGACCGGCTGGAGACAGTGGAGCAGACCGCCAAGATCTATTATTACGTCAGCCGTCTGGGCGGCGGTGTGGAATTTTCCCAGGAGCAGGCGGATACCCTGCGCTCCATGGGGGACTATTACCGCAAGCTGGCAGGCAAGCGGGAGTGACAGGAGGACGGAAGATGGAACATACCTACACCGCCCAGGAGCTCATTGACCTTCTGGGCATGGTTCCCCACGAGGAGGGCGGCTGGTACGCCTTTGTCACGTCCAGCGGGGTTTCCATTCCCGCCGGTACTGTGCCTGGAATTCAGGGCGCCCGGGACAGCTGCAGCATCATTTATTATCTTCTGCAAAAGGGAGAAATTTCCCGCTGGCACCAGCTGCGCGCCAGCGAGGTCTGGGCCTGGCATATGGGGGGCAGTCTGGAGATGACCCTGGGCGGGACGGGGGATGCTCCCCGACCGGAGGGCACCCTTTCCCTGGGCCCCCGGCTGCGGGAGGGGGAGCGGTTCCAGATCCTGGCTCCGGCGGACCAGTGGCAGACCACCCGGCTGGTGGACGGGGACTTTGCCCTGGTCTCCTGCGTGGTGGCCCCCGCCTTCCACGAGGAGGACTGTCTGCTGCCGCCCAAGCCCCTGGACAATGAGATCTATGGCTGACCAGGCCAAAGCACTGCGGGCCCGGGGCCCGTCCAATTTATAAAACAGGAGTGATTCCAATGCCCGAGGATATTCGGCAGGTAACCCATATCGACAACGTGCGTCTGGGAGAGGACGAGCGCAGCGTGGTCATCATCGACCAGAGCCAGCTGCCCAACCGGACGGTCTATCTGACCCTGCGTACCCCGGAGGAGATGTACGACGCCATCAAGCTGCTTCAGGTGCGGGGGGCCCCCGCCATCGGCATCTGTGCCGGTTACGGCATCTACGCCCTGGCCCGCCAGTGGGAGATCCATGACCCGGCGGAGTTTGCCAAGCAGTTCCACCACTGGAAGGAGTATCTCAACTCCTCCCGGCCCACCGCCGTCAATCTGAGCTGGGCCCTGGAGCGCATGGAGCGGGTGGTGACGGAGCACGAGGGCCGGAGTGTGGACGAGCTTCTGGAGCTGCTGGGCAAGGAGTGCCGGGCCATCCATCAGGAGGACATTGAAATGTGCCGGGCTATCTCCGAGTATGGCCTGTCCCTGCTCAAGGACGGGGATGGGGTGCTCACCCACTGCAACGCCGGCCCCCTGGCCACCTCCCGGTACGGTACCGCCCTGGGCCCGCTGTTTCTGGGCAAGGAGCGGGGAATGGACCTGCATGTCTTTGCCGATGAGACCCGGCCGCTGCTTCAGGGGGCGCGCCTGACCTCCTATGAGCTGCAGAAGGCGGGCATTGACGTGACCCTCATCTGCGATAATATGGCCTCCATTGTGATGAAAAATGGCTGGATTCAGGCCTGCTTTGTGGGCTGCGATCGAATCGCGGCTAACGGAGACGCCGCCAACAAGATCGGCACCAGCGGCGTGGCCATCCTGGCCAAGCACTATGGAATCCCTTTCTATGTCCTGGGTCCCACCTCTACCATTGACCTGAACTGTCCCGATGGGGAGCACATTCCCATTGAGCTGCGCGACCCCGATGAAATTCGGGAGAAATGGTATGCCGAGCCCATGGCCCTGAAGGAGGTCAAGTGCTACAATCCTGCCTTTGACGTAACCGACCACACCCTTATTTCCGCCATTATCACCGAAAAGGGCATCTGCCGCGCCCCCTTCTCCCAGAGCCTGGCGGAGCTTTTTCGCTGATCTCCGGGGAAAAGACGGGCCCAGAAGAGAAAAAGGACGGGATTAAGACATCTTTGTGGAAATTGCGTCTTGCCAAATGAACGCTCAAATAGTAGGATAATTGTGTTGCTGGTTTTGACTCCGGAGAGTTCTGCCTGAATGAGCCCGGGGAGGACCGGCGCGGACCGGGGAAAAAGCCCCGGGCCTGGTATTTACCAACTATCAAGGAGGAAACGAAAAAGATGAAACGTAGCAAGAAACTGCTTGCCCTGTGCCTGGCCATGGCCATGACGTTTGCTCTGACCGCCTGCGGCGGCGGCTCCAGCAGCACCAGCCAGTCCGGCAGCGCCCAGAGCGGCTCCACCGACCAGAGCCAGCAGACCGGCGCTGAGGGCCTGAAGATCGCCATTGTCTCCAGCCCCAATTCCGTGGACGACGGCTCCTTCAATGAGGACAACTACAATGGTATCCTGAACTTCATCGCCTCCCGCGGTGACATCGACACTGTGACCCCCATCCAGGAGACCAGCGGCGACACCGCTGCCGTGGCCCAGCTGGTGGGCGAGATCGTGGCTGACTATGACGTCATCGTGGCCACCGGCTTCCAGTCTGCCGGCATTGGCCCTGTGGCTCAGGACAACCCCGACAAGTACTTCATCCTGGTGGACACCTTCCCCTCTGACGCGGAGGGCGTGACCATTGAGGAGGGCCTGGACAACATCTATGCCATGCAGTTTGCCGAGCAGGAGAGCGGCTTCTTCGCTGGTGTGGCCGCCGCTCTGGAGACCAAGACCGGCAAGGTGGCTGTGGTCAACGGCCAGCCCTTCCCCTCCAATGTGAACTATCAGTACGGCTTTGAGTCCGGCGTGAACTATGCCAACAAGCACCTGGGTGCCACCGCTGAGATCGTGGAGCTGGCCTCCTATGCCGGCACCGACGTGACCAACACCAATGTGGGCGGCAACTACACCGGCAACTTCTCCGACGAGGCCGCCGGCAAGACCCTGGGCGAGGCCCTGATCCGTGAGGGCTGCGACATCATCTTCGTGGCCGCCGGCGCTTCCGGCAACGGCGTGTTCGCCGCCGCCAAGGAGTCTGGCAGCTGCATGATCATCGGCTGCGACGTGGACCAGTATGATGACGGCGCCAACGGCTACAGCAACATCATCCTGACCTCCGGCCTGAAGAACATGGCCATCAACGTGGAGCGTCAGCTCAACGCCATCGTGGACGGCACCTTCCAGGGCGGCAACTACACCCTGACCGCTGAGACCGATTCCACCGGCTATGTCTCCGCCGAGGGCCGTCACCAGATGTCCGCTGAGACCGTGGCCACTCTGGACGAGCTCTATCCCCAGGTGAAGGACGGCACCATCGTGCCCGCCGCCAACTTCAACGGCTACACTCCCGAGGAGTTCCCCGGCCTGTAAGCCAGGAACCATCTGGGTCTTAACCCCTAAGCTGTAAATTCGGGGCGCTCCGTTGCCCGACTGTTTAGTCCCGGCGGAGCGCCCCCTCTTTTCTTTTTCCTGAAAGCCCGTAACGAGATGCCGGCGTTTTGATCCCAGTCCGGCCACTGGGTTGGGATGAGAACGCTGGCAGAACCAGAGCGAAGGAGTGTGATATGGATGGCGGACGAGTACATTGTGGAAATGCGGCACATCACCAAGCGCTTTCCCGGCATTGTGGCCAACGACGACATTTCCCTGGGCATTAAAAAGGGTGAAATCTTTGCCCTGCTGGGGGAAAACGGCGCGGGTAAATCCACGCTGATGAGCATGCTGTTTGGAATGTATGAGCCGGACGAGGGAGAAATTTACATCCGCGGAAAGCGGGAACACATTACCTCCCCCAACTACGCCACAAAGCTGAATATCGGCATGGTGCACCAGCATTTTAAGCTGGTGAGCAACTATACCATAGCCGAAAATATCATCCTGGGCATTGAGCCAAAGCGCCGCATCGGGGGCATTTTCCCCGTGGTGGACATCAAGGGCACCAACGAGAAGGTGGCCCAGCTGTCCCGCCAGTACGGCCTGGAGGTAGACCCCAAGGCGAAAATTGAGGACATCAACGTGTCCACCCAGCAGCGGGTGGAGATTTTGAAAATGCTCTACCGGGAGGCGGAGATCCTCATTTTTGACGAGCCTACCGCTGTGCTCACTCCCCAGGAGATCGACTTCCTGCTCCGGATCATCCGCAGCCTGCGGGAGGGTGGAAAAACCATCATCCTTATCACCCACAAGCTGGAGGAGATCAAACAGGTGGCCGACCGCTGCGCCATCCTCAACCGGGGCAAGCTCATTGACATTCTGGACGTGGCTTCCACTTCCACCCAGACCATGGCCAACCTGATGGTGGGCCGTGAGGTGGACTTTGTGGTGGACAAGGCCCCCGCCAAGTTTGGCAGCGAAGTGCTGCGGGTGGAGCACCTCACCGTGAAGAACCGGGACAACTTCCCGGTGGTAAAGGACGTCTCCTTCTCTGTGCGGGCGGGGGAGATCTTTGCCATTGCCGGCGTCTCGGGCAACGGCCAGGTGGAGATTGCCGATGCGGTGGCCGGCATGGCCCAGGCGGCAGAGGGAACCATCACCCTCAATGGCACCGACATTACCCATATGGATATCCGCCGCCGCACGGACCTGGGAATTTCCTACATCCCCGAGGACCGGCAGAACATGGGCTTGGTGCTGGACTTTACCCTGGAGGACAACCTGGCCCTGAAGACCTACTACAAGGAGCCCTTCTGCCGCAAGGGAATTTTACACCACGAGGCCTTCAGCCAGTACGGCCAGCGGCTCATCCAGGAATACGACATCCGCTCCGGCCAGGGGAAGGACACCATCGTGCGCTCCATGTCGGGCGGCAACCAGCAAAAGGCCATTGTGGGCCGGGAAATTGAATTGGCCTCTCCTCTGATGATCTTTGTCCAGCCCACCCGGGGCCTGGACATCGGCGCCATCGAGAACATCCACCGCCAGATTCTGGCGGAACGGGACAAGGGCCGGGCCATTTTGCTTATCTCCCTGGAGCTGGACGAGATTATGGGCCTGGCCGACACCATCGGAGTTATTTTCAGCGGTGAGCTTTTGAAGATTGCTCCTGCCGATACGCTGACCACCAATGAGGTGGGACAATTTATGATGGGGGTGAAGCAGAATGAGGCGGGCTAATCCAATCACCCGGGGCGTCTTGTTCCTGATGGGCAACGAGCGCCGCCAGCGCATCACAATCCCGGTCTTTGCCATCCTCCTGAGCCTCATTGCCAGCTCCATTGTGCTGCTCATTCTGGGCAAAAACCCCATAGAGGCCTTTATCAGCTTGCTGCGGGGGTCTGGAATCCTGCCCAAGGAGGCCTACGCCGCCAAAAAGAGCATGCTCACCGACTTCCTCAGCCTGCTCAACGCCTGGACGCCCATGCTGTTTGCCTCCCTCTCGGTGGCGGTAGCCATGCGGGCGGGCCTGTTTAACATCGGTGTGTCCGGACAGATGCTCTGTGCCGGATTTATCGCCACCATCACCGTGGGCTATACGGAGACCCTGCCCGCCGTGGTGGCAAAGCCCCTGGTGGTGCTCATCGGCCTGGTATCCGGAGCTGTGGTGGCCGCCGTCATCGGCTTTTTAAAGCAGCGGTGGAACATCAACGAAGTGGTTTCTGCCATTATGCTCAACTATATCATCCGCTATATTGTCAGCTTCTTTGTAAAAGCCACCATCAACAACCCCTCCACCCGCCAGTCCTGGCCGGTGAGTGCCACGGCCCGCCTCTCCCTGATGGATACGGAGCTTGGTGGGCTGAAGATGGACATCCCTCTGGGCATCATTCTGGCGGCTGTTGCGGTGGTTGTGGTCCACTTCCTGTTTACCAAAATGAAGCTGGGCTTTGAACTGCGGGCCATTGGCGGAAACCCTGTGGCCGCCAAATACGCGGGGATTAACGTGGGGCGCAACACCATTCTGGTCATGGCCATCTCCGGCGCCCTGGCCGGTCTGGCCGGTGTCACCTACTATCTGGGTTACTTTGGCTCCATTCAGCCCGATGTGCTGATTTCCACCGGGTTTGACGCCATTGCTGTGTGTATTCTGGGTAACTCCAACCCCATTGGCATCGTCTTCTCCTCCCTGCTCATTTCGGTCATTGACAAGGGCAGCACCTATCTCCAGTCCTCCATCGGAGTGCGGCAGGAGATCGGCGCGCTCATTACCGGCCTGATCCTTCTGTTCTCGGCCTGCGGTGCCTATATTGCCTATCTGGTGAACCGGGGCCGCCAGCGGGAAGAGGACGCCAAAAAACTGTCTGCGGGCACCGACGGAAAGGAGGCCCAGGCATGACCTATTTGAATACCATTATCATTGACGGCCTCTCCTTTGCCCTTCCTCTGTTTATTATGGCCATCGGCGGCATCTACTGCGAGCGCAGCGGCGTGACCAACCTGGCCATTGAAGGCCTGCAGGGCATGGGTGCCTTTGTGGGAGCCCTGGCGGCCACCCTGGTCTCCGGGATGTTCGCCGCAGACAGCCAGGCCCCTATGTTCATCGCCATGATCTTTTCCTTCCTGGGCGGCGGACTGTACGCGGTACTCCATGCGGTGCTGTGCGTGAAGTTCAAGGCCAACCAGGTCATCAGCGGCGTGGTTATCAACATTCTGGCCACCGCCCTGACCACCTTCCTCACCAGTGAGATCTCCACAGCCCTGTTCGGTGCGGCCTCCAACCGCTTCCGCCTGACTACCTCGGTGCGTATGACGGTGCCCGGCCTGTCCGAGATTCCGGTGCTGGGGGCGGTGTTCACCAACATCTACCCCTTTGAGCTGGTTATCATTCTGGTGGCTCTGGTGGCCTGGTACGTGCTCTATAAGACTCCCTTCGGCATGCACCTGCGGGCCTGCGGCGACAACCCCCACGCAGTGGACGCCGCCGGCGTGGAGGTGAGCCGGGTGCGGTTCATCGCCGTAATGATTTCCGGCGCTCTGTCTGGCCTAGGCGGCATCTGCTTTGCCTACTCCATTTCGGTGCAGTTCTCCTCGGCCATCTATATGGGCTACGGCTACCTGGCCATTGCCGGACTGATCTTCGGCAACTGGCAGATCATGCCCACCCTGGCCGCCTGCCTGATCTTCGGCTTTGCCCGCTCCGGCGGCTTTGCCCTGACCCAGGTGATGGAGCTCCCCTCCGCCTTTACCGATGTGTTTATGACTCTGCCCTACATCGTTACCCTGTTCCTGCTGATTTTCTTCTCCAAGAGCAACCGGGCACCCCGGGCTCTGGGTGAAATTTACGACAAGGGCAAGCGGTAATCCCTTTGGGATAGCGACCATAACACCGGCATGCGCCGGCCCGACTGGAACCTCCGGTCAGGCCGGCGTTTTTTTGCCCCTGAGCCGGGCAAGGCTTAACGAAACATTTATTCCCGGAATCTTGACAGGGGATGGAGGGGTGCCTATAATTATGACAGATTGTCATACGACAGACTGTCATAAGAGAGGGATTCTATGCCTACCAGTACCTATTTCCGATTACCCCAGGAGAAGCGGGAGCGTCTGATGACGGCCTGCTGGTCGGAGATCACCAGGGTTCGTTTTGCGGATATGTCGGTGAACCGAATTATTTCCCAGGCGCACATTCCCAGAGGGAGCTTTTATCAGTACTTTGCCGACAAGGAAGATATGATCCGCTACCTGTTGGGCGATATGCGGGAATATTTTATTCAGCTGCTCCGGGGGGTGCTGACGGCCTCAGGCGGAGACCTGTTTGCCATTCCGGTGAGTGCCTTTGAGCAGTTTATGGCCCAGGGAAGTACCAATCCCATGCTCAGGCAGTTTATCCGGGTGCTGCAGCTGAATCCGGGTTGGGATACCCAGGCCTTTATGACCTCCTGTCCGGGACTTCTGCCTGACCCCCTGTGGGAATTGGTAGACCCCACCGGGATGAGAGAGCCGGACCGGGAATATGCCGACCATGTATTTCATCTGCTGTGCGCGGTACTGGCCTACGCGGTGGTGGCCACCCTCCAGAACCCGGAGGGATGGGAGCGGCAGCGTGAGATTTTAAAAACCCGAGTGGCCATGATAAAGTATGGCTGCGCCGCTGAAAGCGGAACATGAACAAGGAGGAAACGGCCACATGAAAAGACAACTGACGGCGCTGCTGGCGGCGATGTTGGTGGTGTTGTCCCTGTTGGGCGCTTCGGTGCTGGCAGCAGACAGCCCCAACCCGGCTTCCGGAACGGCGGAGACCGAGACAGACCAGCAGCTGGATACGGACCAGACCAAGGAAGAGGCCGCCCAGGAGAGCTCCGCTGAGGAACAGGCGACAGGGGAGGAAGCTGCGGAGGAAACCGAAGAGGAGCAGCTGCCCGAGGAGTACGTACCAGATCCGCTGGGCTATATCAGCTTTGAAAATCTGGAGCGCCGCCTGCGGGAGAATAACCTGACCCTGCTGGCACTGGAGGAGAATATCCAGGCCATTGAGGTGATTGATTACGATCAGATGTATGAGACCCTGCGTCAAAACCTGAACAGCATTGCCAGCGCCCAGTGGATGATGACCCTCTACGGCATGGGCGAAACCCCGGAGGCCAAGGCCCTGGAGCAGAGCTACGATGCGTTGCGGGAGACCTTTGATGCCATCAAAGAGGGGGATCTGCAAAAGGACAACGAAGATGTGCTTTGGCAGCTGAGAACCGCCCAAAATCAGATCGTTATGGCCGGAGAGAGCTTGTACATTGCCATTATGGAGATGGAGCAGAACGCCCGGAGCCTGGACCGGAGCCTGGAGGCGCTGGACCGCTCCCTGGAGGAGCTGGAGCTGCGGTATGAGCTGGGGCAGATCTCCTCTCAGACGCTGAAACAGACCCAGGCCTCCCGGACGTCACTGCTGAGCAGCAAGCAGACGCTGGATAGCAACATTCAGAACTATAAGATGCAGCTGGAGCTGATGAGCGGAGGGGAGCTGAAGGGCACCATTGAGCTGGGAGAACTGCCGAAGCTCACCAATGAGCAGCTGTCCAGCATGAATTTGGAGGAGGATCTGGCCGCCGCCAAAGAGGCCAGCTATGACCTGTATGTGGCCAAGCAGGAGCTGGACGACGCCCAAGACAACGCCCGCGGACAAGCCGAGCTCTACGGCAACCGGGAGGACCGGTATGAGGTGCAGGTGGCCAATCATCAGTGGCAGGCGGCCCAGTATAACTACGATGCCACGGTGCAGAACTTTGAGATTTCCTTCCGTACCCTGTATCTTCAAGTGAAGGATTTTAAGCAGGTATTGGACGCCGCAAAGACCGCCTTGGCGGTGGAACAGGACAACTACGCGGTCTCCCAGCTGAAGTATGAGCAGGGAAATCTGTCGAAAAACGATCTGCTTGAGGCGGAGGACAAGGTGAAGGAAGCCCAGGAGACGGTGGACGGAGCGGAGAACGACCTGTTTTCCGCCTACCATACCTACCGCTGGGCTGCGGATTACGGGATTTTAAACTGATGGAGGAGACATACCCATGAAGAAAACACCGATTGTTTCCGCGGCCTTGTCTGCCGCGCTGCTGCTTACGCTGACGGCCTGCCAGACAGGGGGCGAGAGCACGTCTGCTTCCAGCAATCTCCCCGCCGGAGTGGCGGTCCAGGTGACGCAGGTGGTTCGGGATACCATCTCCACCCAGAACAAGGTGTCCGGCCGGGTGGTGGCCGACGGGCAGGAGTCGGTCTATGTGACGGCCAACGCCGAATGTGTGGCTGTGTATGTGGAGGCGGGGGACGAGGTCACCGCCGGAGAAAAGATCTGTACCCTGGATATGGCCAGCACCCTGTCCTCCTACAACGCGGCCAACATCAGCTATCAATCGGCCATCCAGAGCTATCAGGATCAAGAGGCCATTTTTGACAAACAGATTGCCCTGGCAGAGAAAAACCTCAGCGATTTGAAGGCCCTGTTTGAGATCGGGGCGGCCTCTCAGGCGGAGATTGACTCCGCGGAGCTCAATCTGATGACCGCCCAGGCCAGCAAGGCCTCCACCCTGGCCCAGCTGGAGGCAGGTATGCAGAGCTATAAGTCCAATGTGGAGCAGCTGGCCGCGGTGCTGGAGAATGTGGATGCCGGGGGCAATGTGATTGCGCCGGTGTCCGGAACGGTGGTTACCCTCAACGCGGCGGCGGGAGGCTTTGTGTCCGCCTCCATGCCGGTGGCCGTCATCGACGGAGTGGATACCATGAAGGTGGAGGTTTCGGTCTCTGAGGCCCTGATCCCCAAGCTCAGTCAGGGGGACGAGGTGGATGTGTCCATCAGTTCCCTGGGTGTGGAAACGGTGGGCACCATCCGCAGCATTCAGAAGAGTGCCAACGTTCAGACCAAGCTGTATACGGTCACGGTAGGCTTTGATGAGGACATTGAGGGATTGCTGGCGGGCATGTTTGCCGATGTGTCCTTCCGCACGGAGACCTCCGCGGATGCGATCGTGATCCCCTCCCAGGCTATCCTCACCAGCAACAACGTGTCCTATGTCTTTGTGGTGGAGAATGACACCGCCCGGTATCAAGAGGTGGAAACCGGCCTGAGCGGCAACGGCGTCACCGAGATTACCAGCGGCCTTGAGGAGGGCCAGCAGCTGGTGACAGTTGGTCAGGACTATCTGTCCGACGGCGATGCCGTCCGGATCGTATCCGGGGAGGGCTGAGACGGGTGAGCATTGCAAAGTTCTGTATCAAGCACAAGGTAACCACCCTGATGGCGTTCATTATGATCTCCATCTTCGGCGTGGTCTTTACCACCCAGCTTCAGCTGGCCCTCTTGCCCGATGTGGAGGCCCCGGCGGCTGTGGTCATGTGCTACTATAACGGAGCCAGTCCCCAGGACATGGAGGAACTGGTCACACGGCCGCTGGAGTCGGCCATTATGTCGGTGGCCGGTGTGGAGGAGGTCAGCTCCACCTCGTCGGAGGGGGTCAGCCAGCTTCAGATCACCTATGTGGACGGGACCGACCTGGATATCGCGGCCACCAAGCTGCGGGAGCAGTTTGACCAGCTCTCTCTGCCCGATGGGGCGACAGACCCCATCATTGTGAACATCAACATCAGCGACCTGCTGCCCTCGGCCATCATTGCTCTGATGGGAGACGATCTGGCCAGCATCCAGTCCATGGCGGAGGACACGGTGGGGCCCGCCCTGGAGCGTGTGGAGGGCGTGGCTCAGGTGAGCATCTCCGGCGGCGTGGAGCAGCAGATTGCCGTGGAGGTGGACTCCGCCCGGGCGGCGGGGCTGGGGCTGTCCAACTCCTACATTGCCCAGATGCTGGCTGCGGAAAATCTGCTCTATCCCGGCGGCGATCTGCAAAACGGAAGCGAGAGCCTTACCGTCACCACCGATGCCAAGTTCCAGACGGTGGAGGACGTGGCCAACCTGATTTTGCCCTTGCCCACGGGAGGAACAGTGCGCCTGTCCGAGGTGGCAAACGTGGCCCTTGAGACCACCGACCCGGATACCGTAGCCATGACGGACGGCTCGGCCTGTGTGGTGCTCCAGGTATCCAAGCAGTCCGGCGCCAATGAGGCGGCCACCGCCGACGCGGTGGTGGAGGCTATGGAGAAGATCCACGCAAAAAATTCCGCCATACAGTATTCCGTGCTGTACACCGCCTCCGACTACATCAACATTGCGGTGAACGCCGCCCTGGAGAACATTGCCATGGGCGTAGCTCTGGCAGCCATTGTGGTGTTCCTGTTTCTGCGCCGGTTTGGTGCCACCATGGCCATTGCCGTGTCCATGCCGGTGTGTATCCTTACGGTGTTTGTCCTGATGAACGTCTTTGACCTCACTCTGAACATGATGTCCCTGGGCGGCATCGCCATGGGTGTGGGCATGATTGTGGACAACTCCATTGTGGTGCTGGAAAATATTTACCGCTATTCCGCCGAGGGACACAGCCGCATGGAGTCCTGCGTGGATGGAACCAAAGAGGTCCTGACCTCCCTGACGGCCTCCACCCTGACCACAGTGGCGGTGTTCCTGCCCCTGGGCCTCACCGGAGGCATTGCGGGCATGCTTTTTGACGATTTCTGCCTGACCATCTCCTTCTTGATTCTGGGGTCCCTGGTGATTGCGGTGACACTGGTGCCCCTGCTGTGCTATTTCCTGCTGGATGAGGAGAAGGCCCGGGCCTATGCGTTGAAAAAGGCCCAAAAGAAGGCGCTGCGCCAGGAAACGGGAAAGCTGGGGCTGGGTGCCCGCTTAAACCAGCTCTATACAGGGCTGCTCAATTTCTTCATCCACCATCTTTGGGCGGGAATGCTCACCTCTGTGGCCCTGGTGGCACTGTTTGCCGTGACCTGCCTGTCCACCAAAATGGTGCTGATGCCCGAAATGGATCAGGGCATGGTGGCTGTGACGGTGACGACGCCCACTGGCTCGGAGCTGGAGGAGACCACCGCCATCGCCGACCGGGTGGTGGGGATCGTCCAGGAAAATGTCCCGGAGCTGAAATCCATTTACCACATGACCCAGCCGGAATCCTCCTCCATCAACCTGGTGCTGGTGGATAAGTCCCAGCGCGGCCGCAGCAGCGGAGAGGTGGCCAACGACCTGCGCCCCCTGCTGGCGGATATTGCTGGGTGTGAAATTACCATAAACGCCACCGATATGACCGCCATGCTGGGCAGCGGCAGTGATATCAGCGTGGAAATCACCGGCAACGACTATGAGACCCTGATGATGATTGCGGGCGACCTGAAGGACCAGATTTCCCAGCTGCCCGACGCAGTGGATGTGTCCACCTCCATGGCCAAGCAGGTGGAGCAGGTGACCATCACCATGAACCGGGAGGCCGCCTCTCAGTACGGGCTTACCGCTGCTACGGTGGGCGCGGCGGTCCGCTCGGAGCTGTCCGGCGCCACCGCCACCACGGTCACCATCAACAATAAGGAACTGGACGTGGTGGTCCGGGGAGACGGTATGGCGGCGGAGAGCCTGGACGCTCTGCGGTCCATGGCCATTCCCTCCTCCTATGGGGGAACGGTGCCCCTGTCGGCTGTGGCCCAGGTGGAAGTGGAGCTGGCGCCCCAGAGCATCAGCCGGGTCAATCAGACCCGCCAGGTGACGGTGACCGGCGATACCATCAGCGGCAATACCACCGCCATCACCAAACAGATTCGGGAGATCCTGGCCGGATATACCCTCCCGGACGGCTATACCGCGGAGATCTCCGGCGCCTACACGGACATGACGGACAGCTTCGGCGATCTGCTGCTGGCTCTGGTGGTGGCCCTGGGTCTGGTGTACTTTGTGCTGGCCTCCCAGTTTGAGTCCTTCCTGATGCCGGTCATCGTCATGATGATTCTGCCGGTGGCCTTCAGCGGGGCGCTGTTTGCCCTGCCCGTCACGGGACGGGACCTGTCCATGATCTCCCTGGTGGCCCTTATTATGCTGGCCGGTACCGTGGTCAACGCCTCCATCATTCTGGTGGACTACATCCGCCAGCGCCGGGAGCGGGGAGAGAGCCGGGAGGAGGCCATCCTCCATGCCTGTCCCCTGCGTATTCGCCCGGTTCTGATGACCACCATTACCACCATTCTGGCCCTGGTGCCCATGGCCATGGGCATGGCCGAGGGGGCGGCGGAGATGATGTCGGACATGAGCATCACCATGATCTCCGGTATGACCATTTCCACGGTGATTACCCTGGTGTTTACGCCGGTGTATTACTCGGTGATTGATAACCTGAGCCATGTGTTCTCCAGAAAGAAGAAGCCAAAGACTGTTGTTTCCCAGGCAGCTGACGCTGACGCAGAAGGAACATAAGGAAAAAAGCACCCTTCCATGCGGAAGGGTGCTTTTAATTGCTTATTCATAGAGAAACCCCAGCTGTTCCAGTGCCTGGCGTACCCGGTCGGCGCTCTGCTGGTCCCGGCAGGAGACCGTATGCAGGTGAAGTCCCTCTGTGAGCTGGGAGAGGGGGACCGCCTCAGACTGGCGGCAGCGGTGGATGAACTGGGAAACTTCATACCGGTTGGAGACATGAAGAGGGGCGGTGAGCTGGCCGTAGACCGGGTGCTCCACGATGACGTCCAGCACGGTGCAGCCCTGATCCACAATGGCGTTGAGCTCCTCCTCCATCTGGTCGGAACGGTGGCGGCAGGCAAAGGTACACACAACGGCGCAGTCCGTCTTTGGAAGCAGGTATCCCCGGGGGGTGGCGGTGATCTCCAGGCCTCCGGCCCGGAGCAGGGCCACGTCTCCCACAATGATCTGCCGGCTGACCGACAGCTCCTGGGCCAAGGTGGTGGCGCTGATGGGGGCGTCGGCCAGCTGCAGCCTCCGGGCTATTTCCATTCGTCTCTGTTGGGCGTCCACAAACGATCCCGTTCCTTCCCTGCCGGCTAAAACAGCCGGTCGTTTTTTTTAGTGTAGCATAAATGGCAGGGCGGGGCAAGGTTGACGTTCCCCAAAGAAAGAAATAAAATAAAACCATCCAGACCAAAGGACGGGCTGGGAGAAAAGGAGGAGAAACGGATATGAAAGGATGGAAACGGGCCCTTGCTGTGGCCGGGGCGGCGGTGATGCTGGCGGCGTTGGCTGCCTGCCACAGTGTGGCCAAGGACGCCACCGTCTATATTCAGGGAGAGCTGGATGCCACCTATCTGGGAAACGTCAGCGAGGCGTATCTGAATGTGGTGGAGGATATGACCAAAGCGGACGCCCAGGCCAAGTATGCGTATAACCTTCAGGCAGAGGGAGAGTATCTTCTCAGCTATCTGGGCGTGGAGCTGCCCACGGAGGCGGTGTATCAGCGGGCGGAAGAGATCGTGGGAGAAATCTACTCCCATGCCAAATATACGGTGGCGGATGCCCAGCTGCTGAAAAGCGGAGATATTGCCGCCGAGGTCACCATCTCCCCCATTGAGATTATGACGCTGATTCCCGAGGAGAAGTATGCCGATACCTGGCAGGCGGTGAAGGAGCAGGCCGGCGTCAGCGACGACCAGGTGGCCGTGATGAGCGACGAGGAGTATCAGCAGCTGGACGAGCAGTATGCCATGGTGCTGCTGGAGGAACTGGAAGGCCTGATGGGACAGCTCACCTATGGCACCGATCAGACCGTTTTGCTTCAAATGAAGCAGGACGAGGAGGGCTACTACACCCTGGTGGAGTCTGGGATGCAGCAGCTGGACAGAATCATAATTGACTATACCGGCGCATACGCCTGACACGACCGGAACAGATGGACGGAGCCCCGGGTCACAATGGACCTGGGGCTCCGTTTTGAAAGATTTCCGCTCTTTTTCCCGGGAAATGGGAACAGTACTTGACTTTTTTGGCCCGCAGCCATAAAATAAACGGTACGAGAAAATTACCCCCATTTTGAATATAAAGGAATGAGACGATATGGCCCAGAACCCCAACAAGAAGCAGGTGGAGCAGATCACCGATATGGAGGTGGACTTTGCCCAGTGGTACACCGATGTGTGCAAAAAGGCGGAGCTCATTGACTACTCCTCCATCAAAGGCATGTTTATTTACCGCCCCTATGGCTATGCCATCTGGGAGAACATCCAGAGCGAGCTGGACAAGAAATTCAAGGAGACGGGCCACGAGAACGTGTACCTGCCCATGCTGATCCCCGAGTCCCTCCTGCAGAAGGAGAAGGACCATGTGGAGGGCTTTGCTCCCGAGTGCGCCTGGGTGACCATGGGCGGCAGTGAGAAGCTGGAAGAGCGCTACTGCATCCGCCCCACCTCTGAGACGCTGTTCTGTGAGCACTATAAGAACATCATCCACTCCCACCGGGACCTGCCCAAGCTCTACAACCAGTGGTGCAGCGTGCTGCGCTGGGAGAAGACCAGCCGCCCCTTCCTGCGCCACCGGGAATTCCTGTGGCAGGAGGGCCACACCATGCACGCCACCGAGGAGGAGGCCCGCGAGGAGACCATGCGTATGCTGAACATCTACGCGGACTTTATGGAGAATGTGCTGGCCATGCCTGTGGTCCGGGGCCGGAAGACCGACAAGGAGAAGTTCAACGGCGCTGAGGAGACCTACACCGTGGAGTGCATGATGCACGACCGCAAGGCCCTCCAGGCCGGTACCAGCCACTACTTCGGCGACGGCTTTGCCCGTGCCTTTGACATCACCTTTACGGGCAAGGACAACCAGCCCCACTATCCCCACCAGACCTCCTGGGGCGTGTCCACCCGTATGATCGGCGGCATCATCATGACCCACGGCGACAACAACGGCCTGGTGCTGCCCCCCCGCATTGCCCCCATCCAGGCCATGGTCATCCCCGTGGCCCAGCACAAGGAGGGCGTGCTGGACGCCGCCGCCGCTCTGCTGGAGCGCCTGAAGGCTGCCGGAATCCGGGCCAAGATGGACGACTCCGACCAGTCCATGGGCTGGAAGGCCGCCGAGTATGAGATGAAGGGCGTACCCCTGCGTGTGGAGATCGGCCCCAAGGACATGGAGAAGGGCCAGTGCTGCATTTGCCGCCGGGACAGCGGCGAGAAGGTCTTTGTCCCCCTGGAGAAGCTGGAGGACACCGTCCGGGAGCTGCTGGACGCCGTTCACCAGGGCCTCTATGAGCGGGCTAAGAAGAACCTGGAGGATCACACCAAGGTGTGCATGACCCTGGACGAGGTCAA
This sequence comes from uncultured Oscillospiraceae bacterium, assembly GCA_944385695.1. GTDB lineage: Bacteria > Bacillota > Clostridia > Oscillospirales > Oscillospiraceae > Lawsonibacter. The sequence goes on along the minus strand of CALWYG010000119.1, from coordinate 14,862 downwards.
GGAGTTTATGGAGACCGAGGGCGGCTTTGCCAAGACCATGTGGTGCGGCGATCTGGAGTGTGAGCTGAAGATGAAGGAGCAGGCCGGCGTGTCCTCCCGGTGTATGCCCTTTGCCCAGGAGAAGGTGTCCGACACCTGCGTGTGCTGCGGAAAGCCCGCCAAGCACATGATCTACTGGGGCGTGGCCTATTAAAAAGAACCAAAAACAGCCCCGCCGTATGGCGGGGCTGTTTTATTATGTCCGCTTATCTATGCGCACCACCAGGGCGGTGCGGTCATCGGTGGCCTCCTGAGGGCTGTGGGTGATGAGATCCCGGGCCAGGTCCTTGGGACTTACGCCGTCAAACTCCTTCAGACGATCCCGAAGCCAGGCGTCATCTCCGGTTCCGCAAATTCCGTCGCTGACCATAAGGACACAGTCCCCCGGGGAGAGGCGGAGGGTGAAGTGATCCAGGGCGGAGGCGTCTCCATCCGCTAGACCTGCGGGGAGAGAGGTGCCGGTCAGGCTCTGAACCGAGGAGCCTTTCTTGACATAGGTGGGGGCCGCTCCCAGCTTGTAGAGCTCCCCCTCTCCCGAGAACAGGTCGATTTGCAGCAGATCCACCGTGGTGAAGCCCCCGGTGTCCTCTCCTCGAAGGGCCAGGGCGGAGGAGAGGGTGGACAGGGCGTGGCGGGTGCTTACTCCCGCCTGAAGCAGCTGCTCCAGCAGCCGCACTGCCAGGGAGCTCTCACGGTTGGCGGCGGGCCCGCTGCCCATTCCGTCACACAACAGGAGATAGAGCTTGCCGTCCGAGCGCTTAAAGTAGGTGCCGGCATCCCCGCTGACTGTCTCGCCATTTTTCTTCTGGGCGGCCACCCCGGCCAGGGCCATAAGGGGCTCCTGCTGGAGCAGAGAGAGGGACTGGTCGCCCTCCCCGTCTACCCGCAGGGGGACCCCAAGAGCCAGAGACAACTCGGACAGCCGGCTGGGCCGGGCCAGCTCCATACAGTCGGTCCCTTCTGCCTCAATCCGCAGCAGCCCCCGCCCGTCCCGATAGACGCAGGTGCGTACATGGAGCCCCAGCTGGGCCAGATACTGCCGTACCCGCCGGTCCCCGATGGGGTCGGGGGACAGCTCCCGGCTCAGCTCCACGGCAGCTTCCCCCAGCAGATCGGAAAGCTGGGCGTATTGCCGGCATACGGCCGTCCGGCTTTCCCGGATGCGGGCGTTATACTGCCGGCGGTAAAAGAGGGCGGTGAGCTCCTCGTTGACCGTGGATACAAAGTCTGGAAAGTGAATGCACCGGTCGGCGAAGTGCCGGGGAAAATCCCCACCGGTGGCCTTTCCCCGCTCTACCATGGCGGGCGTGGCATCGTTGAGGGCGTTGAAGGTGGTGGTGTAGTCCTGCTGCCAGCAGCGCCCCCGCAGAGAACAGCTCCGGCACAGGCGGCTGGCAGTGCGGTCAAATACCGTGGCAATGTCATGGTCATTTTCGGGGGGGCGAAAGGCGGAGCGCAGGCAGTCGCACAGGGAGCGGAAGGCCTTTGAAGTTTGCTCCAGCTTTTGCTGGACCACCCGCTGGGCCTGTAAATCCGCGGGACCGGCCGGTTTTGGGGCCAACCAGACCCCCAGCTGCCGCATAAGCTGATCCGGAATCATCAGAAACAGCAGGCAGGCAAAGAGCACTTCATAGAGAATGGAGAGGTTGAGGCCCCGGTCCCAGGTCCAGAGCACTGCGCAGGCATTGGCCAGGGCGTAGACGATGGCCGCCCCTGGCCTGCCCTTCCCGCGCCACAGTCCGGCAGCCAGTCCGGACAGGCCGTAGGCCATGGTATAGAGGGGGGTGCCCTGGCTGGCCAGATCCATGGACAGACCCACGGACACCCCGGCGATGGCGCCGGTGGACATCCCACCCTGCCAGGCGGCGGAGAGCACGGCGGTCACAGCCAGGATGCGGCCCAAAGAGATGTCTTTGTAAAGGAAAAGAGGGGCCAGGGAGATGAGACAAGCGCACACAAGCGCCAAAAGTCCGCACCGGCTGGCCGGTGTGGAGAGCTTGTCCTGGGAAGGAGAACCGATGGGGTCCAACACCTGATGAAAGGCCCAGGCGGCGGCGACGGTCAGAGCAATTTCCAATACAAAATAGATGACATCGGCGGATTTCCAGCCCCACTGGGACTGGATGATAAAGCCGGTAAAGGCGTTGAGGGCCCCGGCAATGGCGGGCATGACCCAGGTACTCCGCAGAGGCTTCCAGTCGTAAAAGGCGAAGCACACGGCAAAGGTGAGAATACAGGCCGAGGCATAGCGAAGGCCGCTGGAGAAATCCAGGGTGGTCAGATAGCCAAAGCAGGCCCCCGCCAGAGCGGTTCCGCCGCACAGACCCGGCCCGGCTGCTCCCACCAGCGCCACACCGAAGGGGGCGCTGTTTTGAAACACGGCTGCCCCGGACAAGGCGGCGGCCAGGAGCAGACAGATTCCCGCCTTGATCCCAAGGGCCAAGGCAGAGGCGGACAGCCTGACCTGCCCGGTGCGCTGGGACTGCTGACGCAGCTGATTGAGTTTGGCACGGATGATCTTTTTGGCTGTCATGCCTGTCTCCTCCTAAGTGGGGCCCGGCGCTGGCCGGTGCCGGCTGGTTGTGGGCTCCATTATATTCCAAAAATTGGAAAATATTAGTCGAAGTTACGGAGGAGAAAAAAGTGGGGCCAAAACCGGGAGAACAAAGTTGGGACTTGTATTTTTGGGGGAAATCGAATACAATATACCATAGTATGAGTATCAAAACTCCCTATCCTCAGTGAAAGGAAGGTAATCCTATGAAACTGCAAACAGAACTGGGTGAGATCCGCATCAGCAGCGAGGTCTTTACCACCGTCACCGGCAGCGCGGCCACCAACTGCTACGGGGTCAAGGGAATGGCTGTGCGCTCCACCACGGACGGGCTGGTTCATCTGCTGAAGCGGGAGTCCATGTCCAAGGGTGTCAAGGTATATTATAATGAAGATGGCACGGTGTCCATCGAACTGCACATTATTGTGGAAAACGGCGTGAATCTCATGGCCGTGTGCCGCTCTATCATGAGCGAGGTGCGCTATGTGGTCAGCAAGACCACCGGTGTGGAAGTGGCATCGGTGGATGTGTGTGTGGATTCCATGCGATTTTGATCATTCGTAGAAAGGAACTTAGCCGACTATGGTAAAGAATATTGACGCGGCGGTATTTCAGCGGATGGTCATCCATGCGCACGCCGCTATGAATGCCCAAAAACAGGTTATCAACGACTTGAACGTATTTCCGGTTCCCGATGGAGATACCGGCACCAATATGACGCTGAGCATTGGGGCTGCCTCCAAGGAAATGAAGAAGAATCACTACGATACGGTGGGCCAGGCCGCCCAGGGAACTGCCTCCGCTTTGCTGCGTGGGGCCCGGGGCAACTCGGGGGTAATCCTGTCCCTGCTGTTTAGGGGGTTTGCCAAGGCTGTGAAGGAGAAGGAGACGATGAATGGCCGGGATCTGGCCATCGCTCTGGACTTCGGTGTGGCCGCCGCCTATAAGGCGGTTATGAAGCCAGCCGAGGGTACCATCCTCACGGTTTCCCGTCTGGCGGCCGCCCGGGCGGCCGGCTGTGCCCGGGAGGCGGACAGTGTGGAAGAGGTACTGGAGGCCGCTATCCAGGAGGGCCAGGTGGCCCTGGACAACACCATCACCCAGAATCCCGTGCTGAAGAAGGCAGGCGTTGTGGATGCCGGCGGCAAGGGTTTTCTCGTTATTCTCCAGGGTATGCTGGACGAGCTTCGGGGCGTGCCTATGCCCGAAAGCGGCGAGGATGCCGCTCCCGCGGAGAAGGCCGACTTTGTGGCCATGGCCGCCGAGGAGATCACCTTTGCCTTTGATACGGTGTTTATTGTGCGCAAGCACCAGGAGAACGTGAATCTGGATCCCTTCCGTAATTACCTCAACAGCATTGGCGACAGTCTGGTCATCGGTGAGGACGACGAGGCCTTTAAGGTCCATGTTCACACCAACATTCCCGGCGCCGCCCTGACGGAGGCGCAGAAATACGGAACCCTGGAGCTGGCCAAGATTGAGAACATGCGTACCCAGGCGGACGATCTGGCCGCGGGCAAGCATGTCCAGAGCACTGACGACCTGGACGCCATCGAGGCCGAGCTGGAGGCGGGCTGCAATGCCGCCCCGGAGAAGGCCGCGCCGGAGAAGAAGTTCGGCTATGTGGCTGTGTGTGCCGGAGCCGGGCTGGAAGCGGTATTCCGTGACCTGGGTGTGGACGGCCTGGTGGGAGGCGGTCAGACTATGAACCCCTCCACAGAGGACATTTTAAAGGAGATCGAGCGCACTCCCGCTGAGATCGTCTATGTCCTGCCCAATAACAAGAACATCATCATGGCCGCCGAGCAGTGTGTGCGTCTGTGTGAGGACAAGAAGGTAGTGGTCCTGCCCACCAAGACAGTGCCCCAGGGCATCTCTGCCATGCTGGCGGTAGACCCGGATGCCAGTGAGGAGGACAACACCCAGGCCATGCTGGCCGGGTTTGCCAATGTGCACACCAGCGAGATTACCTATGCCGCCCGGGATTCTGACTTTGACGGCTTTGCCATCAAGCAGGGAGACTACCTGGCCCTGGAGGAGCACCAGCTCTTCGGAACCGACCAGGACCTGGGGGCCATTCTGGACCGCCTGGCCCATTCGGACAGCCACCAGGGAGCGGAGTTCATCTCCATCTTCTATGGGGAGGACGTGACCGAGGAACAGGCCCAGGAGGCGGAAAAGATCTTTGCTGCGGCCTGCCCCAATGCGGAAGTGACCCTTCTGCCGGGTGGTCAGCCGGTATATTACTATATGATTTCCGCGGAATAAGGTTAAAAAAAAACGCCCATCCAACGGATGGGCGTTTTTTAATGGAACCGATTACTCAATGGCGATCTTGGTGCTGGTTTCCAGAGCCTTGGGGGCCTGCTTGGGCAAAGTCAGCTTCAGCACGCCGGACTCATACTTGCACTGCACGTCCTCGGGGCGTACATCGCCTACATAGAAGCTTCTGGAGCAGGCGCCGGCATAGCGCTCCTGGCGGATGAAGCGGCCGTTCTGGTCCTCCTCGTCCTTGTCCAGACCCTTGGCAGCGCTGACGGTCAGATAACCGTCCTTCAAATCCACACTGACCTCGTCCTTCTTGAAGCCGGGCAGGTCAATGGCCAGCTTATAGCTGGTTTCATTTTCCTTTACGTCGGTCTTCATCAGGTTCTTGGCGTGCTTTCCGTACAGAGGATTGGATGTGCCGAAGAAGCTCTTGTCGAAGGTGTTGTCAAAGAAATCGTCAAACAGGTTTTCACTAAAAATACTAGGTAACATAAGTCGTTCCTCCATTTAAACATTGATTTGTTGCCGTGGCGGAGGCCCGTATGGTCTTCTTCCAGGTACGAGTAGAGTATAGCACAAAACATTAGCGCTCGCAATAGGCGAGTGCTAATGTTTACAAAAAGATAATATTTTATCTGAAGAAAATACATATTTTCCGTGAAAAAGAATATGGAAAGAGAGACTTTTCAAAGAAGCGCTTCTCTGGTATAATGGGGCGAATTACGAAAAAAGGCGGTATTTGGTATGCCAGTTTCCTTAATCCCATCTTTTCTGGCCTATTGCTACATTGGCGCGATTACCCCCGGCCCGGCCAACCTGTGTTCTCTGTCTGCGGCGCTGCGGTACGGAAAAGGACCGGCACTGAAGCAGTGACGGGGACTGTTTGTGGGATATTTTCTGGATTGCATGGGGGCCGTGTTGGTTACCTGTCCGCTTATGTGCTGCCTTATACCGATTCCTTCTGGTATTTGCTGGCGGTGGGATTGTTTTTGCCCTTTACCGGGCCCGTAGCCAACTTGGTGTGGCTGTTTGCCGGGGCCACCTTGCAGAAATTGTTCTCACAGTATCAAAAGACCGTGGATATTGTGCTGGCAGTGTCCCTGGTGTTATGCGCAGTGACGCTGGTTTGGCCCCATTGACCCCAGAGAAAAACCGTTCTTTTATCTTCGGATAAAAGAACGGTTTTTTGGATTATACGCCAAGCCAGGTACGCAGGTCAAAGAGATCGGAGGCGATGTAGTCAGGATGAAATTCCTGAAAATCGCCGGCGGGGGTGGTCCCATTGAGAACGGCAGCAAAGTGACACCCGGCGTTTTGAGCGGCGCCGGCATCCAGGATCGTATCGCCGCAAAAAAGGGCGTCCTGAGGCTTCACTCCCATGCGCTCCAGGGCCAAGAGCAGTCCCTCCGGGTCGGGCTTGGGCCGGTGAACATCGGCGCTGCCGATGACCGTCTCCAGATCGGAAAGAAGTCCATAGCGGTCCATAATGATTTCCAGGGTGTCGCCCTTCTTGGTGCTGACAATGGCGGTCTTCATCCCACGGGCCTTCAGGGCCCGGAGCAGTTCGGGAGCGCCGGGAAAAAGGACGGCCTCCCGGCGCTGGAGCTCCTGGGCCACCTCCAAAAAGAGAGGGCGGAACTTCGCCCGGTTTTCCGGGTTTTTGTCCCCGGTGAGCATGGTGTAGGCATCCTCCAGCAGATAGCCGATGGTGGCGCGTACCGCCTCCCGGTCCGGCTCCGGCCAGCCAAGGGCGGTGAGGCCGTGGCGGAATCCGGCCACAATGGAGTCGGTGCAGTCTCCCAGGGTATAGTCAAAGTCAAAGCATACAGCCTGAAACATGATCTTGTCTCCTTTGGGCAATTCGTTGTTCTGTTGGGCTATCATATCACATTGGCCGTTGAGGGGCAAGAGGATTCGGAGGCGGAAAAGGAAAAGGCCGGGAAGGCAAATGCCCTCCCGGCCAAAGCATATCCATTAGGGATAGCGGGTATAAACTGTGTCATAACGGCTGTCCAAATCGTTTAAATCACCGTACTGATCCCAGTAAACACGTTCCCGGTACTCATCGGCGTAGGCGTAGGTGAACTCCTCATATTTGGTGTCCACGCTGAGAATGATGACATAGGCACCTTCGTAATCATAGTAGAGGATATCGCCCGGCTTCATCTGGGTGAACTTGGTGTTTTTGCTCACGTCCAGATCGCCGAAGATTTCGTCACTGATGAAGTAGGCAAAGCCTTCGCTTCCGTAGCCGGTGCCCAGAACGTCGGAGCGGTAGCGGTCGTTCTCAGACCAATCATCCCCATCGTAGTCATCTTCCAGATCGGAGAGAATGCTCTGGACGTTCTTTTCGGTCACGGCTTTTCCGTTGGCAAGGACTTCGTCGTCATCATCGTCGTCGTCCGCATCGGCGGGGTAACGGGTGTATACGGTGTCATGGCGGTCCATAGCCAGCCAGTCCCAATCGTTCCAGCAGATTACGTTGTTGCTGTCCAGGAACAGATAGGTAAAGGTATCGTCGCTGGTATCCACATCCAGCACGATCAGATAGGTGCCGGTTGCGTCACGATAGACGATGTCACCGGGGCGCATATCATAGACGCGGTCCAGCTCCTCCACTTCCAGGTCGCCGAAGATCTCGTCACTGATCATATAAGCGAAGCCCTCGGCGTTCCGGCCGCTGCCCAGAACATCGGACTCATACCGCTTATCCCACTCGTCGCCGTCCTCATACTCGTCCATCAAATCGTCCAACAGGCGCAGCACATTGCGTTCGGTGGCATCTTCTCCGTTGGCCAGCACGTCATCGGGCTCGCCCTCATAGCGGGTATAGACCGCATCCCGGCTGCCCAGGTCGTCGATATTGCCGCTGCCCTTCCAGGAGACGCTGCCGAAGCCATTGCAGTATACATAGTCAAAACGGTCGCCGGTTACAGAGGTAACCACAGCGTACTGATCGTTCGTGTCAAAGAACACCAGATCGCCGGGTTTGAGCTGGCTGAATTTGGTGACCTCCTCGGAAGGCAGAGCACCGAAGACCCGGTCGCTGATCATGTAAGCGAAGGCCTGGCCGCCCACACCGGTGCCCAGCTTGGCGGAGGTGTAGGAGCGCTGGGTATCCCAGATGTAGTACTCATAGAATTCGTACCGCAGCTCCTGCAGGGCATCCTGAACGTTTTCCTCAGTGGCATCCTCGCCGTTGACCAGTTTGCCGGCGCGGTTTGTATAGGTGGGAGAGGACTGCTCCTTGGCGGCATCCAGCATGGCACACAGTACCACGGCGGCCTGGCCGCGCGTCATGACTTCATCCCCCTTAAAGGTGCCCTTGTCGTCCATGCCGGTGAGGAAGCCGCCGGCGTAGGCCATGACCACGGCGGTTTGATACTTCGCGGGGATCTGGGACCAGTCGGGGATTGCGGCCATGTAAATATAAATGAAGTTGGAATTGGGCTCCGGCCACCCCTGGAGCTTCTGGGCATTGTAAATGATCTGAGCCAGGTCGTAGCGGGTGAGCTTCTGTGTGGGCACATCGGAGCGCCAGGCCCCCAGAGAAGAGCGGCTGTCACCGGCGGTGGTTCCCGTCAGCAGCCCTTTCACATAGGCGGTCTCCATGTAGGGATACCACCAGTAGGAGGATTTCCCCTTGAGGGCATCTGCCTCACCTGGATAGAGCAGGGCACAGACCATTGTGGCAAAGTCGGCTGCGGACAGCTGATTATCCACACCGTACAGCCCGTTGCCTACACCGCTGACCAGACCGTTGTCAGAAGCTTTCTGCACATAAGTATAGGCCCAATGGGTGCTGGGCACATCGGTAAAAGCCGCGGAGCTGGTCAGAACGCTCCCGGCCAGGATGCCGACGCTCAGCAGGGCGGCGATGGCAGTTCGCAGCGTACGTTTCATCATTTCATTCCTCCCTGTTTGGCTATGTGTTGGAACAGCCTTTACAGTAGTATAACGCCTCTTGGTAAAAACGTCAAAGGATACCATTCAATTTTTAATAAAAATTAACATTTACCAAAAAAGGAGAAAAAACCCAGAAGAAGCAAAGCAGAACAGAAACGGAAGACCAGATTAAAATCCGGGCCTTTTTCGTTTTCATTACTATTATATAAAGGTAAGAGCGCTTGGTTAAGAGGAGAACGAGAGGGATGTAACATTAGCCCGGCCAATGTTACACCTTTGTTACATTTGCGCCGGGCCCGTTGACTTTCAAAATTGCCTTTGATAGAATGACCCCAGAAGTTGAAGAGTGCCCCTATCCCGTATTAGGTCCCCGGGCGAACTGGAAGCGCCCAGCATGAGGGCTGAAGCGGAGGCGGGGAAAGATTTGACTTCTAAATATGGGAGAAAATCCCCGATTGGTGCCCGGCTTCACCGGGTGACCAAAATAAAAAAGGAGGAATTCCGAATGAGAAACCTGAAACGGGCTCTGAGCCTGGCTCTGGCTTCCGTCATGGTCATTGGCATGATGGTTGTCGGCACCGGCGCGAGCTACGAGGACGTCAAGGCTACCGACAATGTGGAAGCCATTGAAGTCCTGCAGGCTGTCGGCATCATGACCGGCGACGAGAACGGTGACTTCAACCCCGACGCGAATGTCACCCGTAACGAGATCGCTGTTATCATGTCCAACCTGCTGAACCTGGACTACGATTATTATCGTGGCGTGAACCCCTTCACCGACGTGCCCAACTGGGCCGCTCCCTATGTGGCCGCTTGTGCCGCTGAGGGCGTGGTCGCTGGTATCGGCGGCACTCTGTACGGCGGCTCCAACAACGTGACCGCTGCTCAGGCTGCCCTGATGATCATGAAGGCTCTGGGTTACTTCCAGTACCAGGCCGACTTTGATAACGATTGGCAGATCGCCACCATCCGTCAGGCTTCCTACATCAACCTGTTTGATGGCATCAACGCCAACGCTGAGACCGCTCTGACCCGTAACCAGATCGCTCAGCTGGTGCTGAACGGCCTGAAGGCCAACATGGTGTCCTTCACCGGCACCGTGGGCGCTGAGATCAACGGTGTGACCATCGGCTACAAGGCTGAGTACACCCCCAAGACCAACGCCAACAGCAAGTACAACCGCATTGATGTGGGCACCACCAACATCGCCAGCGACGACAAGTACTACGTGCAGCTGGGCGAGGAGCTGTACAACGGCGACCTGCGCCTGACCGCCAGCACCGACGTGTTCGGCCGTCCCGCCCGTTACTGGGAGTATGACGGCAAGGAGATCGGCACCTATGTGAACGATTCTCTGCTGGTTCAGGAGTACACCGCTAAGGTGACCGGCGACATGCTGTATGAGCTGCTGACCCGCAACACCGTCAACGACTACGACCTGACCGTGGTTGTCAACGGCATCTACTATGAGGATGCTGCTAACACCAAGCTGGGCCAGTGGTTCGAGAAGAAGGAAATCAACCGCAACAACGACGACACTCTGGGCGCTACCGGCAACGGCGTTCTGACCCAGGTGTTCGTGGACAACGACAAGGACGAGATCGTCGTCACCATCATTGACACCTACCTGGCCATCGCCAACAAGGACTATGATTCCAAGAAGGACGAGATCAGCTTTGACGTTTGGGGCATCGATGTCGTTTCCGGCGACTACTACAAGGGCAAGGACAGCAATGCCTGCGCCATGAAGGTCACCGGCGAGGACTTTGACATTGCCGACCTGTCCGAGGACGACGCCGTTCTGGTCACTGTGGCTGACGGCGAGATCCAGACCGTTTCTGACTGCGAGGTCATTGCCGGCACCACCATCGACGCCTTCGAGACCACTGCCAACAACAGCGGCAGCGGCGATCCCAAGGCTGTTGAGATCGACGGCACCGAGTACAAGTTCGCCAGCGCTGCTGAGTTCGACGTGGACGTCATGCAGTACTACACCGGCAGCAATGCCACCAACCTGAAGGACATCACCTACAACGTCTACATGGACGCTTATGGCTATGTCGTGGGTATCGAAGAGGTTGAGAAGGTCAACAACTACGTGTTCATCACCGGTATTGACCTGAACGGCAGCAACCTGGGCGCCCGCAACGCCACTGCCAACGCCATCTTCCTGGACGGCACCATGAAGGAGATCGACGTGAACTGGGCCAAGAGCGACATGAACACCGCTCTGTCTCTGGCTGACGGCGACCCCGTCTACAACGTGTGGTGCACCTACACCGTCAACAGCAGCAACGTGTACACCCTGACTGAGGTGGCCGGTGCCATCGCTGGCAACGACAAGTATGCCCAGTATCAGGACGAGAACACCACTGCTACTGACAAGGAGATCAACAATCGTTACATCTCCGTGGCCGGCAGCAACGGCGGCTCCTATGCCCGCGTGTACGGCACCGACGAGACCGTCTACCTGACCGTGGACGTGAAGCAGCTGAACGGCAAGGACCGCACCGGCCGTGATGCCCACTACGGCATTGTTGACAGCGTGGAGAGCGTGGTCACCGGTATTGGCAACGCCAACCTGCTGGTCTGGAACCGCGATGACGCCGCTGACGAGGCTGAGAAGGCTTCCAACAACGGCAACCTCACTGGCCAGATCACCGATCCTGCCAAGACCACCAACGGTGTGTACAGCCTGTACAACGACAAGGGCGACATGATCGCCGCTATCGTGGTGGGCGAGGACGCCGGTTCTGCTCAGAACCTGGTGTATGTCCACAGCGGTTCTATCTATCGTGAGACCTACAACTCCACCACCGGCAAGTACACCTGGAGCCGCAAGGTTATCTCCAACGGCCAGGAGATCGTCCTGACCGAGGTCGGCGAGGGCGTTGGCGAGCTGGAGAAGATGGTCAAGGGCACCTGGTATCAGGTGAAGTACAACGCTGACGGCAACGTCATCGAGAAGACCCTGTACAATGTGGCCCTGGATTATGACGGTCGCAACGACTTCGAGTATGTTGAGAACTATGCCGAGATCGATGATGCTGTTGCCAAGGAAGACACTGTCCTGTACTACGGCGTCAATCCTCAGGTCAGCACTGCTAACCTGAAGCTGGTGGGCAAGACCCTGTGGCTGAACACCACTCAGACCGAGGGCTTCCGCGTGGCTGAGGACGTGAACATTGCTCTGATTCAGTGGAACAACAACACTGAGAAGACCTACTTCGAGACTGGCGTGTCCAGCCTGAAGAACATTGTCAGCGAGCTGAACGAGCGTCACAGCGCTTTCGCTGCCAATGCTCACCACTATATCATCAGCGCCATCATTGAGAAGGGTGTTGCTACCAGCATCATCATCAATGACTACGACCGGAACTGCGATCCTTACACCGATGGTAAGTGGGACAACGAGAAGACCGGTAACCTGGATCTGACCTCCCTGAGCTTCAACGGCGCCTCCGGCATGCAGGTGCGCTTCACCAACAAGACCGGCAACACCATTGCTTCCGGCCTGACCTACAATGTGGTCGTGAAGAACGCCAACGGTGTCCGCGTCTGCTCCGAGAGCACTGTCCTGGGTAGCACTGTTGCTAACAACGCTGCTCAGACTGTCACCTTCACCGGCTACACCGCTTCCAGCTCCAACACTGGCACCTACAGCGTTGAGCTGAACGTTGTGGACGCTGCTGGTAAGGTTGTTGCCACCGGCACTGCCAACCTGGCTGTGGTGTAATTTAGGAAACTTCTCCTGAAGTGACCTGAACCGCAACAAAAAAACCTCCCTGGCTTCGGCCAGGGAGGTTTTTCTTATTGTCCGGCCCGGAAGAGCCCGATTACGATGTAGTGGTACCCTTCCTGGTTAAAACCTGGAATAACGTCGGTGCTGGTATTGGTCATGGTTAAGGTTGTGCCCGACCAGGAGGCTTTCAGTGGGTAGCCGCTGGCTGCGGTAGATTGGACTGTCTCTGCAAGAGTAAAGACTACGCCGGTTGTCTGCCCGCAAATAAAGAGAAGCAGCGGTTTTTGAGGGAAAGTAAGGGTGCGGGTATCTTCACCGGTACCTTCATAAGTGGTCGTATAGAAGGTGCAGTCCCCCTTTTGGGAGATTTGAGTGCCCTGCTGGCTCAGCTGCGAGGTGTGCTGCTGTACGGTGGTGTTCAGTGTGTGCAGAGCGGCGTCAATTTTCTGGTTGTCGTCGTTGAAATCTGTGTGCAGTACCTGGTCGGTGGGTTCCCATTGGTTCAATTGATAGTAAGATGTGTAATTTGTGGCCATAAGACATCCTCCGTTCTGATAAAAATTGTACATTAGAATGCACTTGCTCGTAAGGGGAGGGCAGAACAGAAATGTTGTCTATTTGTGTGCAACTAAATGAAAAAACGTCCGGCCAAATTTGGTCGGACGTTTTTGCTGATAGGGTAGACGAAAGGTAAAAAATTGGGATCTAGGCTTACTGAGCCAGAATCTCGGTTTTACGCTCCAGCAGTTCATCGGACAGGAGCATCTCCTGGACCTTGTCAAAGCCCAGACGGGCGACGGTGTCGGCAAAGCGTTCCTTGGGCTGGCCATAGGCCTTGAACAGAAGGAGGCATTTCTCCACCAGGGACAGTACCTGCTCCTCGTTGGAAATGATGACGTTCAGGGGACGGCCCACGGCAGTACGCTTGCCCCAGCGGCCGCCCAGATAGACCAGATAGCCGGCCGTTGTGGTTTCGATGGCATCAAAGGGGCACTTGCGGATGCAGCGGCCGCAGTGGTTACAGCCCTGGGCATCAATAGCGGCCTTGCCGTCTACCACCTTCACCATGCCCATGGGGCACTCCTTTTCGCACAGGCCGCAGCTTTTACACAGCTCCTCCTTAACCTGGGGAACCCACTGTCCCACGATACCCACGTCGTTGAGATCGGGCTTCATACAGTTGTTGGGACAGCCACCTACGGCAATTTTAAACTTGTGGGGCAGCTTTACCTGGCCATAGCCCACATAAAAGAGCTGATGGATTTTTTCAGACAGGGCATAGGTATCAATGAGGCCATATTGGCAGGTGGTCCCCTTACAGGCCGTTACCGGGCGCACTTTGGCTCCTGTGCCGCCGGTTTCCAGCCCGGCCTCTTCCTTCAAGAACTGGCGGAGAGGCTCAATATTTTCAAAGGGGACGCCCTGAATCTCCATGGTCAGCCGGGTGGTCATAGCCACCTCACCGCTGCCAAAGCGCTGGGCTGCCTCTGCCACCGTGGCGCACTCCTTGGCGGTAATTTTGCCGTTGCGGGTGATGACCCGGCCATTGAACCGGTCCGGAGTACGCTTGTCCCACAAAAATCCCAGTCCCTTTACCCTGGTAATTTCGCTCTGGGGTACACTGGCTTTGTTCTGGCTCATTGGGATATACCTCCTCATACAAATGCACCGCTGTCTGCGGTGCCCATTCAAAAACCGTGGAAGCTTCCCTTTCTCCTATGGTTTGTGTCCATACCAACAGGATAACGGATTTTTTTCTTTGTGTCAATCGTTCTCCACTGCCGCGGGAGCAATTTCTCCTTCCAAAGGCCTAAGCAATTCATAGATTTGACGGTAACGGGGAGCAAATACACTCCCCTTACGCCATAGAAAGGTGATGTCATGGCACTCATGGAAGTCGTCCAGAGGAATGGCCTGAAGGGTGCCCTGTTCCATCTGCGGGCGGGCGGCCGCCTGGTAGAGAAATCCTACCCCACATCCCAAAAGCAGGAGCTCCTTGAGAACATTCATATCGCTGACCTGTATGACCGTGCAAAAATCTTCTACCGCGAGATTTTCCCGGCTGAGAGCCCGGGCGATGATCTCCCGGTTGCCGGATCCTGGCTCGCGCACAAGCAAAGTTTCCCCCAAAAGATCGGATAATACCCGTGGTTGGCGGGCAAAGGAATACCCTGCTCCGCACACAGCCAGGTAAGGTTCCCGGCGGTAGAGGAGGGAATCGTAGTCGCTTTTGCAGAAAAAACCTTCCACAATCGCAAAATCCAGCTCCCCCTGATCCAGAGCCCGGCACAGAGTTTGGGTGTTGGATACCCGCAAGGTAATGGGAGACTGGGGATAGAGGCTGTGATATCGG
>CALWYG010000118.1 GCA_944385695.1 uncultured Oscillospiraceae bacterium | reverse complement strand
GCAGGCCCATGCCGTTCCAGATCTCGGTGAGGTCGAAGGATTTCCGGCCGGTCTTGTAGTCCACCACCCGCAGGTAGAGCCGCCCGTCGTGGACCCAGCCGTCCACCCGGTCCACAAAGCCGGAAATACTCACCGTCACCCCGTCCACGCTCAGCTCCACCGGAGGCAGATCCTGATTCCTGCCGAACCCCAGCTCGAAGGAGATGGGCTGGAACTGGGAGGAACGCAGCTCCTCCGCCACGTTGTCCACCACGGCGTACACCGACTTCTTCAGCCGCCGGAACAGGTAGCGGAACCGGGCGTTTTCCCCCTCCAGGCCGCCCAGCTCCTCCGCCGTGTAGGTTTCCACCGCCTGGTCGCACAGAGCGTGGAGTTCCTCCTGGGAGACCTCCTTCACGCCGCCCTTCTCCTTACACCAGAGCAGCACATGCTCCAGCACGTAGTGGACGAAGGTACCGTACTCCGGGGCCTGGAACCCGGCGGCCCGGCGGGGCTCCGCCTTCAAGCCGTACTGCATGAAGTAGGAGAAGTGGCAGGCCTTGTACTTGTCCATCCGGGAGGCGGACATAGGTACCCGGCTGCCGTAGAGGGCGTCCACCGCCTGCCGGTGGAGGCGGCCCCGATCCAGGGATGCGGCCTTTTTCATCCGCTCCACCAGAGGGGCGTAGTCGGGCAGCTGTTCCAACGCCGCTCCCGCCCAGCTCCAGCGGCCCGCCAGCTCCAGGGCAGGCCGGGGTGCGGCCAGCCGGAAGGTGCCGTCCAGCCGACCCTCCTCCACCCGCTCCAGCTTGGGGAAGAGCAGCTTTAACTTCTCCGCCAGGAAGGAAGGGCGGCGCTCCGCCCCGTCCGGCCCGGCGGCCGCCCAGCTGACGGAGAACCGCTCCCGGGCCATGGCGCAGCACTCGTACACGATGGTCATTTCCCGGTACAGCTTGTCCCCCAGCTGGGGAGCCAGCTCCAGGCCGTAGCAAGCCAGCAGGCTCCGGTCGTCGTCGTTGAGCAGGCCGGGCGAAGGGGCTGCCGCCGGGATGGCCCCGTCGTCCGCCCCCAGCAGGAATACCGCCCGGTAGCGCTTGTGGGCCAGACGGGGCATCTCGCCGCAGGTCACCTGATCCAGGGACACGGGGATGGAGCCCACGTCGTACTGGGAGAGCACCAGGGCGAACAGCCGGGCAAACTCCTCCAGCTCCATGGGGCTCTCCCCCAGGATCTGGGCACACTGTTCCAGACCCCCGCACAGGATGTCCCACAGCTGGGCGTACTCCTCCGCCAGGGCCTGTTGGCCGTCCTCGCTCAGGGCCATGGCCCGCTGAGCCAGCCGCTCGGGCACCCCGATGTCCTCCAGCAGCTTGTAAAGGGCTTTCGCCTGCCCCGCTCCCGTCTTGTCCGGGTTCTTCCGCAGGGCCTCCAGGGGCCCTACCACGTGCCTCCGCAGGCACTCCAGCCGCTCCACCAGGGCCTTGTCCTCCTGGGTGAAGGCACGGCCGTAGCCCTTGGGGTGGTTGGCCCAGGGTTTCTTGCCGGTCCATGCGCTCCCCTCCAGGTTCCAGGTGAGGGCGTAGTTTTCCAGCAGATCCACGTCCTCCTGGCTCAGGTCGGTGAGCCCGGTCTTGAGATATCGGAAGATATCGTCGTACCGATAGCCCCCCGCCGCAGTGTCCAGGGCGGCGGTAATGAGGGCCAGAATGGGCATTTCCAGAATATCGCTCATGCGGCTGAGGAAGACGGGCACGCCGTACCGGGCGAATACCGTCTGGATTAGGCTGCCGTACTCCTCCATACTCCGGGCGCACACGGCGATATCCCGGAACCGGTAGCCCTCCTCCCGCACCAGGCGCAGGATCTCCGCCGCCGTCCACTCCACCTCGGAGTAGGGGGACAGGGCGGTAAAGAGGCCCAACCCCTCCGGCTGCTCCGGGAAAGGCATGGGCTGGGGGACAAATAGCTGGCTTTCCAGATGGGTCAGGGCGGGACTGCGACCCTCTTCAGGCAGGGCGCGCACCTCCACCTGAGCGGGCACTCTCTGTTCCTTGGCCAGCCGGAGCAGCTGGCGGGCGGTGCGGCGGGCGGGCGAGAAGATCCCAGCGCCCCCCTCGTCCTCCTCCAGCTTGTCACAGGTAAGAGCTACTGTAAGGCTATTGCACTTGCCAGCTATGGCAGCCACCACCTGCCGCTCCTGGGGGGTCAGGTCGGTAAAGCCGTCCAGGTAGAAGTCCTTTCCCTCGGCCCAGCCGGTTCCCCTGAGGGCCTCCGCCAGGCGGGTGAGCCTGTCCCGGGGATCGGCCCCCTGGCGGGCGGTCAGAGCCTCATAGGCGCCGTAAATAAGGGAGAGGTCGGTGAGCTTGTCCCCCTCCTCCCCGCCGCTCTCCGTTCCGGCGTTCCACAGCTGCTCCGGGGTGATCCGGCAGGTTTTCAGCTCGTCTACCGTAGCCAGCAGACCGCTGAGGAAGGTGGGCTTCCGGGAGGGGCGCTGGTAGACCTTCAGCTGGTCTGTCACCGAGCCCAGGGCCATGCGCAGCAGCAGCAAACGTCCGCCGCCGTCCAGAGCGGGAGCGGCCAGGCCGCCGCAGACGGAAAAGACCCGGCTGGCCAGGCGGGTGAAAGAGAGCACCTCCGCACCCAGGGAGACCGAGTTGCCGCCGATGGCGCACAGGGCCCGCTCCATGTCGTGGGAGTGCTGCTCCGGCACGATGAGGATCTGGGGCCGCTTGCCCGCCGAGGCCGCCATGGTCTCCAGCATAGCCCGGGTCTTGCCAGACCCCGACCGGCCCAGCAGCAGCTTCAGCATA
>CALWYG010000117.1 GCA_944385695.1 uncultured Oscillospiraceae bacterium | reverse complement strand
GCCCCCGCTACCCTTCAGGAAGCGGTGGACCTTATGCAGGATGCCTTTGACATTGCCGACGCCTATCGAAACCCCGTTATGATGCTGGCCGATGGCCTGATCGGCCAGATGATGGAGCCCATCGTCTGGCAGGAACGCCCGGGGAGAACCCTGCCCCAAAAGGAATGGGCCGCAGACGGCCGCCGGGGGCGGGCGCACAACAATTTTGTCACCTCCCTGTACATCGGAGCGGAGGAATGTGAGGAGCACAACCTGGAGCTCAACCGAAAATATGCGGCCATGGAGGCCAATGAGTGCCGTTGGGAAGAGCTGATGACGGAGGATGCCCAGCTCGTTCTGGTGGCCTTCGGTACCCCCGCCCGGGTGGCGGAAACCGCTATGAACCACCTCCGGGCCCAGGGACAGAAGGTAGGCCTGCTGCGGCCTATTACGCTCTGGCCCTTCCCCACCGCCCGCATTCGGGAGTTGGCAGGCAAGCCTCATGTCAAGGCCTTCTTAGACGTGGAGATGAACCTGGGACAGATGCTGGACGATGTAAATTTGGCCGTCAACGGCCAAAAGCCGGTAACTTTCTATGGCCGCTGCGGCGGAGCCATTCCCCATGTGGGCGAGGTAGAGCAGGCCATCCAAAAGGCCCTGGAGGAGGTGGAGTGAGATGACCGTCATCTATCAAAAAACAAAGGGCCTGCAGGACACGCCCCTTCACTATTGCCCGGGCTGCGGCCACGGCATCGTCCATAAGCTCATCGGTGAATCTCTGGAGGAGCTTGGACTGCTGGACACTGCGGTCGGCATCTGCCCGGTAGGCTGCGCAGTCTTTGCAGGCAACTACTTCTCCTGTGACTGTATTGAAGCCGCCCACGGCCGGGCCCCCGCCGTTGCCACCGGAGTGAAGCGCACCCACCCGGATCAGTGCGTATTCACCTATCAGGGGGATGGCGACCTTGCCTCCATCGGGACCGCAGAGATCGTCCACGCCGCCATGCGCGGGGAGAATATCACCACTATTTTTATCAACAACGCCATCTACGGCATGACCGGCGGACAAATGGCCCCTACCACTCTGGTGGGCCAGAGAGCCACCACAGCCCCTCTGGGCCGCGACCCCTCCCAGGCAGGCTGGCCCATCCGTATGGCTGAGATGCTCTCCACGCTGGAGGGGCTTGTCTACGCCGAGCGGGTGTGCGTCGTTGACATTCCCCACTTGAACAAGGCGAAGCAGGCCATTCAGCGAGCTCTTCAGCTCCAAATGGCAGGCAAGGGCTTTACTTTTGTGGAGGTGCTCTCCGCCTGCCCCACCAACTGGGGTATGGAGCCTCTGGAAGCCAACCACTGGCTCATGGAGCACATGGCAGCCTATTACCCCCTGGGGGTTGTCAAGGACACAGGAGGTGAGGCAAAATGAGGAAAGAAGTCATTCTTGCCGGTTTTGGGGGCCAGGGCGTTATGTCCATCGGCAAAAATCTGGCGGAAGCCGGCGTGGAAGAGGGGCTGGAGGTTTCCTGGGTCCCCTCCTATGGACCCGAGATGCGTGGCGGCACCGCCAACTGCACGGTCATCCTCACCGACGAGCGCATTGGCGCCCCTCTGGTGGATCACCCCACTGAGATCGTAGTTATGAACCGTCCTTCCCTGGCCAAATTTGAGCCGGTTCTCCGTGCAGGAGGCACTGCCTTTGTCAACAGCAGTATGATCCCCGAGCGGGTCAGCCGCACCGATGTGACGGCTATCTATGTGCCCTGTGATGACATTGCCCAGGAGCTGGGCAGTTCCAAGGTGGGCAATATGGTCATGCTGGGCGCCTATGTAGCCTCCGCAGGAGTACTGAAGCCTCAGACCATCGAGAACATGATTCACGCCATGTTCACCGGGGAAAAGGCCCGGCTGGTCCCCTTGAACCTGGAGGCCTTCCGCCGAGGCATGGCCTGTGTACAGGTGTAATTTGCAAGCAATGCAAAGAACCCCACTCCCAGCCGGGAGTGGGGTTCTTTTTAGGTTGCATAATAGACAAAGTTCTCTTTCCGGGGCGGCGCAGGGGGCAGCTCTCCGTCGGCATAGCCCAAAATACAAAAGCCGACTCCCTCATACTCCCCCTCAATGCCCAGGTCCTTCAAAATCTGCTTTCCTTCCTCCCGCTCAAAGATCTCCCTTGCCCGGTGGATCCAGCAGCTGCCCAATCCCACAGAATGGGCCGCAAGCATAAGGTTGCCCATCACCAGACTTCCATCATACACATGGGTGGGCCAGTTCTTCTCTGCAAGCACGATCAACACCACCGGCGCTCCATAGAAGGGATCAAAGCCCTCCTCCCAGCCGCCGATCTGCCGGTTCAGCTCGGAAAGCTGGTTGCGCAGCTGGGTGTTGGTGACCGCCACAATCAGCCCCGCTTGATGTCCCTTCCCGCTGGCGGCATAGGTACCCGCCAAAATCACCTGGTCCATCAGCTCCTTGGGCACCGGCTCCGGCCGATACTTACGCACGCTTCTCCGAGAAAGCATATGCTCAATCACAGGATTCATCATCCATCCTCCTCTTTCTGTTGTATGCAAGCTTATTTCTCTGAATGAAAAAGGACACAGTATCCCGCCCAACAGCCGGATACCGTGTCCTCTCCTTTGGCCTTTCCCGGCCGATTACAGATCCAATTTTACTTTCTGACCGCCGCTGCGGTAGTACAGCGTCTTGTCCTTAAAGTAATTCAGGGGGTCTACTCGACTTCCGTTCACACGAACCTCAAAGTGGAGGTGATTGCCTGTGGAACGACCGGTGGTACCCACATAGCCCACCACATCGCCCTGCTTCACCGTCTGGCCCTTGCTGACCGCCCGGCTGCTCATATGGGCATAGAGAGTGCTGGTCCCGTCGCTGTGGGAAACTACCACATAGTTGCCATAAGACCAGGAGGAACCGCTGCCATAGACCGAGGTGATGACCACACCGCTCTTGGCGGCGTAGATGGGTGTGCCCCGGGCGGCGGGGATGTCAATGCCGGTGTGGTTGTCCGCCCGGCCGGTAAGCGGATCGGGACGGCTGCCGTACAAAGAGGAAAGCACATTGATATTGCTGGCCAATGGCCACAGGAAGCCGGATTCGCTGGGCACATTGCTGATCTGGGCGGACATCTGCCGCTCCAGGTCTTTGATCTGGCTGTCCAGGGCGGCGGCAGCCCGGTTGAGCTCCGCCTCCATGGCCTTGAGCTGACTTTCTTGGCTGTTGATTTCAGCGATGACCTTGTCCACCTCAGCCTCCTGGGTCTCCAGCTCCGCTTTGGCCGCCTGCTGCTTGGCCTTGGCCTCCTCCAGGGCGGTCTTCGCCTCTTCCAGCTCGGCACGCTCCTGCTCTACCTGCTGCTGAAGCTGGGCCAGGGCCTCCATCACGCTGTTGTCATATTCGATGATCTCCTCGACCATCATGTAGTTGTCCAGAAGCTCAGAAAAATCGCTGGAGCCAAACAGGATCGCCCAGTAGGAGGTCTCGCCCTCCTCTTCCATGGCCCGGACCCGGCTGCAAAACAGCTCGTATTGCTCCTGCTCCTGAGCCTCGCTTTGCTCCAACTCCTGCGTTTTCTGGCTGATAAGGTCTTCATAGGTGGAAATCTGACTGTTGATGTTGCTGATTTCCGCCCGGATCACCTCAATCTGCTCCTCAAGCAGCTGCTTCTGCTTGAGCGCCTCATTCTTGTCCGCCTTTACCTCATTGAGCTGTGCCTGCAGCTCTTTTTTCTGGTTTGCCAGATCGTTGGCATCGTCCTTAAGGGCATCGATCTCCGCCTGTGTCACCGCCGAGGCGGGCAGTACCGTAGCCGGCCCGGCAAAGGGCAGTACCAGGGACAAAATGATGGCCAGGCACAGCAGGCGGCGTACATTCTTCCAACGTTTTTTCATTTGATTCCTCGCTTTTCAGTGCACGAACACATTGGCTACCATGGGCAGCAGCATGAGAACCACCATGACTCCTGCCAAAATTCCCATCATCACACGCTGTCGTTTCTGTCGCTTCATCGTTTCAACACCTCTTACACCTGAAGGAACTTCCGGATGGCGATGAGGGAGCCGCCCACACCGATAACCACTCCCACCCCGCAGAACACGGGCAGGATAATGTCAATCATGGAAGTATAGCTGATCATGGTCATCAGGGACAGGCCGTTACTCTGGACGATATTCGTGGCCACCAGGTGGTAAATTCCCCACTGGAGGAAAAACGCAACCAGAGAGCCAGTCAGTCCCAGAGCCATACCTTCCACCACAAAGGGCCAGCGGATAAAGCCATCGGTAGCGCCGCACAGCTTCATAATGGCAATTTCCTCCCGGCGATAGAAAGTGGCCAGCTTGATGGTATTGGCAATGATGAACAGAGAGACAATGAGCAGAATGCCCACCAACACCAGAGCCACGCCGGTGGCAATATTGCGGATCATCACAAAGCCTTCGGCAATCTCTACCGCTGCCACCACCTTAGCCACACCAGGTACATTCTCCAGATCCTGCTTGGTCTGGGAAATGAGCTCAATGTCGTTCATGTGAACATAGTACCGGTCCCGGAGCACGTCTTCCGGAAGATTCTGGAACATCTCCACATTCTCCCGCTTCTCCTGAAACTCACTGAGCGCTTCAGCCTTGGTGACAAAGGAGATGTCCGTCACATTGGGAATTTTGGAAATCTCCTCCTCCAGCGACCGGGCCTTCTCCTCAGTGTAGCTCTCATCTATGTACACTGCAAGCTGGTTTTCATTTTCCAGATCGCCCAGATTCTTGTCCAGATTGACTGCCACCAAGGTAAACGATCCCATAATCAGCAGACAGGCTACAATCATACACACAGCCGCAAACGACATAAAACCATGGGTAAAGATGGAGTGTACGCCCTCGCTGAGATAATATCCTGCATCAAATCTTCTCGCCATTGTAGTAACCGCCTGTTCCGTCGCTCATAATCCGACCGTTTTCAATGGCCACAACCCGCTTATCAAAGCGGTTGACCAGGTTTTTCTCATGGGTAACCACCAGCACAGTGGTGCCCAGCTCGTTGATGCGCTCCAGAAGCATCATGATCTCCAGAGAGCGCTGAGGATCCAGATTTCCCGTAGGCTCGTCGGCAATGATCATGCTGGGATTATTAACCAGCGCCCGGGCAATGGCCACACGCTGCTGCTCGCCGCCGGAGAGCTGACCGGGGTAACGGTCGGCCTTCTGATCCAGTCCCACCAGCTTCAGCACATAGGGAATCCGCCGGCGCACCTCTCGGTTGGAGGCCCCCACCGCCCGCATGGCAAAGGACAAGTTTTCATAGACCGTCTTTTTCTCAATCAGGCGGAAGTCCTGGAAAATAATGCCCAAGGTCCGGCGCATATACGGCACCTGCCGGGGCGTAATGGTGTTCAGGTTGTACCCGTTGACCATTAACCGCCCCTCGGTCAGGGCAATTTCTGCGGTAATGAGCTTAATAATCGTGGATTTTCCCGATCCGGACGGGCCCACCAAAAAGACAAACTCCCCATCATCAATGCGCAGGTTGACTCCTTTCAGGGCCTTGGTTCCATTGTCATATTCTTTATATACATCTATGAGCCGTATCATGTGCTCCTCCGACTCCGCCGGCTCCTGCACGGCTGCGCGCCTGGCCAGCGGTAAAATTTTTTCCTTATCGATCAGTTTATCACAAACACTATATTATGTAAATGACATTTATGTGCTTTCTTCGTATTTTTTCACGCTGGCTCTCGCCGACCGGAGCACATGAAACACCGGTGAACCTTCCGCCTTCCTGCCGGGAAATAAAAACAGCGCCGCCCATTTGGGCGGCGCTGACCATATCAATACAGAGTGCTCAGGACTCAATTCCCCGGGAAATAAGATACTTTTTGACCATAAGAGCCACCTTGAAGGTGATGGCATCGTCAAACTCCCGCAGATCCAGACCGGTGAGCTTCTTGATCTTCTCCAGACGGTAAACCAGGGTATTCCGGTGGACAAAGAGCTTTCGGGCGGTCTCAGACACGTTCAGGTTGTTCTCAAAGAACTTGTTGATGGTGAGCAGAGTCTCCTGATCCAGCGCATCAATGGGATTCTTCTTAAACACTTCCTGAAGGAACATCTGGCACAAGATGGTGGGCAGCTGATAAATCAGACGACCAATGCCCAGGTTCTCATAGTTGATGACGGTCTTTTCCGTATCAAACACCTTGCCCACATCAATGGCCACGCCGGCCTCCTTATAGGCCCGGGCCAGATCCCGGATATGGGGGACAATCGTGCCAATGCCGATGACCACCTTGATGCCCAGCTCCTGGGTGACAGCGGTGGCAATCTGCTTTGCGATCTTCTGAAGATCCCGGGCATCGGCCCCCTCAGGCAACTGCTTAATAAGGGCCACATCGGTCTCATTGATGGAGATCACAAAATCAGTCTGCTTATCGGGGAACAGATTCTGAATTACATCGATGGTGGTCACATCCGCGGGTCCCAGCTGGCGCACCAGGAATGCGGCACGGGGAGCCTCAGACACAAAGTGCAGCTCCTTGGCCTGGGTATAAATGTCACCCAGGAGGATATTGTCGGAAATGATGTTTTTCACAAAGGTGGCCTTGTCGTGCTTTTCCTCATAATAGGTCTTCGCACCGTTGAACGCCACGACTGCCATGGCACACAGAGAAGCGGCAACGTCGTCGTCTCCCTGCACAAAAGCGGCATAGTCAAACTGAGCACCCCATCCAGCCAGAGGCTTAAAGGTCTTCCCCTCGAACCGGGCGGGCTCATTCTCCGCAGAATTAATGGCTGCGACCACACCGGACCAGTGCTCGCCAATGCAGGTCAATTCGCTGCAGGCCACCACGATCCCATCCGCATCCACAACGCCCACCATCCGGTTGACGCTATCCTTCATTTGGAGTACGACACCTTGGAACATCCTACTGGACAAAGTGATCCCTCCTACTCATTTTTTTCTTCCTGTGCTATTATAACGGGTTTCCCCTGGTTTTGGCAAGAGGTTTTTCAAGTTTTTTTGTTCATTTCGCCCAAAAAATTTAAGTGTCTAGTCTTCCCTCTCTCAGCTTTGCTACTTCGTCTGCGTTCAGGTATCTCCATTCCCCCGGTGCAAGCGCCTCATCCAGCTGTAACGGTCCCATAGATAGCCGCTTCAGCGCCAGCACTGGCTTGCCCCGGGCGGCCAGCATGCGCTTCACTTGGTGATACTTACCCTCCCGCAGGGTCACAAGACAGCTCTCCCCATCCCCCAGGGGTTCTAATCCCGCCGGCAAGCATTGAAGCCCGTCTCCCAGCACCATTCCTTCCGCCAGCGCCGTTACATCCGCCACTTCGATCCGCCCCTCCACCTGGGCCAGATATACTTTGTCCACATGCTTTTTGGGCGAGAGCAGCTCATGGGCCAGAGCCCCGTCGTCTGTCAGCAGCAAGAGGCCTGTGGTATCCTTGTCCAGCCGTCCCACTGGGAACAGACCCCTGCGCCGAAGCTCCGGGGACAGCAGATCCACCACCGTCCGCTGCCGCTTGTCCTCCGTGGCGGAGAGGAGCCCCGCCGGCTTGTGCATCATCACATAGACAAAGGGCGCACAGTCCACCTCCTGTCCGTCCACCGTCAGATGGTCCTCATCCCCAACCTTCTCCTCAGGACGGCGGGCCGGCAGTCCATTGACCAATATCCGGCCCTGGCGGATCATGTCCTTGATCTCTTTCCGGCTCCAACGTCCAGTAGAGGCAAGTCGTTTATCCAGACGCTCCATATCCAAAGCCACTCCTTTCTCTTGCTCCGTCATACTCCTCCTCCCCGCCGCATATGGTAAAGGGAGAACACACACAGGGAAGGAGATATGCGCTGTGTTGATCGTAACTGCAAAAATGCCCCGGCGTAAGCTGGCTCTGAGCGTGGCGGCGGCTGCTCTTCTGTGCTGCTGTGCCGTGGCGCTGAATTTCGGCCAGGCTATGGTGAGCCAGGAGGTATCCGCCTCCGTCCTGCCCAACCCCAAGGGGGTCAAGAGCAATGAGGACCGAATCGCCTATCTGTCCGCCTACGGCTGGCAGGTATCTCCTCAGCCTCTCGCCTCTCAAGAACTTTTGATTCCCACTGAGATGGACGAGGCTTATGACGAGTACCTGGCTCTCCAGGCGGAACAGGGCTTTGACCTGGAAGAATACGCCGGGAAGCGGGTCAAACGCTACACCTATGAGATCACCAACTACCCCTCTGGAGAGCAAGGGGTACAGGCCAATCTGCTGTTATATAAAAATACCGTGATCGGCGGCGAAGTGCTTTCTCCACAGCTGGACGGTTTTCTTCACGGGCTAGCCATGCCCTGAATGGTCCGGCCTCCAAACAAAAACGGGACCACGGAAGCCGCGGTCCCGCCGTTGTTACTTTTTCTCCAGCAAGTGGACATTGAGATGATTATAGGTCATCTCCACATTGTGGCGGGCAAAGGACTCCCGCACCCCCTCCATCAGGGCGTAGTACACGTCCCAGTAATCCTTGGTGGTGGTCCAGGCACGCACCACATAGTCGATGGAGCTGGCGCCGTAAGCGTTGATCCAAATCACCGGCTTTGGGTCCTGACGGATGGCTGGGATGGCATCCACTACTTCCCGGATGGCGGCCTTCACGGTCTCAGTAGGGGCGTCATAGGAGGCCGAAAAAACCAGATCCACCCGCCGGCCGTCTTCATTGGTATAGTTGATTACTTTCGCCGCCGCAAGCTGGTTGTTGGGAACCGAGATGCGCTTGGCGTCCGGCGTGGTCAGCTTGGTATAGGCCAGGCCGATCTCCGCTACCGTTCCGGCCGTCCCATCCGCGTCGATGTAATCGCCCACCACGAAGGGTTTGCTTACCAGAATCTGCAGCCCTCCCGCCAGATTGGACAGGGTATTTTGCAGGGCCAGAGAAACTGCCAGGCCGGCTACGCTCAACATGGCGATTACCGATGTCACATCGATGTTCAGGGAGCCTGCGATCATCAGAGCCAACAGGAACCACAGGAACACCTTTACCCCCGAGCTGATGTACACCCGGATGTCCACCATGGATTTGCTCCGCTCCAGCAGACGGTCAACCACGCGCATAATCATGCGGATCACCAGGTACCCGATCAGGATCAAGAGAGCTACGCGGAAAACAGATCCCAGCGTAAGTTCCTTCAATCCCACGGCCTTTGCCACAACATTCAGCACTTCCTGCAGTGCTTCCATTGCAATCCTCCTTATCTTACGGATGTACCGCGCCTATCTTGTGTGTAAAAAAGTCGGTCAGCAAATGCTGACCGGCTTTTCATTTGTGTGATCAATAATTCATCTGCTTGCGGCGGGACAGGTTCATGGTGCCGTCCTGCATCTGGTCCAGGCTGTCCAGGCTCTTGCCGGTGCCGTAGGCCACACAAGAGATGGCGTCATCCGCCACGTGGGTCTCGATGCCGGTGTGAGACTCCACCAGCTTGTCAAAGCCCCACAGCAGGGAGCCGCCGCCGGTCATGACAATGCCGTTGGTGGAAATATCGGCCACCAGTTCGGGAGGCGTGCGCTCCAGAACACCGTGGATGGCTTCCAGAATGCGGCTGGAGACCTCTTCAAAGGCCTCGATCATCTCACTGGAGGAGACAGAGAACACCCGGGGCAGGCCGGTCATCAGGCAGCGGCCCTTGATCTCCATGGTGACCTCCTCCGGGCGGGGGAAGACGCAGCCGATGGTCATCTTCAGCTCCTCAGCGGTGCGGTCGCCGATGAGGACGTTGTGCTTACGGCGGATATACTTCACCACCGCCTCATCAAACTTATCGCCGGCGATCTTGATGGAGGCGGACTCTACCACGCCGCCCAGGGAAATGACTGCCACATCAGCGGTACCGAAGCCGATGTCCACCACCATATGGCCATCAGGCTTGGTGATGTCAATACCGGCGCCGATGGCAGCCGCCACAGGCTCCTCAATGAGGTAGGCCCGGCGGGCACCGGCCTGGATCCCGGCATCCACCACCGCACGTTCCTCAACCTCGGTAATGCCGGAGGGGACGCAGATCAGCAGGCGGGGCTTGAAGATGGAGAAGGTGGTCACCTTTTTGATAAACTCCTTCAGCATACGCTCGGTCATATCATAGTCGGAAATCACGCCCTCCCGCAGGGGACGCATGGCTACGATATTGCCGGGGGTACGGCCCAGCATGGCCTGGGCTTCCGCGCCTACCTTCAGCAGTTTGCCGTTATTTTTATCAATGGCAACCACAGACGGCTCGCGCAGCACCACGCCCTTGCCCTTAATATATACCAGAACGGAAGCGGTACCCAGATCGATACCGATATCTTTACTAAAAAGCCCCATAATTTTGCTCCACCTTATAATCTCTTTATATTCAGCGCCGCAAAAGCGGCTGTTACGATTCGGCATACTATATTATAGCCATAAGGAAGCGGTATTTCAATCATTTTTTCTTACAATTTTCTCCGGTAATTTGCCCTTTTCCTGACTAATCCCGCCGAGCCTGAGCCAAGGTCAGACCATAGACCGCCGCCGCTCCGGCCATGCGCAGCAGACCCGCACACTCAGACATGGTGGCCCCTGAAGTAACCACATCGTCCACCAGAACAACCACCCGTCCCTTCACATTCCCTTCGGGCAGCGCGGCATAGGCACCCCGGGCATTTGCCCGGCGGGCGCTCTCCTCCACCAGTTCAGACTGGGGACTGGTATGCCGGACTTTTTTCAGCGTTCCCACCACCGGCAGGGACAGCCTCCCGCCCACTTCTCTCGCCAGCAGCTCCGCCTGATCAAAGCCCCGCTCATGCAGGCGCTTCTTGCTCAGGGGACACCAGGTAACCAGGTCCGCCTTTCCAGACAGATGATCCTGAAGGCTTTGGGCCATCACCGCTCCAAACGGGACACAATAAGCCCTCACAGGGCGAAATTTATACCGTTGCACCGCATCGGGCACCGCCCCTCGATACGCCAGGGGAGAAAAGCATCCATCGGTAAAATCCACACGCCGCTCTCCCATCTTTCCCAAAAGCCAGGGGAGCTTATCCTGACATTGGGGACAGAGGGGAGCCCGGGGCTCGGCCAATACCTTTTGACAGTAGGGACATTTGGGCGGGAACAGCAGATCA
Organism: uncultured Oscillospiraceae bacterium; assembly: GCA_944385695.1. Lineage (GTDB taxonomy): Bacteria > Bacillota > Clostridia > Oscillospirales > Oscillospiraceae > Lawsonibacter. Next base: position 2,811 of record CALWYG010000117.1, on the reverse strand, counting down.
AGAAGCACAGTTCCCAGGTTCATTTCCAATTTCCTTTCTGAACGGGGCCGCACCCAACGGTGCCGCACCACGGCTATCACCTGCGGGACAGCTCACCGCTCATAGCCCATGTACTTTTCCAAGATTTCCAGGGGCACCCGGCCTCCAACCTCATCTCCGATTTTTACAAACCCGTATTTCTGATAAAAATGCTGCGCACGATGGTTATAGGGAGCACAGCGCAGACGAAGTTTGTCCCGGCCCATGGGGCGGTAGAACGCCACCGCCTGGCCAATGAGCTGGACCCCCAGATTCTGCTCTCTGTGGGTCGGAGACACGTAGCAGAAGGGAATGTAGCCAGCTTGGTCCTGGGAATACCGCTCCGGGTCCAGCTGCAGTACCCCGGCCAATTCCTCATCGGCAAAGGCCAAGGTCACCCCCCAGGGGGTACGGGAGAGATGCAGCTGGGCATCGCGCAGAAATCCCTCTCCATCAAAGGGCACCTGCTCTCCATGGGTGGATACCCAGGCCTCATGCCGGGCTTCCAGATAAATCCCCTTCTCCTGCTCCCAGTGAATGGGCCGGAACCACAGGTTGACGTCTCTGGCCTTGCCGCTCTGCTTCCACCACATCTGTTTGCCCAGGGTAGTCAACTCCTGGGGCAGATGGGGGGCATCGTTCTGAAAGCGGACGGTAAACACACCGTTCTCATACTCCAGACAGGACACCGCCGTATTTTCGCTGTGCCCCAGCATTCCCCACTCCTGGGGGGATAGGCCCTGAACGTTGGCCAGAAACTGGCGGATGGCTGTACCATGGGAGAAAATTGCCACGGTCTTATCCGGATTTTCCCCGGCAATGCGGGTAATTGCCTTCTGAAGCCGCGCTCCCGCTTCGGCCAGATTTTCTCCTCCGGGCGCCCGCCAGGTAGGGTCGCTGGCATTAAAGCGGACGATCTCCTCCTCCTCATGCTGGTAGACCTCCCCCCAGGTCTTATCCTCCCAAGTGCCGAAGTTTAGTTCCCGAAGCTGCGGATCTGTGTGGAGTGTAAGTCCTTTGGGCACATACACGGCCCGTGCAGTGGTCTTGGTACGGTACAGATCGCTGGACCATACCACATCCACCGGAATATCCCGGAAGCGCTCCTCCAGACATTTCATCTGAGCAAAGCCGTTTTCGGTAATCAGGGCGTCGTACCAGCCGTGAATCCGCCGGTAGAGGTTCCCCTCTGCCTCGGCGTGACGTACAAGATAAATGGTCGTCATTCCGTTTCCAACTCTTTCTATTGATATCAGCGGTGGGATTTCATCTCAAAGTGGATGAGCAGGGACAACAAAGCCCGCAGCAGCACCACCGCTCCCAGTACCACCAGCTCGTTCAGATCCCGAACCAGTACAGTCTTTAAAATCTCTGCCGCCATTTTAAACTCCAGGCTGGTCGCCAGACCGTTGGCCAGGTCAAACTTTATGTCAGTAGACACATGGGTCACAAAGCCCTTGCAGTAGTTCCAAAAGGCCCGGAGTGCGGACACCGCTACCACAAAAATTCCCATCAGCTCACAAATGGAGATGATCGGGGGCAGCAGCATGGCAATCATTTCTTCCAGCATAGCTGGCCTCCTAGCTTACCAAGGTTTCACGCCGCCGGTCAGCTCCCGCACCGCGGAGAGCCCCTGCTTTGCGGCAATCTCCGCAAGCCCCTCCCGAACCTGAATGGGCGTGAAGGGGTCGGCGAACAGGGCGGTACCCACCGCCACGGCGGTGGCCCCGGCCAGCATCATCTGGGCCGCATCCTCGCCCTTGGCAACGCCGCCCATACCCAGAATGGGCACCTTGACACACTGGGCCACTTCCCAGACCATGCGCACTGCCACGGGCAGTACAGCTGGGCCGGACAGGCCGCCGGTGTTCATCTTCAAAATGGGGCGGCGGGTATTCACGTCAATGCGCATGCCCCGGATGGTGTTGATAAGAGACAGCGCATCCGCGCCCGCCTTCTCCACCGCCCGGGCGATCTCGGTGATGTCGGTGACGTTGGGCGAAAGCTTCACCATCACAGGAACATTGCCCGCATGGGCCTTGGCCACTTCCCTGACCTCCGCGGCCAGCTCAGGCCGGGTTCCATAGGCCAGGCCTCCCGCCTTTACGTTGGGACAGGAAATATTGACCTCGATCATATCTACCCCAGCTCCGGCAAGCTTCTCACACATAATGCCGTACTCCTCGGGGGTATTGCCCGAGATGTTGGCGATGACCTTCACATCAAACTGCCGCAGATAGGGCAGCTCCGTGGCGATAAAGGCATCCACTCCGGGGTTCTGAAGGCCCACAGAGTTCAAAATGCCCATGGGGGTCTCAGCAATCCGGGGGCCCGGGTTTCCCTCCCGCGGGTTCAAGGTCAACCCCTTGGCACAAATACCGCCCAGCTCGGAAAGATCAAAAAACTCGCTGTACTCCCGGCCAAAGCCAAAGGTACCGGAGGCCACGCACACGGGATTTTTCATCACCATTCCCGCCAGGTTGACGGACAGATCCACATTAGGCATCCCAGTTCACCTCCTTGGAGTCAAAGACAGGGCCGTTCTTGCACACATGCTTGCGGCTGCCGTCTTTCATATCGCACACGCACACCAGGCATGCCCCGATTCCGCAGCCCATGCGCTCCTCCATGGACACCTGGCACGGAACACCAAACTCCTCGGCCACTTTGGCCACGTTCCGGAGCATAGGCTTGGGGCCGCAGGCCAGGACAGCATCGTAATGCTTGTCCTCACTGAGCTCCTGGCGCACCAGAGCGTCTACAAAGCCGTGGTACCCCAGAGATCCGTCATCG
>CALWYG010000116.1 GCA_944385695.1 uncultured Oscillospiraceae bacterium | reverse complement strand
GCCGATCAGATCATTTTAGCCGGGCAGGTGGATATTGGCGTTATTATTTACGAAAAAATCTTCCTTTTTTCCAGCATGGACGGGGAATTTCTCAGCCGCTATCAGGTGTTGGTCATGGATGAAATCGGCCTGACTCAGGACCCGGAGCGGGGGATGAAGGCGGATTTCATCCTGTGCAAGGCCCGGGCGGTCCAGAACCTGCGGGTAATTGCGCTGGCCACCCCTTATTATGATTGGAGCCGGTATCTCGAATCCTTCCGCTTCCGGTGTGTCCGGCAGGATGAACGGCCGGTGGAGCTGAAGCAATATCCGATCTACTGTTCCAGGCAGTACAAGAGCAAAATACGGGAGATCAACCACCTGGAGGCGGACTGTGCCGCGCTTCAGACCGGCGCGCTGGTCTTAACCAAGCGGCGGCAGGGGGAGGACGGCCCCTGGCAGTGGACGGATGAGATCGTGGAAGATATCTGCGAATATCATCTCCGGTTAGGACATACCATTCTGATCTTTATCAACAACCGGGAAGAAGTGCGCAGCTTAGCCAGACGGTTATGTACCGGTTTACAGATGCGGCACGCGCTGACTCCCTGGGCGAGCGAGCAGGAGTGCCGGGACTTCATTTGCGCCGAGACCCACCTGGTTGAGGAGCAGGTGGAAAACCAGCTATATGGCGTGTTTGATCAAGTGGACTTCAAGTGCTTTGCCTACGGGGTCAGTTACCACAGTGCGGCATTACCCGCATCTCTGCGCACAGCAATTGAAAACCAGATCCTGGGCGGGACAGGCCATTTGAGAATTGTCTGCTGCACGGAGACTCTGGCCTATGGGATCAACAGCAATGTGGATGTGGTCATCATCCCGGATATGAACAAGCAGCGTCCGGGAGAGAGCCCGCCCAGCAGTTTTCTGCGCGCCAATGAATACATGAACTATGCGGGGCGGGCTGGCCGGCTCAGCGGGGACCGCCAGGTTTCCTGCGGGTATGTCTACGCCATCCTCCGGGCATGTTACGTCTCACCAGTCGGGCAGCGGGAACCTCAGGCCCAGCAGCTGGCGTGGGAGTCCCTACAGCAGGAGATACGGGAGGCCAGATGTGTAGGCAGCCACTATTATACGATGGCGCCGGAGGTCAGGCCCTTTTACCTGCTCAGCCTGTTTTCCAACCGGGCAGATGGCTCCGCCGTCATAGAGCGCGGAGAACTGGAAAAGCAAATCCGCTGCCTCCCCGCGCCGGAAGGGTGGAGGTTTGATCCGGAGGAAATGCTGGACCAGCCCCTGGCCTATCTGGCGGAAAAGCGCTTTTTAAGTGTCCGGGTTTCCAGCGGGGAGTTTGACGATGAAGAGGACGGAGAAACCATTACCTACAGCCTGACCGAAGCGGGCGTCAGGCTGACTGGATATATTATAAGGCAGGACGATTATGACAATCTCCTCCGCAGCCTGGCACAGTGCGGGGATGGTCAGCTTTATATCGGGGATTTGCTGTACGATATCCTGTCCAGCCAAGATATTTCCAGAGAAATCCTCCTGTTCTTCGGCGCCATCGGGAAGCTGGGAAGCGAAGCGATGCAGAGGATCGGCAAAAACGCCGTCCAGTTTCTCCTGGGCTGCCAGAACATGATTAGCCCCCGCCTGAAAGAGATCCTGAGCAGGGACTATGGAATCTCCTGGGGAGAAAATCCGGAATCCGCTGTCTCCCTGCGCTGGGAGAATTGGCGTAAACTGAATCAGCTGTGTCTCATGGCGGCGCTGATGTTCTGGAGAGAGCCGTCTTGCAGCATCAAGAAGCTGTATGATCGCTTTCATCTCCATTTTGCCCAGATGCAGCGTCTCGCCCAGCAAATCAGCTATTACCTGGATATTGCCGCCCTCTCTGTGCGGGCGGTTCGTCTGGAAGAGGGGCGCACTCTGCTTGCCCAGCTGGGCCCGGAAGGGGTGGACAAGCTGGCAGATCAGATCTGGGAGCTTTCTAAGACGCTGTATTTCCAGGTATCGCCCCAGGTATGCCGGTTCCTGGACGTGGAAGTGAACGACCCGGATTTGGCCACTCAGGTACAGGCGATGTCTCAATGTTATATGCGGCTCAAACTGCTGGAGCGCAAGCAGATCCGGGGCAGACCCTTTTCCGAACAGGATCGCCAGCAGATTCATGCGATTCAGAGCCGGTTATCACAGGCGAAACCGGCTTGGCAGGAAGCATTTCAGCGGCAATATGGGAGGGTTTTAAACAATGCGGATTGAATCATTTCAAGATATGGTGGAACAATGCGGCCTACCTCAGAAAATTTTGGACGGAATTGGGGCCAGACTCAGTGCCTCCACAGGAGGCGCACCGTTCCAGTTTACAGGCCTGCAAAGGAAGGCGTTTGAGCATGAAGCCTTCTGGAGCAAGCGCGCGGATCGCTATGATCCCAAGCATATCATTCTCCAGGGCGCTACCAGTGCAGGCAAAACCCTGATTAGCGAAATAGCCATTCTGGAATGCCTCTATCTGGAGCCCAAGAAGAAAGCCATCGTGTTGGTACCTCTGAAGGCAATGGTGCGGGAGCGGTGTGGCCAACTGGAGCGGGACCTGCCTGGCAAGCATATTTATGCCTCCAGCAGCGACTTTTTGGACCATGATGTGGATATTATCAACGGCAATTACGACGTGGCCGTCATTGTTTACGAGAAGTTTTTTGCCATGCTGTCCCAGGCGGCCAATGCCATTTTAAAAAACTGTTCTCTCCTGGTGGTGGATGAGCTGCAGATGCTGAGCAGCGAGGGGCGGGGCCCGAAGCTGGAGATCAGCATCCAGAAGGTAATGCGCCACAACGCAGAGCTGGGCTCTGAGCAGGCGGAGGGTACTTACACCAGAATCATGTGTCTGACCACATGCGACTGCCGGGTATCCTATATTGAGAAGTGGCTCACGGTGAACGGCGAGCCTCCGGCACTCATCCTGTACGAAAAGCGGCCTGTGGGACTGGAGGAATATGTGGTCCAGCTGGACGGCCGGATGCAGGGCCGCTATGTGGCAGGTGAGCGAGATCCGGACGACCATGAACAGAATTTTTCGCCCAATCCCGAGCCTCTGCCGCTGACAGTCCGGAGCGGCCTGAACAGTATGAAGGAGATCTACGATGCCAAGCGCCGGCTGCTGTGCACCCTGGTAAAGCAGCTGTGCCAGCAGGAGCCTGCCCCCAAAATCCTGGTTTTTATCGCCGATAAAAAAGAGACCGTCAAGGTGGCCCAATATCTGAAAACAGAGGGGGTGTTCCCCCACCGGCCGCTGTCGGAGGAGCTGCAGCAGAAATTAGAGGAATATGACGGAGACGACAACCAGAGGCAGCTGGCGGAGCTGTTTTCCTATGGCATCGCCTTTCACAATGCCTCCATGATGGCTTCCCTGCGCGAGCTGGTAGAAACCCAGCTGATGAGCGACGGTGAGGACGGGCTCAACCTGGTGGTGGCAACCGAGACGCTGACCATCGGCATGAATATGCCTGTGGATGTGATGATCCTCTTTGACCACGAGGTGCCCAGAGGGACTCAGCGCTGTTCCCTCACAAGCCAGGAGTATAAGAACTTTGTAGGGCGGGCGGGCCGTTTGGGCCTCAGCAACCGGGTGGGCAAGAGCTACCTCATCGTCCGGGATGAGGAGGAGCGGGAAAACCTGTGGCAGCGGTATGTGTGCTGCAGCAAAGAGGAGATCAGCTCGGCCCTTATCTATGCCAACGAGGAAGTGCAGGCGCCTTATTATCTGAGCCTGCTGACCCCCAGCCGTTTCTACAGTGTGACCGAATGTGAACAGATGCAGGATTCCAGCTTCTCCCAGGCAAGTGGGGGCCGCCGAATCAGCATGGAAAAGCTGATGCAAAAGCTCAAGCAGGCCACATTGGTGAGGCAGGAGCAATTGGAGACCGATTTTGACGACGTGGATGACGATATGGGCGAGGCCGAATGCCGCTATCACCTTAGCGATTTGGGCCGTCAGATGGCACCCTATGCCCTGAGTCTGGAGACGGACAAGGAGCTGCGCCGGGTCTTTCTCAACGGCGGCTTCCGGCGGAAGAAGGACGGCAGATATCAGGAAAACTTGGCGCCCGGAAAGGGCGGCTTGCCGCTGAATATCACCACGGCGGACCTGGAAAACGACCGCTATTTGCTGGATATTCTCTATGTGCTTTGCCAGCAGAAAGAGGTAACCACCATGGGTCAGCTCCGGCTGCCGTCTGGGGACAACGGCCGGATTGTAAAGCAGGGGCTCTACGAACAGCTCAAAAAGATGATCCAGCTGCCGCTGGGCGAAGAAGGGCACAGCGAATTGTGGCCCCAAAGCGCGCTGGCTCAGCTTGAAAGCGGCCTGTGCGAAGACGAGGAAAAGGAATACCAGGCATTGATGCGGGCGATCCTGCTGTGGTACTGGACCAAGGGCAAGCGCATCAGCGAAATGCGCAAATGCCTCCCCTTTACGGAAAAAATCAGCCTATACTCCGGGGACTTGGCCCGCATCGCAGAGGTGGTCAGCTATCAGCTGGACGCAGTATATCACTGCGCCATCAATATCAGTCAAAGCATCAAAGTGCGGTTTGACGAGCGGGGCCCCAGGGCAATTTATGCCCTTTCCACCCGGGTAAATTACGGCATGCCCCGGGACCTGGTTATTATTGCCAACCGCCATGTGTACGGGCTGGATCGGCAGACCGTGCTGAATATCGGCGCTGCGGCCAAGCAGTACGGCTACGATTCGCCGGCCGCTTACCTGGCCCGTTCCACCCACCAGCAGCGGCTGCGGATTGTGACGGAGAACCAGCGCTGTGAGCTGTTGTCCCGGATTGAACGCATTTATCTCCGGGACGACTTTGACAGCCTGCTCAGCGGCTTACAGGACAACCCCAAAGGCAGCGTTGATATCAGCGAAAATGAAGTCATGGCCCTTAAACAATTCTATGCGTCCAAGTTCAGCGAGGAGAGCCTGTCCCTGATGCCGCTGGAACATTTGTTCTGGACCAAGGAGCAGACGCTGTCAGATAAAAGTGACAGTCATAAATACTTTAGCCAACAGGTGGTGCTCCACAACCTGGAGCACTCTCTGGGGCAGCTGGCGATTGCCAACCGGCTTGTGCTCAATCTGGGGTGTTTTGCCCAAGGCGCGGACTGTCAGCGGGTTGCGCGGCACTTTAAAAGCAAGCAGCCAAATGAGCGGAACCTTCTGCTGGTTGACAGCCAGAGCCTATTGGAATTGGTGGAGTGGAATGGAGCATCGGGCTGGTTCCAGATCCGAGACGAGGAGGGGCACATCCAGCTGGAGAACGTGGATCTCGCAATGACATTCCGAAGTTTTGCGGCGCTTCTGGCCCATACGGTAGCTATGAATGACCGGAATGGCATGCTTCTTTCCGCTCTGCTGAAGGATGTGGATGGAGCCTTTGCCCCCAAGGGAATCAAGGAAATTTACCACCTGCTGAAAAATTACGAAGCTACATCTGACAAAACGCCGGGCTGGCCCGCTGTTCGGCTGGTATGGGACTGGCGCCTGCTGGATCAGGAGGCCGGCAGCAAACTGCTTCAGGCACTCACCAATCACGGAATTCCGTTCCAACGGGTGTCCTGGGGGGCTCCTTTGGAGGAGGAGAACCCACAAAACGGTGCGGTCGCTTTGACTGTGCTGTACCTGAGCCGGGAATCCCAGGAGAGCAGCAGGAGCGTGAAGGAGTTTTGCGAGAAGTTTAGAGCCTATCATTACCAAGATGTCTTGGCGCTCTTTGACAGTGAGGAGCAATTCCAAAACTGGGCCGGAGATCCCGCCTTTCCGCCCCAGGACTTGCGGCATTACCTGATTACGGACATAGATCAGACGGCCCTCTATATCTCAAAGATGTGCCAGCAGGCGCTGGTGCAGAAAGAAGCTGGAAGCCGGAACGAGAGCTTCCTCATTGGCATATCCTACTCCCACGCGAAGGAGCAGGGAGAAGAGCGCCCTGCCTCCCGCTGGCTCCGGACACTGGTGGATCAGCTTAACCAATGCTACGGGAAGGACCAGATTCTCTATGATGGAAATCAGCCCCACTGGTTTGATGGGGGCAACGCCATCCCCGAGACGCTGGAGCGGTACCGGCACTGTGCCTATTTCATAATATTGGACGACCACTATTACACATTCGGAGGAAACTGTCTCAGGGAATACGAGACAATCCAAGAGGTGCTGAAGCAACAGCCCGACCGCCGCCGGAAGGTCTGGTTCCTTCGGCCCAACAACGAGAAGGCCAGCACGCTATTCGATCCAAGCCGAGACTATTGCCACGCCATTGAGTTCAATACGGAAAGTATGCAGTCGGTTTTGGATGTAATCAAACAGACGATTCAGGAATAGGACCTCTGGGATGGCTGGAGACGGTGCCCGGAAAACGGGGAAGTGGGGAAGCCGGTGGACGCCATGCCTGCCGCGGCGGAAAACGTGCCCTCGGCCTGCTTCAGCCATCCCCTGCCGTATCACCCCTGGGGGGTTGGCGGTCATTGCCGTGTGTGCCCATTTATCTGCCCGCCCTGTCTGGCCATATTCCCACCCGCAGATTTCACGCGGGCGGGATTGGTGACTGCCCTCTCCCCAACGGAGCCCGGAGCCGAAGGCCCGGGCTCCGTTGGGGAGAGAACGTGCCCTTCGACCTGCTCCAGCACATCACCTACCGCATCACCCATGAGGTAAAGGGCATCAACCGGGTGCTGTACGACCTGACGCCCAAGCTCACCGGCACCATCGAGTGGGAATAAGCAAAAAGTGGATATGAGGGCCTGCAAAGCCGCATAAACACTGGGCTTTTGATTTTTAAATTTCCCGTTTGATAGCAGATTGATAGCACTCGTCAAATCCATCCTTGCTGATTTTCTGGCAGGTAACAGGTGGTTTGCAGGTGCAGATTAAAAACTTATCCAAGAGAAAAGGTCTAACCGATTTTTGCAAGTCGGTTAGACCTTTTTTATTTATCCTCTTTGTCCTTGTTCAGCTCCCCTACCAGCATATCGCTGAGGCCCTGAGAAGGGATAACCTTGTGCCAGTGGCCTGTGGTATCGAATTCCGGGTAGCGGTAACGCCAGCGGTCGTAGTCCTCTTTGCTGATCTCCCCCGATTTCAGCTTGGCCGCCTGTTCGCCCCAGGCGCAGAGCATCTCATGGAGCCGGGCTGCATCCTTGCCTTGGAACA
>CALWYG010000115.1 GCA_944385695.1 uncultured Oscillospiraceae bacterium | reverse complement strand
AGCACATACTTATCCCATACCGGCATCTCCGGTCGGACAGTTGCCAGTAGCTTGCTGGAAAAAGAGGCATGAATACAGCCTGTTTCTTGAAACAAATAAGTCAGAACTTGCGCATATGTAAGTGCATTATCAAACTTATGCTCCTCCAAATAGCGATAGAAACAACAATAAAATCTTTCGGAGCGTTGGCGCATTCTATAATACCCATTAAACAGGCGCTGAAATTCCCGATCTTTAGATACATCCGTTTGATATAGGCTAGTCATAATAGAACAATACTTCTGAAGGCCTATTCCTATCTTCTCTATAGATGTATCCACAACGGTCCACCTTTCACTGAGGTGACAGCACCTAAATCCTGCGTGTCAACCAATTCCACCATACCCGCATATTCAGTTTCCCTCAATTTTTACTCGGGGAGGGGATACCCGAGGCGGAGCGTTTCGCTTGATCCGCATCTATAAAAACAGGCCACGCCTGCTTTTACCCGATTAATGGGAAATTCTTCACTAAGGTGACAGCACCTAAATCTCGCATGTCTACCAATTCCATCACAGGCGCATATTCTGTTTTAATAATCGGGCACGGAATTGGAGCGGCAATTCTTCACCCAGGTGACAGGTCCTATATCCTGTGCGTTTTCCAATTCCGTCATACCCGCTTTGTTTCTTTCCATCACCGTGCAGGCAGAGGCCACCCTATGCTGTGCCGACCTTTATCATACACAATGCTGGCTCAAAAGTCAATTCAAACCCGGCAGTTTCTCATTCCCACGAAAAGCCGGTTTTTCTCAGCCGTCCAACGCTGCAGCCAAAGCCTCCACTGCGCAGGCAGCGTAGGCACTCAGCGGCTGCTCCGACACGCCTGCAACCATTACGCCGCAGTTATTCATAGGCACCAGAAACTTCTTTCCCCGGCAGCTGCCCACGGCCTCGGCCATGGCGGGGGTAACCTCACCAAGGATGGCATTGGCCACCACAATCCCCACCGGCCCCAGCACACCATCCGCGTCCATGACCGCCCGAATCACCGGATTTTCCCCCGTGGCGCCAAAATCAGCCCCGGCCTTCAGCATGGCAGCAGTGGCCAGAGCGTTCGTGCCGATGGCATAAATCTCTGCCTGGGGCATACGGCTGCGTACTCCTTCTACCAGCAGCTTACCCAGTCGTCCGCCCTGACCATCGATCACTACAATTTTCATAGCCGCTCCTCCACACGCTCTCCCCGCTTTTTCATAAACTGAAACGGGGGTGTTTTTTATGCTTTCATTCCGTTGCGCAGACTCCAGCCAGCTTTTTGCCGCAGCCACAGCTCTTTCCTCTGCCCTGGCCCAGGGAAAAAGTCACGAGGAGCTTGCCCGGCTGGCCGCCTTTTTTACCCTTGTAGGGGATACACTGGCTCTTTTTTCTCTCCAGCCCGGGCAGGATTGTGCTCCGCTTGACACCGTCAAAGCCCCAGATAATCCCTGATCTCGTCCATGCGCTCCACGGCCATCTGATAGCCCTCTGCCCACAGCAGACGCAGCTTTTCTGTATCCCGCTCAATTCTCCCCACACCCAAAGTTGACTTTGGGGCAATGACCAGGGCCTTTCCCTCCTGCTCCAGCGCAAACAGCTGCTCCCGGTTTTCATTATACCGCTGGGCTCGGGTCTCCATGGTCTGTACAAACTTCGGATACTCCTGATACTGCTTGCGAATCAGCCGAATCATTTGATCCGGCTTACGCCGGTATTCTCTGGGGCGGGTAAGCACCACAACGACACGCTCACATCCCTGATCCAAGGCCCTTTGCCACGGGATCGAATCGGCCGCCCCTCCATCCAAATAAGGCTGTCCGTTGATCCGGTAAATGGGAAACAGTAAGGGCATGGCACAGGTGGCCTGCAGCAGCAGTGACTCCCGGTCCTGCCGGGGCACCGGCAGATAGTCCGCCTTCCCTGTGTTAAGGTTAGTCACCACAGCTTCCACCTCTCCCGGGTAGGCCGCAAAGGTGTCGTAGTCAAAGGGAATGAGCTCATTGGGAATGGTATCATAGGCAAATTTCAGGCCAAAATAGCTGCGGTTGCTTTTATCCACCAGATTGTTCATGCCCATATAGCGTTTGTCCGGGGCATAGCGGGTCACGACCTCCAGATTCCGCCGGGGCTGCCGGGACACATAGCTTACACCGTAGGCAATCCCGGCAGAAACCCCGATCACATAATCCGTCATCACATCTCCGTCCAGCAAGGCATCACAAACCCCGCTGGAAAAAATCGCCCGGAGGGCTCCCCCCTCCAGCACCAAACCAGTCTTCATGGAAATCTCCTTTCTGTCCGTCTTGATTGATTGGTAGTATTATACTCCAATTCTCCTCTTTTTGTAAACACTGCCCTAAATTCTTGACACTTCCCTGCCCCAGGAGGTAGAATAAGCCAAGCAATGCGATCCGGGAGGTATCGGAATGAAAACCCATAAAAAAGTTTCCGTCGTCCCCATCTATCTGGTTGGACTGACGTGGCTTGTATACGCTGCTGCATTTCCGCTGTACGCCCCCATCCACTATATCTTATGCGCCGGGGCATCTGTGCTGGTATTTATCATTGGAAAGGCCATCTTCCCCGACAAGGTATACCAGACTCGGGAGGATCAGGAACAAACCGCCCAGGAAAAAGCCAGAGAAGAGCAGAAAAAAGCGCAAGAGCAGCAGGCAAAGTCCAAAGAAGAGCCGCTCTCCAAAGACCCCCAGGTTGCCGCTCTCCAGAAAGAGCGGTCTCGAGCCGTCTCCGAGATGCGCCGGCTCAACGATGCCATTCTGGATGAAAAGATCTCTGCTCAGATCGACCATTTGGAGGAAGTCACCGGCAAGATTCTGGACCAGGTAATCCAGCAGCCTAAAAAGCAGCCCCAGATCCGTCGATTCCTGGACTACTACCTGCCCACAACCCTGAAGCTTTTGAACGCCTACGACCGTATGGATTCCGTGGGCGTATCGGGCAGCAACATCGACACCACCAAGCAGAAGGTGGAGAACATGCTGGACACCGTATGCCGGGCCTTTGACAAGCAGCTGGATGCCCTGTTCGGCGAAGAGGCCCTGGACATCTCCACCGATATTACGGTCATGGAAAACCTGCTGGCCCAGGAGGGCCTTACCGGAATGGATATCAACGAGACAAAAAAAGACGAGGGCGGCATCCATCTGGAACTTTAACTGCCGTCCCGTCCGATCATATTCAGAAGAACAAGATAGGAGGAACCCCACATGAGTGATGAACTGAACATGACCCCGGAACTGACCCTGGACCCCACCGCCGCCCAGGCCGCCGCTCCGGAGCTTACTCTGGACCCTGCCCCCGCCGCCTACACGGCCAGTGCGGAGGAGCAGGCTGTTCTCCAGGCCAAACGGGACGCCAACGCGGTAAAGCTGGACGAGTCCATGCTCAGCGAGGCCGAGCGGAAAATGGTAGAGGAATTCTCCCAGAAGATCGACGTCACCGACTCTAATCTGGTACTCCAGTATGGCGCGGCCGCCCAGAAAAACATTGCTGCGTTCTCGGAGAGCGCCCTGAACAATGTGAAGACCAAGGACCTGGGCGAGGTTGGAGAAGCTCTGTCCTCTCTGGTGGTGGAGCTGAAGCACTTTGGGGATGACGAGGAGAAAAAGGGCGGCATCTTCGGATTCTTCCAGAAGAAGAAAAACGAGCTGGAAGCCATGAAGGCCAGCTACTCCAAGGCTGAGACCAATGTGGACAAGATCGTCAAGGTTCTGGAAAATCACCAGGTCACCCTGATGAAGGACATCGCCATGTTCGACCAGATGTATGAGCTGAACACCAAATACTATAAAGAGCTCACCATGTATATTCTGGCCGGTAAAAAGCGCTTGGAGTATCTGCGTACCCATGATCTGGCCGAGCTGAAAAAGAAGGCCGAGGAGACCGGCGCTCAGGAGGACGCTCAGGCCTATAACGATTTTGCCAATCTCTGCGCCCGGTTTGAAAAGAAGCTCCACGATCTGGAGCTGACACGAATGATCTCCATCCAGATGGGTCCCCAGACGAGACTTCTGCAGAACAACGATACCCAAATGCTGGAGAAGATCCAGTCCTCTCTGGTAAACACCATCCCTCTGTGGAAGAGCCAGATGGTGCTGGCTCTGGGACTGGAACACGGCCATCAGGCTACCGCCGCCCAGACCGCCGTTACCGACATGACCAATGAGCTTTTGAAGAAGAACGCCGACATGCTGAAGATGGGCACCATCGAAACCGCCCGGGAGGCTGAGCGCAGCGTGGTGTCCATCGAGACCCTCCAGCACACCAATCAGCAGCTCATCACCACTCTGGACGAAGTGATGAAGATCCAAACTGAGGGGGCCCAGAAGCGGAAAGAGGCCGAGGCGGAGCTGGGCCGCATCGAGGGCGAGCTGAAGCAGAAGCTGCTGGAATTAAAGGGCTGAGACTATGAAATTCTTTCGTAAAACCTGGGTGGCTGTCACATTATCTCTGATTATGATTGTAGGTGCGGTTGCCATTGGTCAATTCAAGGACCGTGGCCCCGCTGCCTCCAATCCCCAGCAGCTGGGTCTGGACAGCACCCTGTCCACCTCCCAATATCATCAGTATGTGATGGACGATGCCGATGTTCTCTCCTCTGCGGAGGAGGAGCGCATCAGCCTCTACAACGCCAACTGGATTCAACGCTACGACAGTCTCATTGCCGTGGCAGTAGTGGATCAAGTGGACGGAACCGTGGAGGACTATGCTTACGATCTGGGCACCCGTATGGAGCTGGCCAGTGCCGACGGAGTTCTGGTCATTGATGTGGACAGCGGCAACAGCTATCTGGCGGTCGGTCCGGACTATCCCATGAGCGACAGCCAAATTACCTCCTACATGAACAGCTACCTCTACGCCGATGTGATGAACCAAAAGTATGGCGACGGGGTACTCAATCTTTTCCAAAATATCAACGAGTATTATGTATCTGAGTTTGGTCTGGGATATCTGGACAACGGCAGCTCTGTCTCCTCCTCCAGTGCTCTCATCGGCCTGCTCATGCTGGTGGCAGCGGTGGTTATTGTGGCCTCCCTCATCGACTCCATCCGCTACACCACGTATCGAAGCCGCTACTTCGGCGTGGTAAATCCCCCCATTGTATTCCGTCCCATCCTGTTTTGGCATGGTCCGGGCTCTGCCTGGTATCGCCGGCGCTGGCACCGGCCTCCTCCCCCGCCGCCTCCCGGCGGTCCCCGTGGCCCTGGAGGTGGGTTTGGCGGTTTTTCCGGTCCCGGCGGCGGCGGCTTCTCCGGCGGCAGCCGGGGCGGCGGCTTCTCCGGCGGTAGCCGGGGCGGCGGCTTCGGCGGCGGCCGGGGCGGTGGCTTCGGCGGCGGCCGGGGCGGCGGCTTCGGCGGCGGCCGGGGCGGTGGCTTCGGCGGCTGCCGGGGCGCAGGCCTCGGGTGTTGCCGGGGCGCGCGCTCCGTCCGTGGACGGCGCGCGCGTTTGCTCCATTGCCCCTGCACACGGTTCG
>CALWYG010000114.1 GCA_944385695.1 uncultured Oscillospiraceae bacterium | reverse complement strand
AGAAATCCCAAATGAGGTTGCATGAGCAAAATAGGGAGGCTGTGCCGAAACACAGCCTCCCTCCACAGGAACAAATATTAAGTTCTATGGGTAGGTTCATAAATTGTCCCTATGGAATGCCGGAGAAGTGGCGGGGGCCTTTTTTATATGATTGCGCCTTAGTCGTCCCAATCCTGCTCCCACTTGATGAAGCTGCCGGTGGAAGCGTCGATCTCAAACTCATACTCGGTGCGTCCGTCTCGGAGCTCGCCCTCGTAGATGGCCCGGCCGTCGTCAAAGTCGAACTCCAGCTTGACCAGGGTGGCGTTGGGGGCTTTGGCCTGGGCCAGCTGCTGGGCCTTCTCCCGGGAGATATAGTCGCCGGTTTGGGAGGAGGGGATGGTGTAGTTCTCCACGTCGTAGTCATAGCTGAGAATGGTGCCGGTGGCGGCGTCGATCTCGTAGTCATACTCCTTATTGCCGGAGTAGAACTCCACCTCATAGACCTGCCGGCCATCGTCCCAATCCAGCTTTACCTGGATAAAGGTGGCCTTGCTGCTGGAGATGTCCGCGTGATCCAGGGCGATCGTTTTGGCCTTCGCCTCGCTGATAGGGTTGGTGGGAGTGGAGGGGGTGGGGTAGGATTCAAGGTCGAAGTCATAGTCGCGGAAGGTGCCGGTGATGGCGTCGATCTCGTAGTCATACTCCTTATTGCCGGAGTAGAACTCTACCTCATAGACCTGCCGGCCGTCGTCCCAGTCCAGGGATATGGGGAGGAAGGTGACCTTGCTGCTGGACAGGCCCGCGTGCTTGAGGGCGATGTCCTTGGCCTTTGCCTCGCCGATATAGTCGGAGGCGGTGTCCGCGTCCTGAATGACCACGGTGTTGGTGGAGGCGTCCCAGCTCACGTCCACGTCCAGCATGCGGCCCAGGGCGGAGAGGGGCAGGTAGGTGGTGCCGTTGTAGATGAGGGGAGAGACCAGGCTGCCGTTGGTGTCCCGGACGTTGTAGGTGGTGCCGTTGACTTTCAGGGTGATGTCGGGACGGAAGGTGGCCACTACGTTCTGGGGCTGGCTGACGGCGGCGGCGCCCACCACCATACATCCGGTGAGGGCCAGGGCGGCGGCGATGTAAGATTTCTTCATAGGAATTTCCTCTCTTTCTTCATTCGGTTGTTGTGTTTGCCGTTCTGACTGTACAATGCGGAAGAAATGGATTTTATTGCGTCCGTTTCAAAAATTTTTTAAAAAATTTTTTCTCTCCCTCCGCCCCACCTGTGGGGCACAATTACATAGACAGATTCATTACCATTTTCATTTACAGTTACGGTTACTGTTACGGTTACTGTGTACCCCAACGTTGCACGAGTTTGTACAACGAAAGCCCCTTTCCCTCCAGAGGTAAGGAGGGAGAGATCTTGGAACCCAAAAAGAGCTTTATTCTTTATCTGGACAGCTACCCAATGTTTTGTACGCTGTCCCCGGAGCAGCGGGGGTGGCTGTTCACCGCCATTTATGCCTACGCCCAGCAGCTGAGCCAGGAGGAGACGGCAGTCCAGGCCGGAGAGCTGGAGACCAGGGAGGCAGTGGCGGACCGTATTCCGGAGATGGAGGAGCAGACCCGCATGGCCTTTTCCTTTGTGGCCAGCAGCATCTACCGGGACACCCAGAAGTGGTACGCCCAGCGCCGGGCCAGGACGCAGCGGAAAAACCAGAAGGCCCTCGACCGGCCTGCCCAGGGCAGCCGGGACAGCGATGCACGCATCCGCGAGGATATGGAGCGCATGCGCCGGCTGATGCAGGAGGCCTTCCTGGAGGAGCCTGAGGGGAGCTGGGGGAAAGAAACCGTTTGACAGAACGGGCTTTTTCTTGTATCATTATCGGGCAAGCAGGCTGGACAGCCGCGCCGGTGGGGCGAAAGGCCCATCGGTGAGGAAAGTCCGGGCTCCGCAGGGCAAGGATAACGGATAACATCCGCCGGGGGCGACCCTAGGAAAAGTGCAACAGAAATAGACTACCGGTCTTCGGGCCGGAAAAGGTGGAAAGGTGAGGTAAGAGCTCACCCGATGGCTGGGAACAGCCCATCGCTGTAAACTCTATCCGGAGCAACGCCGTGGAGGGACAATAGGCCGGCCCGGCCGTCCCGGGGAGGCGGCTTGAGCGCGTCGGCAACGGCGCGTCGAGATAGATGGCTGTCTTAAAAGACAGAACCCGGCTTACAGGCCTGCTTGCAAATATTGACGCTGTGCCCCGGTGGCTTCACCGGGGCCTTTTTTGCGCCCGGAGCAGACAAAATTTTTCCATGCCCCATTGTAGACAGGCTTGAAATGTGATAAAATATTTGACCAGTGTATACAATGTGATAGGTATGCCCATGTGTTGTAAACGAGGTGTTTCGAAATGAAAATATTGGTGTTGGCCGGCGGGCTCAGCCCGGAGCGCAACGTTTCTCTGTCCTCCGGGGCCCTGATCGCCCAGGCTCTCCGGGATCTGGGCCACCAGGCGGCTCTGGTGGACCTGTTTTTCGGTCTGGACGGAATGGACGTGGAAGGGGAACAGCTCTACTGCCAGCCAATTCCCGAAAAGCTGCGCCACATCAGCCCCCAGGCTCCGGATCTGGGAGAGATCCGGGCCCAGCGGAAGACCGGCGGCCGGTCGGCCATCGGCCCCGGGGTGCTGGAGCTGTGCGCGGGAGCGGATCTGGTCTTTTTGGCCCTCCACGGCTCCTGCGGCGAGGACGGGCGCATTCAGGCCACTCTGGACCTGCTGGGAGTGCCCTACACCGGCTCAGGGTATCTGGGCTCGGCCATGGCCATGGATAAGGACCTGACCAAGCGCCTGGTGGCCGGCGAAGTAACCACCCCACGGTGGGAGACGGTCACCGTTACCCGGGAGAACATCCCCGCGCTGGTGGAGCGCACCCAGCTTCCTGTGGTGGTAAAGCCCATCGCCAGCGGCTCCTCCATCGGGGTGTACATCGCCCACGACCGTTCGGAGCTGGAGCACGCCCTGCAGGAGAGCGTGAAGCTGGGTGGCCGCACCGTGCTGGAGCAGTATGTCTCCGGCCGGGAGATCCAGGTGGCCCTGCTGGAGGACCGGGCTCTGCCCTCCATTGAGATCATCCCCAACGAGGGCTTTTACGACTATGAAAACAAGTACCAGCCCGGCGCCGCCCGGGAGGTCTGTCCCGCCCAGATTCCCGCTGAGTGGGAGCAGCGCCTGGGGGAGGCAGCCCTGAAGGTATTTCATATCCTGGGCCTGGGAGTCTATTCCCGGGCAGACTTCATCGTCACCGAGGATGGAACCCCTTATTTTCTGGAAATCAACACTCTGCCCGGCATGACCCCCACCAGCCTGGTGCCTCAGGAGGCTGCGGCGGTGGGCATTGACTACCCCACGTTGTGCCAGCGGATCATGGACGCCTCCCTGGAGGAGCGGAAGGAGAGCCTGTAATCGTGGAGACTATTACCTTAGGACAGCTGCTTCAGGCAGTAGGCGGGCAGCTTCTGGGCGAGTTTGACAAAAACACCCCCATTTTCCATGTAGATACCGACAGCCGGGACATCCACCCCGGCTCCCTGTTCATCCCCCTGGCCGGGGAGCGCTTTGACGGCCACGCCTATATCAATGCCGCCCTGGAGTCCGGCGCGGCGGGGTGCCTCGCGCAGCGGGAGCGGGAGAGCTATCGGCCGGGGAAATTCTATGTGAAGGTGTCCTCCACCCAGCGGGCTTTGCGGGATTTGGCCGCCTGGTACAAAAACCAGTTCCAGATCCCCTTTGTGGCCGTCACCGGCAGCGTGGGCAAGACCACGGCCAAGGATATGCTGGCGGCAGTGCTGGGGGTGAAGTACAAGGTCCTGAAGACCGAGGGGAACTTCAACAACAACATCGGCCTGCCCCTGACCCTCCTGCGTCTGGACAGCAGCCACCAGGTGGGCGTGGTGGAGATGGGCATGGACAAGTTTGGAGAGATCGACTATCTGGGCGGCATTGTCAAGCCCGAGGTGGGAGTCATCACCAACATCGGTGACGCCCACATCGAGCGCCTGGGCAGCCGGGAGAACATCTTCAAGGCCAAGTGCGAGCTGCTGCCCCACATTAAAGAAGACGGCCTGCTGGTGCTCAATGGGGACGACCCCATGCTTGCCACCCTCCGGGGCCATGCCCCGGTGCGTACCGTGTTCTGCGGCCAGGGAGAGGGGATGGAGTACCGGGCCCAGATTACCGGCGGCGACGGCGTGAGCCACATCCACTGCCGCCTGACCACCCCCAATATGGACCGTGAGGTGTGCATCCCCGCCCTGGGAGAGCACATGGTCTATCCCACCCTCATCGCCGCGGCGGTGGCCGAGCGCTTCGGCCTCACCCCGGATGAGATCGAGCAGGGCATTCGCCAGTTTGTCCCCACCCGCATGCGCATGAACATCCTGCGCCGGGGCAATGGAATCATCATTCTGGACGACACCTACAACGCCAATCCCCAGTCCATGCGGGCGGCCATCAGCGTCCTGTCCGACAGCCAGAGCAGCTATAAGATCGCCGTGCTGGGCGATATGCTGGAGCTGGGTCCATTCTCTCCCGCCCTTCACGCGGAGGTAGGGGAGTACCTGGGCCAGGCGGGCATCCAGTGCCTGGTGGCCGTGGGCGAGCAGTCCGCCGCCATGGCTCAGGGGGCCCGGGACGCAGGGGTGCCCCAGGTTCTCTATTGCCAGGACAAGGGCGAGGCCATGGAGCGCCTGCCCATGCTGCTCCGGGGCGACTGCACCATTCTGGTCAAGGCCTCCCGGGGCATGAAGATGGAGGATATCGCCGCTTTTTTGGTGAAGCAGACTCCCGAGAACTGAGCACGAGCAACAAAAGAGGAACACTCTGCTTGACATTTCCGTATCCGGCCTGGTCAAGGAGTTTGAGGTCGGCAGCAAAATACTGGACGGGCTCACCTTTCAGGTGGACACCGGCGAACGGGTGGGATTGCTTGGCCCCAACGGCTGCGGCAAGAC
>CALWYG010000113.1 GCA_944385695.1 uncultured Oscillospiraceae bacterium | reverse complement strand
GCTTTTAAGTACAAAAAGGCCACCTCGCATCTTCCGCAAATATAGCTTCTGCCTTTGCGTCAGTTCCTAGATTAAGACATAACAATAGATAATATATTATAGCAAAAACCCCGTTTCAATGCAATCGCCCAGACTTTCATAGGCGGAAAATAAAGTCTCCCGTACCACTCTGTTTAAGGGCATTTCCCCGCCCAAAGATGATTTAAAAAATTTTGAATTTAGGGGTTGACTTTGGGGAAATATCTGCTATAATATCGTTTGTCGCCGCGAGTGTAGCTCATCTGGTAGAGCGCCACCTTGCCAAGGTGGAGGTAGCGAGTTCGAGCCTCGTCACTCGCTCCATGTAATGGAGATATACCTTTTGGTATATCTCCATTTTCTTTTTCCCTGGCGGTTGGCCCCGTTTCAACCATATTCTTCACAAAATTTTTGGGCCGCCGGTTTCCGGCGGCCCAAATGATTATGACAACAAAATGCGGTCGTTATCCAGACTCTTCCCAGCTCCTGCCCGGAACTGCTCCAGCAGATCGTTGACCGTCATATTTTTTCTCTGCTCCCCCTGAACATCCAGGATGATATTCCCGTTGTCCATCATTAAAGTACGGTTTCCCAGTTCCAGAGCTTGGTGCATGTTATGGGTCACCATTAGGGTGGTGATGTGATGCTCGGCCACCACATCCCGGGTGATCTTCAGTACCTTCTCTGCGGTAGCCGGGTCCAGCGCGGCGGTGTGCTCATCCAGCAGCAGCAGCTTGGGCGGCACCATGGTAGACATGAGCAGAGTCAGGGCCTGCCGCTGTCCGCCGGACAGCAGTCCAACCGGCTGCTTCATCCGGTCCTCCAGCCCCATGTCCAGCTTTGCAAGCTGGTCTCGGAAAAAGGCCAGATCCTTTTTGGTGATACGGCTGAAGTAAGCGTGCTGATTTTTAGCGGTCCGGAGATAGGCCAGCGCCAGATTTTCTCCAATCGTCATGTGAGGGGCTGTACCCCGCATGGGATCCTGGAACAGGCGGCCCATCTCCCGGCTGCGGCGGTATTCGGGCTTAAAGGTGATGTCCTCTCCGGACAGGCGGATGGAGCCCTCGTCCACATAAAAGGCCCCCGCAATGGCGTTGAAGAGGGTGGACTTGCCTGCTCCGTTGGAACCCACAATGGTTACAAAATCCCCCGGTTCCAAATGGAGGGACAGCCCAGACAGCGCCTTTTTCTCGTTTACCGTACCGGGGTTAAAGGTCTTGGAGATGTTTTTGATATCCAGCATATCAATCCGCCCCCTTTTCCGCTCTGGCCGCTGCCTTCTGCCGCTGGAAGGCGGCCCACTTCTTAATGCTGGGCGCCGCAATGGCCAGTGCTACAATGATAGCAGTAACCAGCTTCATGGCCTCAATGGGGAACACCTTGGAGCTGAGGGCCACAGCGTAAATGATCCGGTAGATGATGCTGCCCGCAAAGACGGACAGGGCCCCACGGAGCATAGAGCCCCGCCCCAGCACCGTCTCACCGATAATCAGGCAGGCCAGACCAATTACTACCATGCCGGTGCCGATATTTACATTCGCGTTGCGCTGAGCCTGGCCAACCAGAGCCCCGGACAATCCGGTGAGGGCGTTGGCCACGCACAGGCCCACGGTAATGGTAAAGGTGGGATTGATGGAGGATGCCCGCACCATATCCCGGTTGTCGCCCGTTGCCCGAATGGAAAGGCCCAGCCGGGTCCCCAGAAACGCCACCAGAAGCAATGCGGAGGCCACAGTAATTACTCCGGCCAGGATAATTTCACTCCAGCTGCCGCCAATTCCCAGGTCCCCAAACATGTGGAAAATAGTCCGCTGCTTGATCAGGCTGGCATTGGACGTCCAGCCCATAGCCATCAGGTTGACGGTATAAAGACCGGTATTGGTGATAATGCCCGCCAAAATGGAGGGAACACCCAGCTTGGTCTGAAGCAAAGCGGTCACAAACCCTGCCGCCGCCGCACTGAGCATGGCCAAGGGAATGGCCAAAACAGGATGGCCTGCTGCGCACACCGTGACCGACACTGCCGCTCCCAGTGTGAAGGAGCCATCCGTAGTCAGATCCGCAATATCCAGGATCCGGTAGCTGAGAAACAGGGCCAGGGCCACCGGGGCATAAAGAAAACCAAGCTCCAAAGCGGTCTGTATGATGTAGAGCATTGTCCTTCCTTCCTTTCAGGCCGAATCCCCCGGCTCGGCCGGGGGACTGGCAAAGCTCTTTGACTAAACCGGAGGATATCAGTCCTCGGTGGTAACCACTTCCACCACTTCACCCATGTCGTTAAACATGGAGTAATCCAGGCCCATGGCAGCGGCAGTTTCAGTGTTGACGGTAATGATGCCGCCCTGAGACAGGTAGTAGTCCTCCTTGCCCTCCATGCCATTGGTCAGCATCTCATAAGCCAGGTCTGCGGTCTCCGTGCCCAGCAAGGTGTAGTTCACACCGCAGGTGGCAAAGGCGCCGTTGCGGACGAAGGAGTCGGCTCCGGCATAGTGGGGAATGCCCGCCTCAATGAGGTCGGGAGCAATGGCCAGCTCAGCGGACTGGATCTTGTTGTCGGTGGGGGTGAATACGGCATCCACATCGGCAGCAATCAGAGCACCGGCGGCGGCCACAACCTCGTCATCGCTGTTGGCGGTAAACTCCTCATAGGCAATTCCCTTGCTGTCCAGGTACTCCTTGGCCTCGGCAATGGGGGTGGTGGAGTTGGGCTCGGACAGGGAATAAAGCAGGCCGACCTTCTTGGTCTCGGGATTCTGGGCCAGCATCATGTCCAGAATAAACTCTGTGTTCAGTGCGTCGCAGGTACCGGTCACATAATCAATATCCAGCAGCTCCGCCTGCGCAGGGTCACTGACGGCGGCATAAATAACCGGGGTTTTGGTCTCCTCCGCTGCTACGGTCATCAGCTGAGCGGCCGTAGTGGCAATGGGGATAATGGCGGACACACCATCCGCAATCACCTGGGCTCCGATCTGATTGAGCACCGTCTCATCCCCCTGACCGGAGTAGACCTCGTACTCAATGGGAGTTCCGGTCTCCTGGGAAATCTGATCCAGCTGAGCCACCACCGCGTTGCAGATCTCATCCAGAGAGGGGTGGTCCATCTGCTTCACCACGGCAATCTTGAAGGCCGAATCCCCGGAAGCGGAGCCAGATCCGGAGGGGGCGGAACCGGCAGAGGAGCCGGAGCTCTGGCTGCCCGCACCGGCGCAGGCACACAGGGAAAGGGTCATCGCCAGGGCAAGAGACAGGGACAGGACTTTCTTCATGGTGTTGTTCTTTTTCATGGTATTTACCTCCATTATTGGCCCATTTGGGCTTAGTTTGGTTTGGGTGGGTGATGGAGGGGCCGCTGCCAACGGCCTAATTTGGAATAAAAAAACGCCCCTGTCCCCCACATGGGACAAGAGCCTTACTCCTGCGATACCACCCAAATTGATGTATAAAACATCCGCTCGCTTCACGCGCCATCACGCGTGCCCGATGGATAACGGGTGGGTCCCCGTCGGCATCTACTTGGTTTCCCGTTCAAGCCGCCCTCGAAAGTCCATTCACTCGGCCGCTCCCCGCCCTGATCCCACCACCCAGGGCTCTCTGAAAGTTTGCCGCACCGGCTACTAATCTTTCTCACAGGTTTCAGTACTGTTTGGTTGTTGGGGCTATTATAGCGGCTGACCACCACCTTGTCAACCCCTTATTTGCAATTTACCGTAAAAAAGTTTTTATGTGGGGGCACCGGCATTTTGCCGGTGCCCCCGTTTCCAATCAGAACGCTTCGCTGGCTTGCTTTAAGTAGACGACATAGAATACCAGCCCCACCAGGGAGACAATCAGTGCCACTACCAGCAGAAGGATGGACAATTCTACCATGAACAGACTGAGCAGTGTGCACAAAATTGAGATCAGCACAGCAGCAATGTTGCAGACCAAGGCTCTGTTTCCCTTCTGCATCACATCTGTCCGTTCAATCCTCCCCAGAAAACAATTGGTCGTTTTCACCAGCAGCCAGATCACCACCAGATCTAAAATGATACCCAACACGCTGATAACTGTTGTCTTGTTTAACAGGCCCATGACCCCACTTATGATACTCAAAATCAGGGCTATCGTATAGTTGGAATGGACATCTCCCAGTTTCACCAAGCCCATGATGGTCAGCACCAGTCCCACAATGGTCGCAACCATGACTACCACCACGATCAGAAGCCCCAATACCGGGATCATGACCAAAATGGTAGAAAGCAGCGATACGATCGCAATGATCTGGGCATAATACAGCTTCTGTAAACCGTCCCTTAGCTTTTTATCCCGCAGTTCCATTGATCTCACTCCTTTCCCTCACAAACAAATCCACCGCAACAATTTATAGGGCCTATTGTGAAAAAAGGGCGGACTTCCAGGGAAGTCCGCCCTTACAGGGTTTAAGATATGAGAGTAAAATTACTCGTTGATCTCGATAACCACGCCGGAACCCACGGTGCGGCCACCCTCACGGATAGCGAAACGCAGGCCCTTCTCGATGGCGATGGGGGTGATCAGCTCCACGTCCATGTCGACGTTATCGCCGGGCATGCACATCTCAGTGCCCTCGGGCAGGGTGATGATGC
>CALWYG010000112.1 GCA_944385695.1 uncultured Oscillospiraceae bacterium | reverse complement strand
ATGGACTTTTCCGCAAAAGATTTAATACGGATTTCAGGCCCCTTGGTGTCCAGAATGGTGGCTACCGGGCGGCCCAGGGAGTCCCGGACGGATTTCAGCAAATTCAGGCGCTGAAGATGCTCGGGGTGGCTGCCGTGAGAGAAGTTAAAGCGGGCCGCATCCATGCCGGTACGGATGAGGGTACGGATCATATCCTCGTTATCCACGGCGGGGCCCAGCGTGCAGATAATTTTTGTTTTCCGTTTTGAAAACATAGAAATTCCTCCTGTGGAAATTCAATTTTCAATTCTTTTGATACCACTATTATCATACAGGAAAGAAAGAAACTTGCATAGGGGATAATTTCATAAAAATATGGTTCAAATCCTTCCAACATGCAGCAAAAGGTTGTGTTCTGGAATATAAATAGGGATTGTTTGTAAAAAATATTTTAAAATCTTAACAGAACAATAACAAAAAACCCGGCGAAGCAGCTTGCTTCGCCGGGAAATTTGTTTTATGTCCCTCAGCACATCTTGGCGCCGGCGGGAATCTTGTCGTCGATCATAAGCAGGTTGAGCTTTTCCTCACCCTTCTCGGTGTGAACGGCGGAAATCAGCATTCCGCAGCTCTCCTGCCCCATCATCTTCCGGGGAGGCAGGTTGACAATGGCCACCAGGGTCTTGCCCACCAGCTCTTCGGGCTTATAGAACTGGGCAATGCCGGAGAGAATCTGGCGGTCGGTGCCGGTGCCCTCGTCCAGAGTAAACTTCAGAAGCTTGTTGGCCTTCTTCACATTCTCGCAGGCCTTCACCTTCACAGCCCGGAAGTCGGACTTGCAGAAGGTGTCAAAGTCCACCTGCTCAGTGAGCTGGGGCTCCAGCTCCAGGTCGGGCAGCGCGGCCTTCTTGGCAGCCTGGGCGGCCTCCTCCAGCTGAGCCAGGGCCTTTTCCATGTCCACACGGGGGAAGAGGTTCTCACCCCGCTGCACAGTGACGGTGGCGGACAGGGAGCCGTATACGCCCGCGCTCTCCCAGGTGCGGCAGCCCTCG
Organism: uncultured Oscillospiraceae bacterium; assembly: GCA_944385695.1. Classification (GTDB taxonomy): domain Bacteria; phylum Bacillota; class Clostridia; order Oscillospirales; family Oscillospiraceae; genus Lawsonibacter. The sequence continues at coordinate 7,236 of CALWYG010000112.1, read as the reverse complement.
CAGGCGCCGATCTGATCCAGTACCTTGGCGGCGGAGTCGGGGATGAAGGGGATGAGGAGAATGCCGCACACCCGCAGAACCTCCAGCAGGTTGTACATCACCCGGGCCAGGCGGGGACCATTGGCCTCCATGTCCTTGGCCAGAACCCAAGGGGCATTTTCGTCAATATACTTGTTGGCCCGGGAGATGACCTTAAAGATCTCGCTCAGAGCGTTCTGGAAGGCGAACTTCTCCATCTGCTCCTCATAGCGGCTGCGCAGGGAGGAGATGAGCTCCACCAGTTCAGCATCCTTCTCGGCATCTTCCACCTGGTTGGCAGGCAGGGTGCCGTCAAAGTACTTGCCCACCATGGACACGGTGCGGGAGAGCAGGTTGCCCAGATCGTTGGCCAGGTCCACATTGATGGTGTTGATGAGGGCCTCGTTGGAGAAATTGCCGTCGGAGCCGAAGGGGAAGGTGCGCAGCAGGAAGAAGCGCAGGGCATCCACGCCGAACATCTCCGCCAGGATATAGGGGTCCACCACGTTGCCCTTGGACTTGGACATCTTGCCGCCGTCCAGCAGCAGCCACCCGTGGCCAAAGACCTTCTTGGGCAGAGGCATACCCATGCTCATAAGCATGGCGGGCCAGATGATGGAGTGGAAGCGGACGATCTCCTTGCCCACAAAGTGCACGTCAGCGGGCCAGAACTTCTCGTAGTCATCGTACTTGTCATTGAGAAAGCCCAAGGCAGTGGTGTAGTTGAAGAGGGCGTCCACCCACACATAGACTACATGGCCCGGGTCAAAGTCCACAGGTACGCCCCAGGTGAAGCTGGTGCGGGAGACGCACAGGTCCTCCAGGCCGGGCTTGATGAAGTTATTGACCATCTCGTTGACCCGGGAGCGGGGCTCCAGGAAGTCGGTGTCCTCCAGCAGGCGCTGAACCCTGTCGGCATACTTGCTCAGACGGAAGAAGTAGGCCTCCTCCTCCGCGTCCTGAACCTCCCGGCCGCAGTCGGGGCACTTGCCGTCCACCAGCTGACTCTCAGTCCAGAAGGACTCGCAGGGTTTGCAGTACTTGCCCACATACTTGCCCTTGTAGATGTCCCCGTTTTCATACATCTTCTTAAAAATCTTCTGGATGGCGGAGACATGGTAGTCGTCGGTGGTGCGGATGAAGCGGTCGTTGGAGATGTTCATCAGCTTCCACAGGTCCAGAACGCCCCGCTCGCCAGTAACGATCTTGTCCACAAACTCCTTGGGGGTGACGCCGGCCTCCTTGGCCTTGTCTTCGATCTTCTGGCCGTGCTCATCGGTGCCGGTGAGAAACAGCACGTCATAACCGCTCAGACGTTTATAGCGGGCCATGGCATCGGTGGCCACGGTGCAGTAGGTGTGGCCGATATGCAGTTTATCGCTGGGGTAATAGATGGGAGTAGTAATATAAAAGCGCTTTTTTTCCATAATGAGGCAACCTCCAATATATCATGATTGAGCCGAATCTTCTCTGTCTTCACAATCCTCCGCCCCAGAGGGCATTCGCTCCTCCCAGCCGGGACCGGCGCCCACCAGAAGGGCCCGGGTAAACCCAAGCGCGGAGAGGACGAAGGCCAGCGTGAGCACACAGGTCCCGAGACTGAGGCCGTCGGCCAGGGAGGTAAGGCCCAGCACTACGCCGCTCAGAGCGAAGAACAGGGCTCTGCGGGGCCGGGGCCGGTCGAACAGGAATCCTGCCACATAGTAGTGGCCCAGCATAAGCAGTGCGGCGGCGGCCAGGGCAAAGCCATACTTCATCAGCACTGGCTCCGTCCCATGCTCCAGATGGGTGGAGAAGAGCCACAAAAGGCCTACAAAGGCGGGCATGGGAGCCAGGTAGCCCAGAAATTGGGGCAGCTCCCAACGATAGGCGCTGCGGCCCATAAGCAGAACGCCGCCTCCGGCGGGGAAGCAGAGCAGGGCGCACAGCAGCCGGGCCACAGTGAGCGTGAATTGAGTGGGGTCCCGGTCAAGGGCGGGAGTGGCCTGCCAAAGCTGTAGCATCTGTGCCCCTTCCATCAAATTGACCAGACCGGCGGCCAAAAACAGCAGGCCTGCCGCGGCCCAGATGGTCATCTGCCCGGCTTCGGGGCTTCCAAAGGCGGGAAGAAAGTCCCGAGGAATCTGTGTAGTTGTCCGCACGGCCAGCAAAAGCAGCAGGATCAATGCCGCAGTCAGCCCCAGCAGAGCATAGGTGGCGGGGGAACCGTGGGTGAAGAGCCCGGTTTCCGGCTGGTAGGCGGCGCTTAGCTGCCACTTGCGCAGGGCAAAGCCGGCCGCCCCGCCCGCCAAAGCTGCGCCGGGCAGGATGATATCTTTCCTCATGTATTGCATATCCCCTTATATAAGGAATCAGTACCCCTCATCATAAACCAAACAGGATAAAAAAGCAACAAAATTATCCGGTTTACAGCTTGGGGCTGGAAGGGCCGGATTTGTTCTTTTTGCCAAACTGGAACCAAAGGGCGGCGAACAGCAAAATCAACCCCACGATGGAGGAAATGGCGCTGACAGGGGCCGAGACCATCTGGTTCATATCCAGCAGGGAAATGATGGCCAAAAATACCAGATCCAGCAACAGAAGGGTGCGGGCGGTGGGGTCCATACGCTTGCGGGCACGGTCCTTTTCGTCGGCAATGCGCTCCTGCTCGGCCTGCCGCTTGGCGGTGACGGTGGCGCTGTGCTTGCGCTTTTTATATTTCTTTTGGCTCATAGTCAAGCTTCTCCTTTCAAAATAACGGCTCCCCCCACCACAGTGTCTCCGTCGTAAAGAACCACGGTCTGCCCCGGGGTGATGGCGCGCTGGGGCTGGTCAAAGGTGAGACGGATGGTGCTGGGGCTGGTCTGCTCCACGGTGCAGGGCTGCTCCGCCATGCGGTAGCGGATTTTGGCCCGAAGGCGGACCGGGGCGGACAGCTTGGCGCAGGCAATGAGATTCAGTTCCCCGGCGGTGAGAGAGCGGGCAAAGAGATTCTCGTTGCCACAGAGAATCACTGCGTTGTCGTCAGGGCGGATTTCCTTCACATAGAGTCTGCCGTGGTTAGAGGAAACGCCCAGTCCCCGGCGCTGACCCACCGTGTAGTCAATGATGCCAGTGTGCTGGCCCAACCGTCTGCCTTCTTCGTCCAAAAAGAAACCGGCGGGATAGTCCCTGCCTGTGTGGGAGCGGATAAAGGCACCATAGTCCCCGTCGGGGATGAAGCAGATGTCTTGGCTGTCGCTCTTGTGGGCGGTGACCAGTCCACGGCTGTGGGCGATGTCCCGAATTTCCTCCTTGGAGAGCCCGCCCAGGGGGAGCAGAGTACGGGAGAGCTGAGCCTGGGTGAGGGTGGAGAGCACATAGCTCTGGTCCTTTTCCGGGCGGCTGGCCTTTTTGAGCAGATAGCGCCCGGAGCCGGCGTCGTATTCCACCCGGGCATAGTGGCCGGTGGCCAGTTTCTCACAACCCAGTTCCACGGCCCGGTCCAGCAGGGCGCCGAATTTAATGTGCCGGTTGCAGGTGACGCAGGGGTTTGGAGTGCAGCCGGCCTCATAGGCGGCGGCAAAGGTGTCCATGACCTGGGTGCAGAAACAGGGGGAGAGATCCACCATGTGGTGGGGGAAGCCCAGCTGCCGGGCCACGGCCTGGGCGTCCTCCCCGTCGTGCCAGACATCCCCGGGTCTGGAAAAGAGCTTCATGGTCAGCCCCACCAGTTCATATCCCTGCTCCAAAAGAAGGCAGGCGGCGGCGGAACTGTCCACACCGCCGCTCATGGCGATGGCGAGCGTTTCTGGCATAGATACCTCCTGTGGGCAATTTGCTGAAATTCAAAAGGAAGTATATCACATTTTTCCCGGCGGAGCAACCGAAAGCCCGAGAAACCGGCAAAGGGCCGGGGGAAAACCGCGAAAAATGGCACACTATATATTTTGTATTTCAGACGAAAAGTAATTATGTTAAGCACAAGATATAGTATTTCTTCCGGTGGACAAAGGCATGGGCATGTGCTATAATGCCACCTGGGCTGAACCGCCGGAGCACCGACTCCGGCTAAGAATACCCCTTGAACCGGGAGAGGAGAGCGACATGAAAGTCATTAAACGAGACGGAACTGTGGTGGATTACGACCGCAGTAAGATCGCCACTGCTATTGAAAAGGCAAATGCCGAGGTACCGGAGAAGGAGCGGCTGAGCCGGGAAGATATCAATGCCATTATTGATGGCATCGAGGCCATGAAGCGCCAGCGCATGCTGGTGGAGGACATCCAGGACCTGGTGGAGCAGGGACTGGTGGAGCGCAACAAATTCCACCTGGCCAAGACTTATATTATTTACCGCTATACCCGGGCTCTGGTGCGCAAGCAGAACACCACCGATGACTCTATCCTGTCTTTGCTGCGCAATGAAAACCAGGAGCTGGCCGAGGAAAACTCCAATAAAAACACCATGATCGCCGCCACTCAGCGGGATTATATCGCCGGAGAAGTGAGCCGGGATCTCACCCGCCGCATCCTGCTGCCGGAGCACATCTCCAAGGCCCATGACGAGGGGGCCATTCACTTCCACGATGCCGACTACTTTATCCAGCCCATTTTCAACTGCTGCCTCATCAACATCGGGGACATGCTGGACAACGGCACCGTGATGAACGGGAAGCTGATTGAAAGCCCCAAGAGCTTCCAGGTAGCCTGTACCGTGGCCACCCAGATCATTGCCTGTGTGGCCTCCAACCAATACGGCGGCCAGAGTGTGGATCTGCGCCATCTGGGTAAGTATCTGCGCCGGAGCAAGGAAAAATTCCGCAAGCATATTGCCTATGAGTGCGCAGGACAGGTGGACGAGGCCACCATTGAGCGCCTGGTGGACGACCGGCTGCGGGACGAGCTCAAAAGCGGCGTACAGACCATCCAGTATCAGATCAACACCCTCATGACCACCAACGGCCAGTCCCCCTTTGTGACCTTGTTCCTGAATCTGCAGGAGGGCGACCCCTATCTGGAAGAAAACGCTATGATTGTGGAGGAGGTGCTGCGCCAGCGCCTGGAGGGTATCAAGAACGAGAAGGGTGTCTACATCACCCCCGCCTTCCCAAAGCTGGTGTATGTGCTGGATGAGCATAACTGCCTGAAGGGCGGCAAGTACGACTACATCACGGAGCTGGCTGTCAAGTGCTCCGCCAAGCGGATGTACCCCGACTATATCTCCGCCAAGAAGATGCGGGAAAACTATGAGGGGAATGTGTTCTCGCCCATGGGCTGCCGCTCCTTCCTGGCCCCCTGGAAGGACGAGAACGGAACCTACAAGTTTGAAGGCCGTTTCAACCAGGGCGTGGTTTCCCTGAATCTGCCCCAGATCGGCATTTTGTCCGGCGGGGATGAGGAGAAGTTCTGGGAGATCCTGGAACAGCGCCTGCAGCTGTGCTTTGAGGCCATTATGTGCCGGCACAATGCCCTGAAGAATGTGAAGTCCGATTCCTCTCCCATCCACTGGCAGTACGGAGCCATTGCCCGCCTGCCCAAGGGAGCTTCCATTGAGCCGCTGCTCTATGGGGGCTACTCTTCCATCTCTCTGGGCTACATCGGCCTCTATGAGGTGACCAAGCTGGTCAAGGGCGTCAGCCACACCCAGCCGGGCGGCACCGAGTTTGCCTTGAAGGTGATGAACCGCCTGCGCAAGGCTTGCGACGACTGGAAAAAGGAGACCAACATCGGCTTCGCTCTCTACGGTACCCCCGCTGAGAGCCTGTGCTACCGCTTTGCCCGCATCGACAAGGAGCGCTTTGGCACCATTCCCGACGTCACCGACAAGGGCTACTACACCAACAGCTATCATGTGGATGTGCGGGAGCACATTGACGCCTTTGACAAGTTCACCTTTGAGAGCCAGTTCCAGAAGATTTCCACCGGCGGGTGTATCTCCTATGTAGAAATCCCCAACATGCGCCACAATCTGGAGGCGCTGAAGGATGTGGTTCGCTTTATCTACGACAACATCCAGTATGCCGAGTTCAATACCAAGAGCGACTACTGCCAGGTGTGCGGCTTTGACGGAGAAATTATCATCAACGACCAGAACCAGTGGGAGTGCCCTGCCTGCCACAACACCGACCGGACCAAAATGAACGTCACCCGGCGTACCTGCGGCTATCTGGGAGAGAACTTCTGGAACGTGGGCAAGACCAAGGAGATCAAGGCCCGGGTGCTGCACCTCTAAAACGTCAGGAGCCAGGCTATGAACTACGCTGACATTAAGAAAGTGGATGTGGCCAACGGTCCCGGAGTACGGGTAAGCCTGTTTGTCTCCGGCTGTACCCACCACTGTAAAGAGTGCTTTAACCCCGAGACCTGGGACTTCTCCTTCGGCTCCCCCTTTGGGGAGGAACAAATGGAGGAAATTCTGAACCTTTTGGACCGAAGCTATATCCGGGGCCTGTCCCTGCTGGGAGGCGAGCCCTTCGAGCCCCAGAATCAGGCGGCGGTGCTGGAACTGGTGCGCCGGGTACGCCAGCAACTGCCCCGGAAGGATATCTGGTGTTACTCCGGTTACCTCTTTGAGGCGCTGGCGGCGGAAACAATAGGGGAGCACAGCCGGGAGCTGCTGGAACAGCTGGACATTCTGGTGGACGGGCCCTTTGTGCTGGAGCAGAAGGATCTGAGCCTTCGGTTCCGGGGTTCGGCCAACCAGCGCATCATCGACGTACCTGCCTCCTTACAGGCGGGAGAAGTGCGTCTGTGGCAGGAACTTGAATAAGAAACAAAAACGGGGCGGCCCTGCTGGGCCGCCCCGTTTCTTGGAAATAGAGAATTCGGTTATCCGAAGAGTTCGGACACCAGATGGTGGGTTTGCTGCCGGGCAATGGAAAGAATTCCCTTCACATCCGCACCACGGATGTCAAGATTTTCTGCCGTAAGGCAGTGGGTCTCTGGGATTCCCACCATATTGGCCCAGGCCTTTAAGTAGTCATAGCCAAGATTTAAATTGCCGATGGGGCCGCCGGCGGTGGTGATAAATACCAGATGGCGGGCCTTGCACAGGCCAACCTGCTGCCCCTCTTTGGTATAGCCGAAGGTGACGCCGATGGCGCTGGCCCATTCCAGGTAGACTTTCAAAGCGGCGGGGAACGTCATGTCCCAATAAGGAGCGCCCACCAGGATCAGGTCCGCCTGTGCAGCCTCAAAGGCAGGCTGCAGCATGGGGGGATCTTTCTCATCGGCGCCGAGTGCGTCCCGCTCTTGGGCC
>CALWYG010000111.1 GCA_944385695.1 uncultured Oscillospiraceae bacterium | reverse complement strand
ATGGATGACACCACCATCTTCTAAGAAATAAGGACGGAGATGAGTGCCACCGCGACCCGCCAGGTACCGAAGCCCAGAGGCACAAAGATGGGAGCCAGGAAGGAGCCGATGGTACCCAGGAAGGAGTTTTCCTCATTGGACACCATGCCAAAGGCGCCCCCCTCAAAGCCGAAGCTCCGGAGGAACCACAGCAGCACGCTCATGGCCAGGATCAGGGTGCCCGCCTTGATGAGGAAGCCCTTCACCTTCTCCCACACATGGAGGGCAATGTTTTTCAGGGTGGGCAGGCGGTAGGGGGGCAGCTCCAGCACGAAGGCGGCGGGCTCTCCCTTAAACACCAGCTTTTTCAGCAGGATGCCGGAGATGATGGCGAAGATCAGGCCCAGCAGGTACAGGGAGAATACCACCACCCCGCCGTATTTGGGGAAGAAAGCGGCGGTGAGCAGGCCGTACACCGGCAGCCGGGCGGAACAGGACATGAAGGGTACCAGCATGATGGTCATGCGGCGGTCCTTCTCATTTTCCATGGTGCGGGCACCCATGACGGCGGGCACGGTACAGCCGAAGCCCATGAGCATGGGGATAAAAGCCTTGCCGGACAGGCCGAACCGGCGGAGCAGCCGGTCCATGATAAAGGCCGCCCGGGCCATGTAGCCGGAGTCCTCCAGGAAGGAGAGGAACAGGAATAGAATGGCGATTTGGGGCAGGAAGGTGAGCACGCCGCCCACACCGGCGATGACGCCGTCCACCAGCAGGGCCTCCACCCAGGGGGCGGTACCGGCAGCGGCCAGAACGCCCCGGACCCACTCCGCAAAATATCCGCCGATCAGGGTATCCACCCCGTCGGCCAGCACCTGGCCGGGGCCGAAGGTGAGGGCGAACATGGCCAGCATCGTCAGCAGGAATACCGGGATGGCCAGGTATTTGTGGGTAACGATGGCGTCCACCCGGTCGGACAGGGTGGGCGTACCCAGGGGGCGGCCCCGGGTAACAGAGCCCTCCACCACCTTCTGGATGAACTGATACCGGGCGTCGGCAATGAGGGTCTCCCGGTCGCCCAGGTCATAGGCGCTCTCATACTCCCGGCAGACCTGTTCCAGCTGCGCCTTGGTGTCGCTGTCCAGCCCCAAAGCTTCTTCCACCAGGGAATCCCCTTCAATGAGCTTGATGGAGGCCCAGTGGGCGGGGATATGGGCAGCGTATGCCTTGTCGTGGATCAGTTCGCCCACCTTGTGGTGAATCTGGTGGGTAAAATCATCGTACAGGTCGTCGGGCTCCACGGTGACCCCCACGTGCATCTGCTTGTGGGCCACCTCCAGCAGCTTCTGGATGTTCCTGCCCGACCGGGCGGTGATGGGAATCACAGGCACCCCCAGCGCCTTGGACAGACCGTCCACGTCGATCTTGTCCCCGTGCTTCTCCACCTCGTCCATAAAGTTCAGGGCGATGACCATAGGCCGCTCCAGCTCCAGCAGCTGGGCGGTGAGGTACAGGTTGCGCTCGATGTTGGTGGCATCGATGATGTCGATAATGGCATCCGGCCGCTCCCCCACAATAAAGTCCCGGGCCACAATCTCCTCCATGGAGCAGGGGGACAGGGAGCAGATGCCGGGCAGGTCCACCACCGTCACCGGCTTGCCGTCCACCTCCGCCTTGCCCTCTTTTTTCTCCACCGTCACGCCGGGCCAGTTGCCCACGTACTGGTTGGAGCCGGTGAGGGCATTGAACAGAGTGGTCTTGCCGCAGTTGGGGTTGCCCACCAGGGCCAGCTTCATCTCCCGGGTATCATGGCTGGCGTAGTCGGGCACGCCGCCGTGCTCCGCCGCCTCATGGGCGTGGTCGGCGTCCATCCGGCGCAGAGTCTCCTCGTCCGGAATATGCTGCACCATACCCATGCGCTGCTTGCGCACCTTGGCCCGCTGCTCCCCCTCCTCGCCGGTGGCGATGAGGATTTGGGCCGCGTCCGCCTTCCGCAGAGACAGCTCGTACCCTCTCAGATTCAGTTCCAGCGGGTCTCCAAAGGGAGCCACCTTACGCACGGTAACCTCTGTGCCGGGGGTCAGGCCCATATCCACCAGCCGGCGCTTTACCGGCCCGTTCTCGTTGCCTACCCGCAGGATGGTGCCCCGCTCGCCGGGCTGCACCTCTTCCAGAGTCCGCTGGCTTTTTTTACGCTCTTCCCTATTCATGCTTCATCCGTCCATAAAAGTTAATCTTATCTAATTCAGCCGTCTCATTATACTACGCTCTGCGGCGGCCACGCAAGGGATGGGGTCTGCCATTTTTCACAAAGATACGCAAAAAAAGGGGATGGCATATGCCATCCCCTTTTCAATCGCGGAAATCTTACTCCTCGTGGTCGTGGTCCTCACAGCCGCAGCCACAGCCGCAGTCGTCGCCCTCGTCCTCGCAGCAGCAGTCGTCAGACAGGTCCAGAGCAAACTTCTGCTTGCAGCCGGGGCACTGGATCACGCCCTCCTCCAGCACGGACTCGTCAATCATCAGAGTCTCGCCGCAGTTGGGGCAGTCCACCTCGAAGAAATCGTCATCGTCGCAGCAGCAGTCGTCGTCATCCTCGTCCTCATCATCGAACACGGCCTTCTCCACGTCGGACAGGTCGTCGGAAATGGCGTCGATCTCCTCGCCCAAAGCCTCGGCGTTCTCCTCCAGGTCCTCGATGGACATGCCGATCTCCTCCAGGATGCCGATCATCACGGAGATGAGCTTGCCCTCCTTGGACTTCTCGGTGTCGATGTTCAGGCCCTCAGCCAGGCCCTTCAGGTACGCGACCTTCTCAGAAATGGTCATGATACGCACTCCTTTCCGTCAGCAGGCAGTTTCAGGCCTTGCAGCGCTCCAGGTACTCACCGGTACGGGTGTCGATCTTGATCTTGTCGCCGGGGTTGATGAACAGGGGCCCCTTGATCTCGGCGCCGGTCTCCAGAGTGGCGGGCTTGGTCACGTTGGTGGCGGTGTCGCCCTTAAAGCCGGGATCGGTCTCGGTGACCTCCAGCTCCACGAAGGTGGGGGGCTCCACGGCGAAGATCTTGCCCTTGTAGGAGTTGATCTTGCAGACCATGTGCTCCTTCACGAAGCGGAAGTTGTCACCCAGCAGCTCGGAGCCGATGGGCACCAGATCGTAGGTCTCGGGGTCCATG
>CALWYG010000110.1 GCA_944385695.1 uncultured Oscillospiraceae bacterium | reverse complement strand
TGGTCTTTTTAATTTCCTTTGCGATTGTGGCCGTATTTTGCAAAATGCCCGTTTCCTTTGCCCTGGGTACTTCCTCTCTGTTGGTGTTGGCCTATGGCGGCTTCCAGCTGGTCACTGTGCCGCAGTTTGCGTTCTCAGGTCTGGACAGCTTCGCTCTGTTGGCCATTCCTTTCTACATCTTCGCCGGCGTATTGATGGAATACAGCGGCATTTCCAAAATGTTAATTGACTGGGTGAAATCCTTTGTGGGCCACGTTCGGGGCGCCACTGGTATCATTACCACCTGCGCCTGCATGGCCTTTGGCGTGCTCACTGGGTCGGCCATGGCTACCATCAGTGCCATCGGTAAAATGATGGTTCCGGAAATGGAAAAGGAAGGGTATCCCCACGGCTACACTTCCGCTCTGTTGGCTGCCACCTGTTTTCTTGGAATTCTAATTCCCCCCAGCGTACCTGGCATTATGTACGCTCTGGCCTCCGGTGCCAAGATTTCTGAGATCTGGATGTCTACCATTGGTCCCGCTTTCATCTTCGCCATTGGCTACTTTATCATCAACTATTGGCGCATCGGCCGCCATCAGACAAAACCGGAAAAGGTAGAGTTTCACTTTAGCACCAAAGCCATGGAGATCGGCAAGTCCACCATCTACGCCATCCCCGCTCTGCTCATGCCCATCATCATCTATGGCTCCATTTACGGCGGCCTGTGCACCGTTACCGAAGCCGGCGCTGTCAGCTGTGTCTACGGCATCATCTACTTCTTTGCCCTGAAAGTGATCCGCCGTACCCAGATTCAAATTACCTTCTGGCGCTGCTGCGCGATTGCCGGTGCTTCTACCGCTACCATCGGCCTGCTGAACGCCTTCTCCGCTGTGGCTGGCAAAGTGATGACATTGGCCGGCATTTCCAGCTTCCTCTCCAACCTCATTACCGAAAATATTGCCAGCAAGGCGGGCTTCTTGCTCATGATCAACATCCTCTTCCTATTCATGGGCACCTTTATGGACATTAATGCCACGATCCTTATCATGACCCCCTTGCTGCTTCCTGTGGCTCAGACTTACGGTATCAGTGCTGTCCACTTTGGCGCTATCATGATTGTCAATATGTGTGTAGGATTCCTGACACCTCCTTTTGCCGTGGGTATTTTTGTCAGCACCAAGATTGCTCACTCCACCTTTGGCGATACGGTAAAGGAAGCCGTTCCATTTATGGGGGTGGGCCTGATCGCCATCATCATCACGACCCTTTGTCCTGGCTATGTTGACTTTTTTGTGCATCTGTTTGCCTGAGCCCTTTGCTCTGAATCATATCTAAGAAACGAGGAACTTCAATCATGATCGGAAAAGAGATACGTCTCAAACGCCTAATGCCCACAGAGGATGGAAAATATTTTGGCTTAACTGTGGATCACGCGATTGCCCGAGGCGTCATGCCGGGGTTAGACTGCATCCGGGATACTCTGGCTAAAATGACCGCTGGCGGCCCAAATGCCATCACCATGCATAAGGGGATTGTGGATCAGTGCTTTACGCCCTATGCGGGTAAGGTTGCCTTGGTACTAAAACTCACCACCTTTGGGGTATACCACCCTGACGATGATGTCCAGGTAGCCGATGTGGAGGAGGCCATCTGTATGGGTGCTGACGCAGTGTCTGTGGGCTGTATTGTAGGCGGGGACAACCAGGAGACACAATTGGCTATGCTGGGCCGCATCAGCAAAGAAGCTCACCGCTATGGCATTCCTCTGATCAGTCATATCTATCCCCGGGGAAACCACATCACCGGTTCCGACCAGTATTCCGTGGAAAACGTGACCTATGCCGCCCGTGCTGCGGCCGAGTTAGGCGTCGATCTCATCAAGACCAATTATACCGGCGATCCCGATAGCTTTGCCAAAGTGGTACAGGCAGTGCCCACCCGCGTTGCGATTGCTGGCGGGACCGGCTGCAAGACCGCTGCGGAGTACATCAAAATGACTCGGGATGTCATGGACGCAGGAGCCATTGGCGTAACCTATGGGCGTTTTGTGTTCCAGTATCCCCATATTACCCCCTTGGTCAAGACGCTGAGCCAGGTGATCCATAACGGTATTTCTGTTCAGCAGGCCATGGAGCTACTGGAGCAGTTGGAGCATGAGGAGAAGGTGTAAGGCATGTATTTAAACATTGACCAATCCAAGCCCAGAGACGTAGCTGCCTTTGGCAGGGCCACCATCGACCTGTATGCCAACGAGATCGGCCCCATGGAGGATGCGGTCACCTTCACGAAATATGTAGGTGGGTCCCCGGCGAACACCGCTGTGGCCATGTCCAAATTGGGCCTGGCTGTGGGCTATTTGGGTAAGGTGTCTGATGACCAGTTTGGCCGGTTCATTACCCGCTATCTCGCTCAGCAGGGAGTTGACGTCTCTCACATTGCCGTGGCCGCTCCTGGCGTGCGCTCCGGTGTAACCATGGGCGAAATTAAACCTGGGGAGTGCAGCTGTTTTATGTACCGCAATGACTGCGCAGACCTGCACATCAGCTGTGCTCAGTTGGACGAGGCGTACATTGCCAGCCACAAGCTGCTGCTGATCTCCGGTACCTCGCTCACCCATTCCCCTGCCCGGGAGGCCGTGTTCCTGGCCATGGAAATGGCCAAACGCAACGGGGTAGCCATCTCATTCGACTTGGACTACCGCGACGGCACTTGGGACAGCCCGGAGGAAGCTAGCGTATATTATACCTTGGCTGCCCGACAGGCCGACATGGTACTGGGGACCCGGGAAGAATTTGATATCATGGAAAAGCTTTATCACCCCGGGAACCAGAACGATGATGCCAGCGCAAAGTGGCTGCTGGAGGCCGGCGTGTCCGTGGTGTCCATCAAGCAGGGAAAGCAGGGGTCCCACATCTACACTGCGCAGGGGAAGACGATAGGCGGTATTTACCCCGCCAAGGTGTTAAAAACATTCGGGGCTGGAGATTCCTATTCCTCTGCTTTTACGTTCGGCTTGCTTAAGGGCAAGAGCATGGAACAAGCTTTGCGCTACGCGGCAGCTGCATCGTCGATTACCATCTCCGGCCACAGCTGTTCTGATTCCATGCCAACGCTGAGCCAGGTGGAAGAATATATGGCCTCCCATGAGTATGTGCTGCCTGATTGAGGGCTTGCTTGACTGAATATGGAGGATTTCAATGACCATTACGGAAAAACGTGCCCAATTTAAGGCTAGAATTTTGGAGCAAAAACATATGAGTGTGTTGTGCGGTGCGTTTGACGGTATTACTGCTCGGGCTGCTCAAGCCGCCGATTTCTTTGACGGCTGTTATATGGGAGGGCAAGCTGCCGCCGCAAGCATGTTGGGTGTTCCCGACCTGGGATTGGTCTGTGCCAGTGAACAGGTTAAGCATGTGCACGATCTGACCTGCTGTGTGGATCTACCTTTTTTGGTGGATGCAGATACCGGCTACGGCAACACACTCAATGTCCGCCGCACAGTGGCCGATTTGGAAGCTGCCGGAGTGTGTGGTGCTCACTTTGAAGATCAGGTAACACCCAAGCGCTGCGGAGGTATGCAGGGTGTAGAAGTGGAAGACGCAGATGTCTTTGTCAAAAAGATAGAAACCGCTCTGCGTTGGCGCAGCGACCCTAATTTTCTGGTGATTGCCCGTTCTGATGCCGCCTCGGTCTATGGTCAGGACGAGGTTATCAGACGCCTCAATTTAGCCGCAGATGTGGGCGCAGACATGGGTTTTCTTTTCTCGTCACAGGAAATATTTCCGACCTTGGACGATGTAAAGCGGGCCTGCGATCAGGTTCGTATTCCTATTCTCTACTGCCTTATGGAGTTTTGTCCGGAGGTATGTTTTACGCTGGATGAACTTCGACAGGCTGGGGTGAGGGCAGTGATCTGGCCCAATGGGTTGCTTATGCGATGGTGTAAGGCAGCCAGCGATTTGATTGAACAGTTTAAACGCACCGGAGACTGCAAGCAATTTTACCATGAGCTCATGCCCATCGAGCAGTGTAACCAGCTTTTGGGTATTCGGGAGTGGAATCCTCCCGGGATGTTTTAGACGCTGCCGCTGATTGTGAATCCCAATATGGGGTGGATGGAGAAGTTTTCCATCCACCCCATATTTTTGCCAAAGTGCCTGCTGTAAGAGCCGTAACGTTTTTTACGTTTAGAAATACCATGTTCGACCGATCAGCCGGAAGACTGTACCCCAGGCGAAGGATCCTATCGCGATATTGTTTCACCAGGCGCTCAGTCCGTTGGTCTTCTATGCACTTCCCCCTTTCACCGATATCAAAACATAGGCAAAGCTGTCAAAATCGGTGTAAAAGAATGAATGGGAGTAAATGAGGTTCAATATCCATCCAGAGAAAAGCGGGGGAGTAGATATATCAGGAACTGACACACGATACAAAGAAAAGGCAGTGCCGACAATATCTCCATTGTTTGCCCCTGTGAGCTGCCGTGTGATCGCTTTGAGGCTGGGAAGGGGAGTACCTCAAACGAGGACAGGCGGATTTGGGCAGGAGACGAAAGAAAAAGCAGCAGGAGAAAGACCTGGCGCTTTATTGCGCCCGGTCGCTCACAACTGCCCGCAGTGCGGGCAGTTTGCGGGAGTTGGATTGACGCTTTTTTGCCCTAAGCGAAAGAGATGTGACGCTTTTTCTTTCTGAAAATATGGTTTTCCTTAGCGTCCCAGGGCTTTCCTAAAACGTCTTTCCCTAAATTAGTATGATTTGGGCTCCGCACTGCGCTCACAAGTGCGGAGCCCTGGTTCTGTTCGCCGCGGCTCAAAAATTGCGCCGCAAAACAAAAGAAAAGGGCCGTAGAAAATAATACGGTGTTAACAATGATAAGGTGGAGAGCGAGTTGTTAAGGTTCTGATAACTCTGCTCATTTGCCCTGGCTATTGTCTGCCAGTTGGAGTATTGTGTGTTGCTGGAAAGGAGGCGACACATATGGCAAAGAAACGAGCCAACGGCGAGGGCAGCATCCGGAAGCGCAAGGACGGCCGCTGGGAGGGGCGGTACACAGCGGGGCATGACCCGGAGACCGGCAAGGCCATCTACAAGAATGTGCTGGGCAGAACTCAGGCAGAGGTCAAGGAGAAGCTGAAAACCGCGATCAAGGAGACACAATCTCTGGATCAGAGCAGAGCCGGAAAATACACAGTAGGAGAGTGGATGGAGTTGTGGTTTGAGGACTATGCCAAGATCAAAGTCCGGCCCTCCTCCCACCAGACCTACCGGGGCTACATCGACAACCACATCCGGCCCAATGTTGGGGACATCCCGCTGGAAAAACTCACCTCTTTGGACTTACAGAAACTCTACAAGAAACTGCTAACCAAAGGTCGGGTAGACCGGCTGGAAGCCAAAGGACAGCCCAAGGGCCTCAGCGCCAAGACGGTGCGGAACATCCACCAAATTCTGTCCTCTGCCCTAAAGCTGGCCCAGGAGCAGCGAATCATCCTCACAAATCCGGCGGAAGGCTGCGCCCTGCCGAAAGTGGAACACCGGGAAATGAAAACCCTGCCGGTGGAGCAACTGGCATCCTTCCTCCGGGAGGCCAGAGAGAGCGGCGTATTTGAACTCTACTATCTGGAGCTGGCCACTGGGCTGAGAAGGGGAGAACTTCTGGGCCTCAAATGGGAGGATATTGATTTGGAACGGGGCGACCTCCGGGTTCGGCGGCAAATCTCCCGGATCAACGGGGAGGTGGTGGAAGCGCCCCTGAAAACAACAAACGCCTACCGCACCCTGCCATTGGCAGAGTATACGGTAAGCGTCCTGTTAGAACAGAAGAAAAAAGTTGGGAGCAACCCGTGGG
This sequence comes from uncultured Oscillospiraceae bacterium, assembly GCA_944385695.1. Lineage (GTDB taxonomy): Bacteria > Bacillota > Clostridia > Oscillospirales > Oscillospiraceae > Lawsonibacter. The sequence goes on along the minus strand of CALWYG010000110.1, from coordinate 37,720 downwards.
TCTTTCCTTCACCCAACGGAGGCCCTATCTCTCCGGACAGCGTCCTGCACATGCTTCATCGGGTGCTGAAGCGGGCGGGGCTGCCTAAGGTCAGGTTCCACGACCTCCGGCATACCTTCGCTACCCTGGCTCTGCAAAACGGAGTGGACATTAAGACGGTGTCCGGTATGCTGGGCCACTTCTCCGCCGGTTTCACCCTGGACACCTACGCCCATGTGACCAGCGCCGCTCAGCGCCAGGCGGCCCAAACCATGGGGAATGTCCTCTCCGGCAGTCTCTGATCCTCTCTGAAATGCTCTGGTCCTTTCCGCTAAAATTTCCCGTATGGGTCACAATCTGGGTCAAAACGAAGGACAGAAAATAAAACAGAGGAAAAAGTAATGGAAAATGAAGAAAGCCGCTGAAATCATACGATTTCAGCGGCTTGTTGGTTGCGGGAGGAGGACTCGAACCTCCGACCTCCGGGTTATGAGCCCGACGAGCTACCAACTGCTCTATCCCGCGATATGGTGCCGGAGACCGGGATCGAACCGGCACGGGATCGCTCCCACGGGATTTTAAGTCCCGGGCGTCTGCCAATTCCGCCACTCCGGCATAGGGTGGCTTCCGGTCTGCTCCTTCAGAGTGCTTAGATAGATTATCATAAATATGTCCCTGTGTCAAGTACAAAATTAAAAAAATAATCATGGAGTTGTTGTACAGAAACGTACACATATTTCCATATGCCCGGCATATACTGATATGTATATCACGACTCACGTTACGACTTTACCATTGGAGGAATCAGACATATGGGTGATGAAAAAATTTTGCTGCCGGAAGGTACGGTTTCTGCCGGCGAACGGAAGGACGATTTAGATGATCTCATCTTTCGCGGAGAGGGATGGCTGATCAGCGACCGATAAAAAAGGCCGTCTCTCTTTGGGGGAGACGGCCTTTTGCATGAAAGAACAGGTTTTTCTTTACAATTCCAGGCCATTCATATATAATAATTGGGCTGAAATCGGAATTTAAAAGAAAGAGTGGGACAGTTATGCTCCAGTTTGACGAATACAAGGTAAAATTGAACAATCTGGCTCCCGCCCTGAAGGAACTGGCCCAGGCGCTGGATCTGGAGAGCGCGGAGCGGGAGCTTGATATGCTCCAGGCCGAATCTGCGGCCGACGGTTTTTGGGACAACCTGGCTAAGGCGCAGAAGGTGCAGCAGCGGATTAAGAACCTTCAGGACAAGGTGGACAGCCAGGCAAAGCGCCAGCGCCAGTGGGATGACCTGATGGCCCTGTGCGAGATGGGCAATGAGTTTGAGGATGAATCCCTGCTGCCCGAGCTGGAGGAAGGATTTGCCCAGCTGGAGGCCAACATGGAATCTGCCCGGCTGGAGACTCTGCTTACCGGGGAATATGACCGCTCCAATGTAATTTTGACCATCCATCCCGGCGCCGGCGGCACCGAGGCCCAGGACTGGGCCCAGATGCTTTACCGGATGTATACTCGGTGGACGGAGCGCCACGGCTTCACCTATCAGATCATGGATTACCAGGAGGGAGACGAGGCGGGCATCAAATCGGCCACGATTATGATCGAGGGAATCAACGCCTACGGCTATCTCCGTGGAGAGCACGGCGTGCACCGTCTGGTCCGGGTGTCCCCCTTTGACGCCAACGCCCGGCGGCAGACCTCCTTTGCTTCGGTGGAGGTTATGCCCGACCTGCCCGAGGATGTGGAGATCGAGATTCGTCCCGAAGACATTGAGATGCAGGTGTATCGGGCCAGCGGCGCCGGCGGCCAGCACGTCAACAAGACCTCCTCCGCGGTGCGCCTGATTCACAAGCCTACCGGTGTGGTGGTAGCCTCCCAGCAGGAGCGCTCCCAGTTCCAGAACAAGGACAACTGTATGAAGATGCTCCGCGCCAAGCTGGTGGAACTGCAGATGCAGGAGAAAGCCGAAAAAATCTCCGATCTGAAGGGCGTACAGTTGAAAATCGAGTGGGGCAGCCAGATTCGATCCTATGTGTTCATGCCTTACCAGCTGGTGAAGGACAACCGCACCGCCTTTGAAACCAGCAACATCAATTCTGTGATGGATGGCGATCTGGACGGCTTTATTAACGCCTATCTGACCGCTGAGGCCACCGGAAACTGGGCCACGAAATAAGAAAAAAAGGATATTTGCCCGCCCGGGCGAATATCCTTTTTTTGTTGACAGGCCCTGGGAAAAAACGGTATGATGAGAAAAGAAACACAGACTAAGGAGGGACGGCAATGAAAAAGGGCAAACTGGTTCGGTTGGTATGTTTGGGACTTCTTCTGGCGGCGCTCACCGCCTGCGGAAACGGGGAAACGGCCTCTTCTGAGACGGGGTCACAGTCGGAGGAAATTCCGGTGATTGCTCCCGTGCCCGAGCCGGTGCAGGAGCCGGAACCCGAACCGGAACCGATCTATCCCTATGCCAATCCCCTGACCGGTGAGGGGCTGATGGAGGACATCAGCGGGAAGCGCCCCATTGCCGTTATGTTCAATAATTTGGAAAAGGCCTTGCCCCAGCTGGGGGTGGGCCAGGCGGATGTGATCTATGAAATTGTGGCCGAAGGCGGTATTACCCGGATGATGGGCCTGTTTCAGGACATTCAGGGAGTGGGGGACTTGGGGTCTATCCGCTCTGCCCGGGATTACTATGTCAATCTGGCCTATGGACATGATGCCATCTATGTCCACGCAGGAGGAAGCCCCCAGGCCTATGAGGCCATCAAGGGCTGGGGGGTGACCGCCATCGACTTTGTCAACGGCCCCTATGGGGATATGTGCTGGCGGGATGCGGACCGGCGCGCCAACGCGGGATATGAGCACTCCCTGCTCACGTCCAGCTCCAACCTTTTGGAGCAGATGCCGTCCCGGTTCCGCCAGGAGCATAAGGACGGCTACCAGGTGGGCTGGACCTTTGACAAGGAGACACCCGCAGGGGGAACGGCGGCTACAAAGCTGACGGTGCCCTTCTCCACCTATAAGACCGGGTATTTTACCTATGATGAGCAAAGCGGACAGTACGCCATTTCCCAGCACATCAACGGAAAAGACCGGGACTATGTGGACGGCACCACCGGGGAGCCCGTACTGGCTTCCAATGTGCTGGTGCTCTATACAGACGTTTCGGTGATTGCCGGGGATTCCGCCGGGCGAATGTCTGTGCGGACCACAGGCACCGGGGACGGGCTTTTCCTGCGGGATGGGCAGGTTTACCCCATTACCTGGCAGCGGGACAGCAAGAGCAGCTGCTACCGTTTTCTGGGAGAAGACGGAGGGGAGATGGCGCTGAAGCCGGGGAGCAGCTACATCAATGTGGTGAAAACCTCCGCTGAGGTGGAATGGAGTTAAAGAATTTTCCCAGAATTTAACCTGGATGAGCCCCTGTGGCCTCTTGCAAAGAGGGGAGAAAGAATGGTACAATAGCTTCACCCGGCGGCGTCTGTGGACGGCCCGGGTGAAGCTTGCGCCTGGCAGGAAAAAGTGAGAGCGGGCGCCCCAAAATTAAGACGAAAGGAAGTGGGGGCTGAACATGGAAGGCCGAAGTTGCAGCTATGATACCGATAGCCGCTGTCACAGACGACAGGCGGTGAAGCCGGGGCCTTGGCGGTATGGCTCCTGCATCATCGCCGGAATGGACTGTCCCCACGTGTAAACACATGGAGGACTCCCTGTCTGTGCGCGGCCACAGGGCTGGAGGGCGTTTGGAAAGCGGCCATGTGCTGACCGTTTTCCAAAGGTTCTCCCTTGCCCCGTGGCCTTTTGTCTTGCATCAAAGAGATGCAAATTTTGGGGAGGGGAATTTGCTATGCATGAAAATTACGATCTGGAGCAGCTGATGGAGCTGGTGGAGAAGCGCCAGTTCCGCCGCCTGCGGGAGGAGCTGGCCCAGATGAATGAGGTGGACATCGCTGAGTTTCTGGACGAGCTGGAGGTGGAGCAGGAGATTCTGGTGTTCCGCCTGCTGCCCAAGGAGCTGGCTGCCGCGGTCTTTACCTATCTGGAGGACAGCGAGGACCAGGAGAAGCTGATCGGCGCTCTGAGCGATAAGGAACTGCGGGAAGTTCTGGACGAGCTCTATTTGGACGACACGGTGGACATCATCGAGGACATGCCCGCCAACGTGGTCTCCCGTATTCTGCGCAACACCGACGCATCCACCCGCAGCCAGATCAATCAGCTGCTCAATTATCCCAAGGATTCCGCCGGTTCCATAATGACCACGGAGTTTGTCTTCCTTCATCCGGACGCCACCGTGGAGCAATCCTTTGCCCGAATCCGGAAGGTGGGCCTGGACAAGGAGACGGTGTATACCTGCTATGTCACTAAAAACCGGATTTTGCTGGGCGTAGTAACAGTGAAGCGGATGCTTCTGTCTGCCTATGAGACCCGGATCGGCGACATTATGGAGACTAACGTCCTGTCCGTCAATACCCATGAGGACAAGGAGGACGTGGCCCAGATGTTCTCCCGGTACGACCTGTCCGCCCTGCCTGTGGTAGACGGAGAAAACCGCCTGGTTGGTATCATCACCTTCGACGACGCCATGGACGTTATTGAGGAAGAGACCACCGAGGACTTTGAAAAGATGGCCGCTATCCTCCCCTCGGACAAGCCTTATCTGAAAACCGGGGTGTTTGAGACCTGGCGCTCCCGTATCCCCTGGCTGATGATGCTCATGCTCTCGGCCACATTCACGGGGATTATCATTACAAGCTTTGAATCGGCCCTGGCCGCCTGCGTGGTGCTCACATCCTTTATCCCCATGCTCTCCGGCACCGGCGGAAATTCCGGGTCCCAGTCCTCAGTGGCGGTGATCCGTGCCCTGTCCCTGGACGAGGTGGAGTTTTCGGATGTGCTGGCCGTGGTGTGGAAAGAGGTTCGCGTGGCCATCCTGTGCGGTGTATGTCTGGGCGCGGCGAATTTTGTGAAGATGATGGTGGTGGACCGCTGGCTGATGCACAACCCCGAGGTGACGGTGCCGGTGGCCCTGGTGGTGTGCCTGACCCTGATGCTGACGGTCGTCTGTGCCAAGGTGGTGGGCTGCACACTGCCCATGGCGGCGGAAAAGATCGGGATTGACCCCGCTGTTATGGCTGCCCCCTTTATCACTACGGTGGTGGATGCCCTGTCGCTGCTCATTTATTTTAGTATTGCCACCTGTGTGCTGGGAATTTGACCCGGCCCGCAAATGATTTGAGGAGGAATGATTGATGGCAACCTGTGACAATAAGATGCCCTGCCCCTGCACGGCCAACTGCCCCCGGCATGGAAAGTGCTGCGCCTGTGTGGCGCACCACCGGGATCACAACGAAGGAGTTCCCGGCTGTTTCTTTTCCAAAGAGGCAGAGGCCACCTATGACCGCAGCATAGCCAATCTGGCCCGGGACCACGGGCTGACAGTTGTGGAGTAAGAAGAACGGCGTCTTCCGGCAGAGTCTGGCTCTGCCGGAATTTTTTTGCGGCAAACCAAGGGAAAACACCCGCAGCTTCTCTTGCAATCCCACATTTCCTCCGGTATACTGGTTATACTGTTATACAAGCGGAAGGGGGCAAAATACATGATCCGAATCGCGGTGGCCGATGACGACAGAGACTGTACCAGGCAGCTGTGCCAATATATTGATGATTTTGCCCGGGAGAGCGGCCAGAACTGCGACGTAACCGTCTATCACGATGGAGACGAGCTGGTGGAGCGGTATAAGGCCCAGTTTGACATTATCCTGCTGGATGTGGAGATGCCCTTCCTCAATGGGATGACCGCTGCGGAGCTGATCCGGCGGCAGGACCCGGAAGTCATTATCATTTTTATTACCAACATGGCCCAATATGCCATCCGGGGCTATGCGGTGGATGCCCTGGACTATGTGCTCAAGCCGGTCAATTATTTTGCCTTTTCCCAGCGGCTGAGCCGGGCCATTCAGCGCATTAACCGCCGGGAGGCCGCCTATCTCACCATTCCGGTGAAGGGCGGAGCCATGAAGCTGGCGGTGCGGGACATCTATTATGTGGAGAGCCGGGGTCACCAGCTCATCTACCATACCCGGACGGGCGATCATGCCGCGGCGGGCGGAACCATCCAGCAGGCGGAGGAGGATCTGAAAACCCACGGATTTTTCCGCAGCAACAAGGGGTATCTGGTGAATCTGGAGCATGTGGACGGAGTGCGGGACGGGTGTGTGCTGATCCACGGAGAGCAGCTCATCATCAGCCGCACCCGGAAGAGCGCCTTCCTGGAGGCGCTGACCAACTATGTCAGCGGGGTGGGACGATGAATGTAGTGCCCAATATCCCGCGGGTACTCACCGCCCTGGCAGAGTGGGGGGCGTGCCTGGTCTATATTCAAAAGTATGAAAAACGGCTGAAGGGCTGGCGGCTGTGGAGTGTTCTGGGGCTGTTTCTGGTGGTACAGAGCCTTTTCCTCTATGTGACCGGTTCCTGGCCAGTGGCCCTGTGGATTCCCTGCATGGCAGTGGCGGTGGGGATGATGTTTGGCTGTATTGCCCTGTGCTGCAATATGTCCCTGGTAAGTGTGGGCTACTGCACGGTACGGGCCTTTCTTCTGGCGGAGTTTGCCGCCTCCCTGGAGTGGCAGCTCTATGCCTATGGCGCTCTTCGCCTGGGAAAGGACAGCTTTTTTTACTCGGCGGCTTTTGCCGTCGCAGTCTATGGGGCGGTGTTCTTTTTGATGTACCGCCTGGAGAGCCGGCGCTCGGTGCAGTATCCGGCGCTGGCGGTGCGGCCCCGGGAGCTCTGGCCCGCGTTGGTCATGGGGATTACCTGCTTCGCCATGAGCAACCTGAGCTTTGTCTATGCCAATACCCCCTTCAGCGGCAGCTACATCAGCGATGTCTACAACATCCGTACCCTGGTGGATCTGGCCGGGGTGGTGATGCTCTATGCCTACCACATCCAGCGCAGTGAACTGCGGGTGCAGTATGAGCTGGACGCGGTGAAGAACATTCTCCAGAACCAATATGTCCAGTACCGGCAGAGCCGGGAGAGCATCGACCTCATAAACCGCAAGTACCATGACCTGAAGCACCAGATCGCCGTGCTCCGCGCCGAGCCCGACGCCCAGAAGCGGGCGGATTTTCTGGACGGGATGGAACAGGAAATCCGCAACTATGAGGCCCAGAACAAGACGGGAAACTCTGTTCTGGACACAGTGCTCACCGGAAAGAGCCTCTACTGTGCCAAGCACAAGATTGAACTGACCTGTGTGGCGGACGGAGCACAGCTGGGCTTTATGGATGTGATGGACATCTGCACCGTGTTTGGCAACATGCTGGACAATGCCATTGAGTGTGAGCTGCGGATTCCGGAAAAAGAGAAGCGGCTGGTCCATGTGGCGGTATATGCAAAAAAGGATTTTCTGATTATACGCTGTGAAAACTACTGCCCTGAGGAGGTGGCCTTCCGGGACGGCCTGCCTGTGACCACCAAGCAGGATGCAGACTACCACGGCTATGGGGTGAAGAGCATCCGCTATACCGCTCAGAAGTATGGCGGGTCGGTGACCATGGAGGTACGGGATAAGTGGTTTGTGATGAATATTCTGATCCCGATTCCCCAAAAAGAAAACTGAGTCTGCGCCGGAGGCCCGGAAGGGCACTTCGGCGTATTTTTTTGGGGCTGTCAGCTAAATGGACAAATATTGTTCATATTTTTTGTGCGTTGAGCACAATGAGAAAAACCGTTTGCGCCAAAAAACAGTCAATTTATGCGCCTTGTGAAACAAATGGGTAAAATTCTGTTATGATCGTCCCATCAAGAGACGCGATGTGTCAACTCTGCGCTCAATTTGTATTAGGAGGAAGATGAAATGTTAAGTATCAACATGGACGACGTCATCAAGGTACTCAGCTCCGTGAAGTACCACCTGATTGCCTTGGCCGTCGTACTCGTGCTGGGCATTGCCATTATGGTGGCGGTGCGCAAGCTGCCCAAGAGCAAGAAGTTCCTGGCTCGGGGCGAGACCGCCATGGCGATGATCCTGGCCATTGCCGTCATTGTCAACCTGATCTGCACCGGACCTATGTTTACCATGATCTCCCTGGCCACCGGCGGCGGAACCATCAGCGAGGAGACCTCTGCCGAGGCCTCTGCCCTGGTGGAGAACATCGCCGAGGAGGGCATTGTGCTGCTGGAGAACGACAACAGCGCCCTGCCCCTCCAGTCTGGCAGCAATCTGAACGTCTTTGGCTGGGCCTCCACCAACCCCGTCTACGGCGGCACTGGTTCCGGCTCCCTGAACGACGCCTATCACACCACCACCCTGCTGGAGGGCCTGGCCAACGCCGGCTTTGCCACCAACGAGGAACTGAGCCAGTTCTACATCGACTACAAGGCCGACCGCCCTGTGGTGTCCATGAGCGCCCAGGACTGGACCCTGCCTGAGCCCAACGTGAACCTGTACACCGATGAGATGATCCAGAACGCCAAGGACTTTTCCGACACCGCTATGGTGGTCATCGGCCGCGTAGGCGGCGAGGGCGCTGACCTGCCCACCGATATGGCCTCTGTGGTGGATGGCACCTGGAACAGCGAGCAGTCCGTGGGCGGCGACTCCGCCTACTTCCGCGGTACTTATGACGACAGCCTCAACGAGGGTAACGACTGGGACGAGGGCGACCACTTCCTGGAGCTGAGCAACCGGGAGGAGGAGCTGCTGGACCTGGTGTGCGCCAACTTTGACAAGGTGATCGTGCTCTACAACGGCGCCAACCCCTTTGAGCTGGGCTTTGTGGAGGACTATGACCAGATCCAGTCTGTCATCTGGTGCGCCGGTACCGGCCAAGGCGGCTTCAACGGCCTGGGCAATATCCTCAACGGCACCGTCAGCCCCTCCGGCAAGCTGATCGACACCTTCGTCTACGACCTGACCCAGACCCCCACCTGGAACAACTTCGGCGCCTTCTACTATGACAACATGGACGAGTTCCTGGCCGGCGGCAGCTTCAACCAGAACGCCACCCCCGCCTTTGTCAACTATGTGGAGGGCATCTATGTGGGCTACAAGTTCTATGAGACCGCCGCTGTGGAGGGCCTCATCGACTATGACACCACCGTTCAGTACCCCTTCGGCTACGGCCTGAGCTACACCTCCTTCACCCAGGAGATGAGTATGATCACCGAGGATCTGGAAAACGGCACTCTCTCCTTTGACGTAACCGTCACCAACACCGGCGCTGTGGCCGGCAAGGATGTGGTGGAGGTCTACTACAATCCCCCCTACACCAACGGCGGCATTGAGAAGGCCAGCGCCAACCTGGTTGCCTTCGACAAGACCGAGACCCTGGAGCCCGGCGCTTCCGAAACCATCAGCTTCACCATCAAGCTGGAGGACATGGCCTCCTACGATACCTACGGCGAGGGCGCCTATGTGCTGGAGGGCGGTGTGTACACCATCTCCATCAACGCCGACTCTCACACCGTACTGGATTCTGAGCAGTACATCGTGCCTGAGACCATTTCCTACAAGGATGGCCGCAGCAGCGACAAGACCCCTGCCACCAACCAGTTCGGCTTTGCCGAGGGCAACGCCACCTACCTCAGCCGCGCCAATGGCTTCGCCAACTACGCCCAGGCCACTGCCGCCCCCACGAACCTCTCTCTGGACGAGGAGAGCAAGGCCGCCTTTATCAACAACAACAACTACGACCCCACCCAGTACAATAACCCCGACGACGTCATGCCCACCACCGAGGCCAAGAACGGCCTGAAGCTGGTGGACCTGCGGGGCGTGGCCTATGACGATCCCAAGTGGGACGAGCTGCTGGACCAGCTGACCATCTCTGAGATGGACAGCCTCATTGCCTACGGCGGCTATCAGACTGCCCCCGTCGCCAGCATTGACAAGGTTCAGACCTACGACTGCGACGGCCCTGCCTCCATCAACAACAACTTCACCGGTCAGGGCTCCGTGGGCTTCCCCGCCGGTGTGATGATCGCCGCCACCTGGAGTCCTGACCTGGCCCGTGAGTTTGGCCGCAGCATCGGCAAGATGGCCGACGAGATGGACACCTCCGGCTGGTACGCCCCCGCCATGAACATCCACCGCTCCGCCTTTGCCGGACGTAACTTCGAATACTACTCCGAGGACAGCCTCCTGTCCGGCAAGATTGCTGCCCAGGCCATCCAGGGCGCGGAGGAGTTCGGCGTGTACGCCTACATCAAGCACTACGCCCTCAACGACCAGGAGGGCAACCGTAACAGCATGCTGTGTACCTGGTCCAACGAGCAGGCCATCCGCGAGATTTATCTGAAGCCCTTTGAGATCTCCGTCAAGGAGGGCGGCGCCGACGCCGTCATGTCCTCCTTCAACTACATCGGCACCCAGTGGACCGGCGCCAACAACGAGCTGTGCAACGTGGTCCTCCGGGACGAGTGGGGCTTTGTGGGCATGGTGCTCACTGACTACTTCGGCGTGTACGGCTACATGGATGCCGACCAGGCCATCCGGGGCGGCACCGACTTCTGTCTGGTGAACTACGACACTGAGACCAACCATGTCACCGATACCGAGAGCGCTACCTCTGCTCTGGCTATGCGCCAGGCTTCCAAGAACATCCTGTACACCGTGGTCAACTCCCGTGCCTACACCGAGGAGAACCTGAATCCCGGTATGCAGACCTGGCAGAAGCTGCTCATCGGCGCGGATGTGGTCATCGGTCTGGCCGTTGTGGCCGGCGCCGTGGCCATCGTGAAAAAGTCCAAGAAGATTGAGGACTAAGTTGTCCTTAAGCCGGAATTAAACCGCGGGCGGGCCATTCCTATGGAGTGGCCCGCCCCTGACCAAACGAGGAGCTGGACCTATGAAGCACGAAGACATATTAAAAAAGCTGACCCTGAAGCAGAAGGTCGCTCTTCTGTCCGGCCGGGACATCTGGAGCACCTACGAGTTTCCCAAAGCTGGCGTTCCCTCCATGGTGCTCTCTGACGGCCCCCACGGGGTGCGCCGCCAGGCGGGTGCCGGGGATCATCTGGGGCTCAATCCCAGCCTGCCCGCCACCTGCTTCCCCACTGCCGCCGGCCTTGCCAACAGCTGGGACCCGGCTCTGGCCGAGGAGATGGGAGCGGCCATCGGGGAAGAGGCCGCCTGCCAGGGGGTGGGCACCCTTCTGGGCCCGGGACTGAACATCAAGCGCAGCCCTCTGGGGGGGCGGAACTTTGAGTACTTTTCCGAGGACCCCTATCTGGCGGGGAAAATGGCCGCCGGTCTCATCCGGGGCATTCAGTCTAACGGCATCTCCGCCTGTCCCAAGCACTTTGCGGCCAATTCCCAGGAGCTGCTGCGTATGTCCAGCGACAGCGTGGTGGATGAGCGGACCCTGCGGGAAATCTACCTTACCGGCTTTGAGATTGCCGTGAAGGAGGGCCATCCCCGCTCCATCATGTCCTCCTATAACCGCATCAACGGCACCTACGCCAACGACAGCCATTGGCTGCTCACCCAGGTCCTGCGGGAGGAGTGGGGCTTTGACGGCTTTGTGGTCACCGACTGGGGCGGCTCCAACGACCACGTGGAGGGCGTGAAGGCGGGCAGCAACCTGGAGATGCCCGGCACCATCGGCGACAGCGACAAGGAGATCTTCCAGGCCCTGAAGGATGGGCGGATTACTGAGGAGGTCATCGACCAGCGGGTAGATGAGCTGCTGGACGTGGTTTTGTGGACCCATCCGGCCACCTCCAGGGAAGAAGCCAGCTTTGACCAGCAGGCCCACCACGACCTGGCCCGGACCGTGGCGGCCCAGACGGCGGTGCTGCTGAAAAATGAGGATAACATTCTGCCTCTGGCCCAGGGGACTCAGGTGGCGGTCATCGGCGACATGGCCCTGGAGCCCCGGTATCAGGGGGCAGGCTCCTCCATGGTGAACTGCACAAGGCTTGATAAGCCGGTGGATGCCCTGCGGGAGAGCGGCCTGGAGCTGATGGGCCAGGTTCAGGGCTACCGCCGGGACGGGAAGAAGGACCCGGAGCTGTTAAAGGCTGCGGTGAGTCTTGCCCAGAACGCCAAGGTGGTTCTGCTCTATATGGGCCTGCCTGAGATTTCCGAGAGCGAGGGCATGGACCGGGATCATATGCGTCTGCCGGAGAATCAGGAGGAGGTTCTCGCTGCCGTGGCCGCCGTCAATCCCAACGTGGTGGTGGTTCTGGCGGGAGGCAGCCCTGTGGAACTTCCCTGGCTGGAGCAGTGCAAGGCCCTGGTCCATGGCTATCTGCCTGGTCAGGCGGGAGCGGGCGCTATGGCCGACGTGCTCACCGGCAAGGTGAACCCCTCCGGCCGCCTGGCGGAGAGCTACCCCATGGTTTATACCGACACCCCCAATCACAACTATTTCCCCGGCCGTCAGTGCACGGCGGAATACCGGGAGGGGCCCTTTGTGGGCTACCGCTACTATCAGACGGTGGGCAAAAAGGTGCGGTTTCCCTTCGGCTACGGCCTGAGCTACACCACCTTTGCCTATGACCATCTGAAGGTGGGAGAGAAGGAGGTCTCCTTTACCCTCACCAACACCGGCGACCGGGCGGGCGCTGAGGTGGCCCAGGTCTATGTGGGCATGAAGGACAGCGCCCTGTTCCGCCCCGCCGCGGAGCTGAAGGGATTTGCCAAGGTCACCCTGAACCCCGGGGAGATCAAAACCGTGACCATCCCTCTGGATGACAAGGCCTTCCGCTACTTTAACGTGAAGACCCAGCGCTGGGAGGTAGAGGGCGGAACCTATACCATCTCCGTAGGCCCCAATGCCGCAAAGCTTCCTTTGAAGGCGCAGCTGGAGGTGGCGGGCACCGGAGCGGAGATCCCCTATCAGAAGGAGAAGCTGGCCAGCTACTACATGGGCCAGGTGGAGAACGTCCCGGACAGTCAGTTCCAGACCCTGCTGGGACGGCCCATTCCCCGCCGTGACTGGGATACCAAGGCAACGCTCACCATGAACGACTCTCTGTCTCAGCTCTTCTATGCCAAAAACCCCGTGGCCCGTACCGCTGGGAAGATTTTGGCCAAGAAGAAGCAGAAAAGCGAGGAGAAGGGGAGCCCTGACCTGAACATCCTGTTTATTCATAACATGCCCTTCCGGGGCCTGGCCAAGATGACCGGCGGAATGGTGACCATGGAAATGGCCGCCTCCATTCTGGATATCTGCAACGGCCACTTTTTCCGGGGCGCGGGCAAGACCATCGGCGGCTTCTTTGCCAACCGGAAGGCCGTCAAGGAGAGGAGCAAGCAGCTGTGAGTTTTTGGAATCGTTTTGCGGCGGACCATCCCGCCGCGGCCAAGTGGATCCGTGAGGGCGGACTGTTTGTCATCGTCAGCAATGTGATTACGGTCTTTAAGTATATTTTGCTGACCTTCCTGCCCGCCGCCTTTGCCGGACTGCCCATGGTGGATTTTGGCTGGCCGGGAATCCCCGTGACCCTGTTCGGCGAAATCTTCCAGTGGAACATTTTGGGCTATGATGTGGACCACGGCGGCCTGCCCTACTTCTGCGCCTACATGGTGGCCATGGTGGTGGGCGAGTGCATTAACTTCCCCCTCCAGCGCAACCTGGTCTTCCGCAGCAAGGGCAATCTGGCCTATCAGATCATGTGGTATGTGATCGCGTTTTGCATCATTACCTGCATCGTCAACTCCATCAACTGCATTTGGATGGCGGTGGCCGGGATGTTTGTCCCCGCGTTTATCTACAACATCGGCACGGTGGTCCTGAACGGAGGTATCTCCATGGTGATCTTCTTCTTTGTGAACAAGGTCATCTTCCCCGAGGGCGAGGCCAAGAAAAACTAATATAAAAAAGTCCGGAATCTTATGGATTCCGGACTTTTTTGCTTATTGGGGGAGAATCATGTCAAGGCCTTTCTGGAGGTTTTCCGCACTGAGAGCGGATTGAGCCCAGGCCACGGCGTAGCCTTCGGCGTCAATGAAATAGGTGGTGGGCAGGGCATAGGCTCCATAGGTGAGGGCGGCGTCATAGTCCGTGTCGTAGAAGACCGGAAACTCATATCCCTGCTCCTCAATGAAGGCGGAGGCGGACTCCACCGTCTCCCGGTTTCCGTCGGTCATATTGACCATAAGGAAGCTGACCTCTTCTCCATAGTCCAGATAGGCCTGGTTGAAGTCGGGCATTTCACTTTTGCAGGGGGAACACCAGCTGGCCCAGAAATTGAGGACAATGGGCTTACCTGCAAAGTCGGACAGGTGGACCTCATTGCCGTCCTTGTCGTAGACGGTGAAATCCGGGGCAGGGGTCAGCTCCGGCTCCTCCTCTTCCTGACTGCTCTGAGTGCCGGTACTGCCGGAGGAACTTTGCGAGCTGCCGGAATCAGAGGGAGAAGAGGAGGAAGATTCTCCGCTTTGTGTGGAAGAACCGGCAACGGCCAGGTTGTCCCCGGCCTGGCCGGAGGATAGGCGCTGGTAAAGCACATATGCTCCGCCCAACAGCAGGACGAAGACCAGGGCCAGGACAAAAAAGGTTTTGTTTCCTTTCATAGTGCCTCCTTAACTGAGCAGGGCGATGAGCCGCCCCAGAGTGCCTGTGGCCATGAGGACACCCACCAGGATGAGCACCCCGCCGCAGATGAGGTTGATGATTTGATAGTGGGATTTGATCCAGTGGAAGGTGCTTTTCAGCTTGTCAATGAGCACCGCGCTGAGCAGGAAGGGAATGCCCAGCCCCAGGGAGTAGCACAGCAGCATGAGCACGCCGCTGAGTACATGGCCCTGCTGGGAGGCCAGGGCCAGGGCGGAGCCCAGAAAGGCGCCCACGCAGGGGGTCCAGCCCAGAGAGAAGATGACGCCAAAGGCCAGGGCAGAGAAAAAACCAAGACTGCGGGTGTTCATGGCCCGGCTGCTGCCCCGGAAGAGGTTAAGCTTGATGACGCCCAAAAAGTTCAGGCCGAAGAAAATGACCACAAGGCCGGAAATCAGGTTGACCGCGGTCTGGTGGGCTTTGAAGAAATGGCCCACCGTTCCCGCCAGGGCTCCCATGGCCACAAAGACCAGAGTGAAGCCCAGCACAAAGCCCAGGGCGGTTTTCAGGGTTTTGCCGGTGGAGCGCTCTCCGCCTCCGGCAAAGTAGGAGACGTAGATGGGCAGCATGGGCAGAAGGCAGGGGGAAATAAAGGTGATGACCCCCTCCAGAAAGACAATGAGATATTGCATAGGTCAGGCCCTCCTTCCGAGACGGGAGAATGGGGGGGACAGTGGGGATTTGATAAACAGATTCATAGTCGCTTCCTTTCCTGGAACAAAAAAGCCTGTGATTGTTTTTAGTATACCCGAGCTGTCAAGCCCCTTCCGTGATGAAATCACCCTGGGACAAAAAAGCCCGGGTCCCCTGAAATGACAGAGGACCCGGTGTTTACGGGGATGTTCAGTTGAGCACAATGGCGTTGACTGCCTCGATGAGGTCCACCACATCGCTGCGGGGAACCAGAGAAACGCTCTGTCCATCTACCTGGGCCAGACAGAAGCTTCCGTCGTAGCGGTAGAGGACCACCTCCATGGAGGGGAGCTCCTCCCGGTCCAGATGGACGGTGAGCCGAATCTCCTCCTGGCCGGTGGGTGCCTCCTGGGTGAAGGAGTCGCCACTGAGGCCGGAGAGCTCGGAGAGCACGACGTCAAACTCCACTTCCTCTTCCCCCAGCAGGTAGGTGGGATCATCCTCGTCGCCCTGGACGGTGATGGTATAGTCGGCCCCGTCCAAAGAGATGTCCAGGCTGGTCATCTTCTCAAAGTCTACCGGGAGCACTTCCAGATGGCGCAGATCGTCATAGGAGGCGGCCATGAGGGAAGTATATTCCTCCCCGGTGATCTGATAGAGAATCTGAGAGTCGCCTACCCGGGCGTAGGCCGTGATTTCCTCTTCTTCCTCGCTGTCCTCATCAGCCTGGGTCTCCTCGACCTGGGCCTCCTGAGCGGCCTGACGCTCCTCGGGGTCCCGGCTGACACTCAGCTGGAAGGTGGAGGCAACCTCATTGCCCTGCTTATCTTCTTCCACATAGTCCACCGAAATGACCAGCTCGGGGTCGTCCAGTCCAAGCTGGGCGAGCATCTCATCGTCCGCCGTGTAGGTCACGTAGTTGGTGAGATCCAGATAGCTGATAAGATTGAGGTAATCTTCCACCCGGTCGGTGTCCAGGGGGAGGGCCTCTCCGTCCTGCTGGGTGTAGTAGCGGTCCTCCTCGCAGTAGGCGTTGGGGCTGTCCTCTTCATAGGTCACGGTGTAGGTTTCCGCGCCGGAGAAGCGGATCTCCTGGGCCTGGGAGAGATAGGGCACGTCGTCCTGGTCAATAAGGTCCCGAAGCTCCAAATCAAAATAGTCCAGAGGGTCAGTCTGCACCAGGTAGACATTTCCGTCTCCGATGGACACATACCGCTGGGAGTCCATGGTGCTGAAATCACCCAGGGTGATGGTGTAGGTCTGTTCCTCGTCCAAGGTCAGGTTGATGGTGCACACGGGGTCATCCAGGCCGTACATCCCCAGATCCTCTGCGTCCTCAATGATGAAGGAGACACCAAATTGTTCAAAGAGAGACAGAAGATCGCCGATCTTACCATGCAGCGGCGTTATCCCAATATGACGCTGCCCCGTTCCAGCTCGTGAGTGAGGTATGACCACCGGGGACATGACGCTGCCCGGTACGGGCTGGCACATAGAGCTTAGGAACCCCTGAGATGGGCTTGCTCTCTTCGATTTTTAGGTACAATGGTATAATGGACCCAATAGTCTGATCGCCCTTTTACATATGAACAAGGAGGTTACGCCATGACAGAGCATCACCTTACCCCACAGCAAATCCAAGCCTATGCCGATTATCTTCAGCGGGAGGAAAAAAGTGCGGCAACAATGGAAAAATATCTCCGGGATGTCCGGGCATTTGCACGCTGGCTTGACGATCGGGTCATCAGCAAAGAAATAATCGCAAGGTGGAAAGCCCATCTCATTGCACAGAAATATGCTCCCACCACAGTCAACGCTATGCTCTCCGCCCTAAACAGCCTGCTGGACTTTCTCGGTTTGCGGGAGTGCCGGGTCAAGTTTCTTAAAATCCAGCGCCGCCTGTTCCGGGAGGCGGAGCGCGTGCTGACCAAGGACGACTATCAGAAACTGCTGAATACGGCCCGAAAGCTGGGACGGGAACGGCTGGAACTGCTGGTGGAAACCATTGCAGCCACCGGTATACGGGTCAGCGAGGTGCCGTATATTACCGTGGAGGCCCTTCGCCGAGGCAAGGCGGAGATCTCCCTCAAGGGAAAAATTCGGGTGATTTTGCTTCCAGGCAAACTCTGCCGCAAGCTGATGAAGTTTGCAGAAAAACAAAAAAACACCTCCGGTGCAATTTTTCGCACCAGAAGCGGAAAAGAGCTGGGCCGCCGGCAGATTTGGGCGGAGCTGAAAGGGCTGTGCAAGTATGCGGGAGTAAAACCGGAAAAAGTGTTCCCCCACAATCTGCGACACCTGTTTGCCACGGTCTTTTACCGGACCTGCAGGGACATCGCCAAGCTTGCAGACCTGCTGGGCCACAGCAGCATCGAAACAACCCGCATCTACCTGGTTTCTCCTGGCGGGGAACACCAGCGTGAGCTGGATCGCCTGGGCCTTGTTTCATAGTCACAGAATCCATATTCTGAATAGAATCCTCAGATTTTTCCTGTAAATGGAAGAAAAAGGAGGAAAAATTACCCATCTTTTCTTAGAGATAGCAAAAAAAGAGCGCAAAAAACCCGACCGCAGATAAATATTGTACTTGCGGCCTATGTTTTTGCGCTCAAAACCCAGAAGTTACCTTGCCATCTGTTCCAGTGGCTGGTATAATGAAACACACGATTCTTTGGCCTATGTGGTAAAATTTAGCACAGAATATGGATTCTGCATAAAAAGGGAGCTGCCGCATGGAAATGGAAGTCCGCGGCGGGAAGCATTGCGTGCCGGAAGCGTCAGCGGGAATGAGAACAAGAACCTTTAGTCTGTGGATGAGGCTGTGCTGTTATTGTGTGTTGAATGTGTGTTCGTGTTGTATAGGAGTTGGCAAATTATTTTTTTTGCCTGAATATTGCGCTTGCATCAGGCAAATGTCAAATGTCGCCCTGGGAGGTCGGTTTTCGTGAATGTCCCTGTTACCAGGACAAAATATTCTGTAAAAATTTTATTTTCTCTGTTGTTTTTAGTGGTCATCATCATTTCAGTGTTGCTGTCCCAAACGGCTTGGGATATGCATCAGCTGGTCCGGCAAAGAACCAGCCGCTATTTGCTGGATGTAAATGCACAAATTGTGGATAAGGTCAACGGGCGTATTGAAAACTCCGTGCAGATGCTGCGGATGGTCCGGGACAGCGCGCTGGCTTTGCCCGAAGAGCAGGTGCAGCCGTTTTTGGATCATAAGAGCAGCTTTTGCGAGTATGATTCCCTGTACTTGTTCGCCGATGTGGAGGAAGCTGGAAGATGGCTGGAGAAACAATATTCGGAAGTATCCCTGGATCCGGAGCTGTCTGCGGAAGGCGAGATACAGCTGTTAGCCGTACCCGGCCAGGATACGCTGATCTATTGTGTGCCGGATCATACAGACGATGACCCGTCTGTCATTGTTGGGATCAAAACCAAGCAAAATCTGAAGGAACTGACGAACAGCGACAGCTTTGACGGAGATGGCACGTCATTTGCCATTACACAGGATGGCATTGTGCTCACGGCCCCCAGCAAACTGGACCTGTTTGTGGAGCTGGGACAGGCCAGCAACGCCGCGGGGGATCAGACGGTAGAGCAGACACTCAAGCGCATGGAAGAGGATGTATTTGCCAACAAGTCTGGAATTGCGGTGCTGACTGGGTCTTCGGGCAAGGATATGATGCTCTGCTACGATCCCCTGGATTATGCCGGCTGGTACATCATTACCATTATTCCGGCGGATATTATCAGCTTCGGCATTGACCGCTTGTCCAATCGGGATCTGTTTTTGACGGTGCTGGTCATTGTTTTGCTGATGGCCAGCATGCTGGGGCTGAGAATGACCTATCGCAGCAGCCACAAGAAGCTGGAGCGGCTGGCGTACTGCGATGAAGTGACCGGCGGCATGAGCGGAAATTTGTTCCGGATCATGGCGCGGAAGACCTTGCAGGGGCATGTCCAGCAGTATGCACTGATTTCCATGGATCTTCAGGATTTCAAGCTGATTAACAAAATGTTTGGAACCGCAGAGGGCAACCGGACGCTGAAGTACCTGCACCAGATGCTTCAGAACAATTTGAGCGGCGACGAACCTATGGCCCGTGATTCCGGAGACGTATTTTATTTTCTCATGAAGACCAGAGAAGAAGATGCGATCTGCGCCCGGCTCAAGAATATCTATGACAACGTAAATGCCTTTAATCAGACCAGAAGAGATCCCTTTTATCTTGAGCTTTGCTTTGGCATATACCTGCCGGAGACCAATGAGGAATTCGTGGATATGCAGGAGAAAGCCAATTTGGCGAGAAAGTATAAGAAGGGAGACTTCCGCTACCGCTATAACTTCTATAATGAGGAGAATCAATCGAAGACCTTCCGGGAGAAGGAACTGGCGGCCATGGTGGACCATTCTCTGCGGGATGGAGATTTCATTGTTTACCTGCAGCCGAAGGTGGGCCTGAAGAATAAACGGGTGGAGGGCGCAGAGGCGCTGATTCGCTGGAAGCATCCGGAAAAGGGGATGCTTTCCCCCGGCATGTTTATTCCTTTGGCGGAAAAGTATCGGCTGATCAGTCGGCTGGATTTGTTTGTGTTTGAACAGGTCTGCCAGATATTGGCCCGGTGGAAACAGGAAGATAAGGACCTGATGACCATTTCCGTCAATCTTTCCCGGCAGAATCTGGACAATCCTACCTTTTTAAAGGATTATCAGGCCATATGTGCGCGGTATGACGTTGCACCCAGCCTGATCGAATTTGAGCTGACGGAAACCATCATGTTTGAAAATCCCCAGGGGATTAAATCGATCATTGATGATATCCACGCCTATGGCTTCCGGTGCTCCCTGGACGACTTTGGCACAGGCTTCTCAGCGCTGGGACTGCTGAATGATCTGGATGTTGACGTGATCAAGCTGGATCGAAGCTTCTTTATTGGAAAGAACAACAGCCGCCGGGGAAGATACGTGGTGGAGTCTATTCTGAAGTTGGCAGCCCAGCTGCATATCCACACGGTGGCAGAGGGCATCGACAATCTGGCGCAGGTGCAGTATCTTAGAGAGGCTGCATGCGATATGGTTCAGGGATTCTATTTTTACAAGCCCATGCCGGTAGAGGAATTTGAACGGCAAGTGTTTGAACAGAATCACCTGCGCTATGTGGAGATTGGAGAGGACAGCCCCAAAAAAGAGCTTGCGCAGGACGAGAGCCTCTACAGCGTGGACGAAAAGGCCGCGCCCAACAGCAATATCGTGATGTTTTCTCTGTTTACCAAAGAGGACGAGGTGGTGTTTTCCACTCCGTTTTCACCGGTTTTGGAAAATAAGTATACGTTTTCCAATGCCAAGGCGCTGTTCCGCTGTTCGGATTTGATTCATGAAAATGATCGGGAAGACTTCTTCCGGATGCTGGAGCGGTGTCAGCGGGAAAACATCTGGGTGGAAAATGCGCTTCGGTTCTGCATGGCCGAAGGGCGTTATGAGTGGCTGGAAGTCCATCTGCATAAGGACAGCCGCCCTGTGGAAAGCGGGCGTGTGATTACAGGTATTCTGGTCAATATGTCGGGATGGAAGAATGAGTTGAGCCGCTGGAAGGAGAAAGCCAACCGAGATGCGCTGACCGGACTGTACAACAGAGAATTCTTTGAACATTATGTGGAGATGCAGCTGCAGGACAGAATGGTGGATTCGGCCGCCATCATTTTCATTGACATCGATGATTTCAAAAAAGCCAACGATACCATGGGGCATACCTTCGGCGATGAAATCCTCTGCCATGTGGCAAAGCGAATTTTGGGCGTATTTCGCCGGACGGATATTGCCGCGCGCTTCGGTGGAGATGAGTTTGTGGTGTTTTTGTCCTCCGTCAGCCGTGAGATCTTGATTAACCGGCTGGAGCACCTGCAAAAAATCTTTGAGCACCCCTATCGCAGCGGAACCCTGCAATACAAGATTTCGGGCAGTATTGGCGCTGCGATGTACCCCGAAAACGGAAACGATTATGCGACCTTGCTGGACCATGCCGACAGTGCCCTTTATGAGGCGAAGAATTTGGGGAAAGATCGGTATGTGCTGTATGAGCCCTATATGCTGCACTCGTCCAGAGGCGGAGAATCGGGTGAGCCGGAGCAACAGGGATAAAATTCGGCAGGTATAGGAATGGTAGTATGTGTGCGTTGTGGATAGGGACATTGGGATTTGTCCTGTATTTTGTTTATGATATCAATAGTTTTACCTGGAAGTCGCCGCTGCTGCACAAATGCTTCCTGCTGGGAACACTGCTCTTATCTGCCGCATTGGCCTTGGATCTCTATCAAGGGATTTCGCTTCAAAAAAGCGTTGGACTGTGGCAGCTTATCTGGGGCGCGGCGGGAGCAGGCTTCCTGTGCCTCCTGATTCATGCGCTGTTTTTTGCGCTTCCCTTTGAGAATACCTATTGCATGGGAAAGCAGTCGGGCAAAGCCAGACCCTGCGACCAGGGTGTTTATGCGATGTGCAGACATCCGGGCGTACTCTTTCTCTTTGGGGTATATTTCAGCTGGGGAATGGCAGTTTTGCCCGGCACGCTGCTGCGAAACGGAATTATTTTTTCCCTGTGGAATGTCCTGTATGTACTGTTTCAGGATCGTGTCACCTTTCCGACTGTATTTGAAGACTATGATGGTTATCGCAGGAGAGTTCCCTTTTTGATTCCGACGAAAACCAGTATACAAGCCGCTTGGGCGACCCGCCATGTTCGGGCGTGAGGAGGAGAATACGTGAGATTTCAGGAAAAGCTTCATACCTATTCTAAAGATGAGTTATGGGCAGAATACTGCGGTTTTCTCAACCTCAGTACCAATGAGTTTATGTCCATTCAGAAGCGACTGCTGCTGGAGCAGATGGATCTGTGGTGCTCCAGTGAACTGGGACAGTCCATATTGAAGGGGCGACATCCCAAAACCGTGGAGGAGTTCCGCTCCATGGTGCCGCTGACCACCTATGAGGACTATGCGCCCTATTTGCTGGCCAAGAAAACCAGCGTGCTGCCGGCAGAGCCGGTGCTGTGGATTCAGACCACATGGGAGGGCGGCGTCCATCCGATGAAGGTGGCGCCCTATACCAAAGGGATGCTGGACACCTTTAAGCGCAATGTGGTGGCGGGCCTTATGCTGGCAACCAGCCAGAAAAAGGGCGATTTTGATATCAACGTGACAGACCATATGCTCTATGCGCTTGCGCCCCTGCCCTATGCCACGGGCCTTTTGCCGTTGCTGTTCAAGGACGAAATTGATATTGAGTTTTTGCCCCCCGTCAAGGAAGCAGAGCGGATGTCCTTCCGGGAGCGGAATGCTATGGGCTTCAAACTGGGCATGAAAAAGGGCATTGAATACTTCTTTGGCCTGGGAAGCGTGCTGTACTATGTGAGCCAAGGGCTGACCGCTATGCAGCAGGGCAGCAAAAAGAGCCTGCGGGATAAGCTGCTCAGCGCGTCCCCGGCAATGATCCTGCGGTATACAATGGCAAAAAGACGCTGCCGGAAAGAAAACCGCGAGCTCATGCCCAAGGACCTGTTTAAGCTGAAATGCCTCATCTGTGCGGGTACGGACAACCGGTGCTATAAGTCCGACCTGGAAAAGCTGTGGGGAATCCGTCCCACTGAAATTTTTGCGGGTACGGAGCCTACCTGCATCGGAAGCGAGACCTGGAGCAGAGAAGGAGTATACTTTTTCCCGGACGCCTGCTTTTATGAGTTTATTCCAGAAAAAGAGCTGGATCTGAATATGGCCGACCCGAGCTATCAGCCCAGAACGGTTTTATGGGATGAGGTCGTCCCCGGAGGGACCTATGAAATCGTTCTGACGGTATTCAAAGGCGGAGCCTTTGCGCGGTATCGGGTGGGAGATGTATTTCGCTGCGTGGGGATCGGCAGTCAACTGGATGGGAATGATATTCCCCGTTTCCAATATATCGATCGCGTTCCGGACGTGATTGACATTGCCGGATTTACCCGCATTACGGAAAATTCCATTCGTCAGGCCATTCAGCTCTCCCGCTTGCCCATCGAAAATTGGGTTGCAAAAAAGGAATTTACGGACAACAATCGCCCCTATATGCACTTGTATGTAGAAATGGAGCGGAGCACCTTAACAAACAGCGCGGTCAGCGTTCAAATTCTTCAGGAACAGTTGGGGATTTATTTCAAATATTTGGATAGCGACTATCAGGATCTGAAGAAGATTCTTGGAGTTGATCCGCTGAAAATTACCCTGTTAAAGTGCGGGACCTTCGCTTCGTATGAGCGGAAATTTCAATCCAAAATTCGACATATGAACCCTGAAACCTGTGAAATCAACGACTTGATGATTTGTCATCAAACAGACAGTTTGGGGAAGGAGGGATCCTTGCGTGAGTGGTTTTAGTTGGATCTCGGTAATTTCTCTTGTTTTCTACCTGTTTATTTTTGTCACGTTCCTGGTGGCGAAGAAAAATGATCGGGTAATTTATGCCTTTATGGTGCTGCTTATGCTTTTGATCCTTTGGAACGGAGGATCGTTTGCAATGCGGTCGCTTTTCTGGCCCTCCGTGAATTTTTGGCACTATGTTTCGGCCTATGGCGTGCTATTGCTGCTGCCGGGATACTTTTTCTTCGTGCCGAGCTTTGTGGGGCAAAAGCACTGTTTCGGCGCCTACTTTTGGTCCTTTGTATTTTTAGCGATTGCCATTGTGAATCAGTTCACCGGGATTTTCATTCCACCGCCTGAGGTGATACGCAGCGGAGGACAGACCTCCTTCGTATACGAATATACCTGGCATATCTACATTGTTTTTGCAGTTGTTATTTTGTGTATTGCCCATCTCTGCGCCATTACCTGGCGTTACTGCAAAGGAAACCAGATCGCATTGCAGCAGATGATGCCGGTTTTGACGGGCATAGGAATTTTGCTGGCAGGACATATGGCTTCCACTCTGGCACTGTTTAAAGGATTTCCGCTGGATATCATTTCGGGAGTCGTCAATGCGGTTCTGATCTTTTACGCCCTGTACAAAAAGCGCCTGTTTCACATGACGCTCCTGCTGTCCCGGGGAAATTGCTATCTCATTTCACTGCTCCTGGGCGCAATCATCGTGTCCAATTTTGTGCAGCCGCTGCAGAACTTTTTGGTCACCGTGGCGGGGATGAAATATGTTCATTCCGTCATTTTGGTGGCGCTGGTATTGATTTTGGTCACTGCGCTGCTGTATTTGTCCATTAAGTCCTTGTTTGATGCGCTGTTTATTCGCAACGAGCAGCAGCAGGGCGCGGTGGTAGCGCAATTCAGTCAAAAGTCCAGCCGTTTGCTGAGCGTAAAAGAAATTCTCCAGAATTTCACAGACGCGGTGATGGAAAATATTGAAATGGAGCGGCTGCTGATTTTCATTCAGAGCGAAACAGGGGAGTATAAAATTATGCATACTGCCAGCGCTTTGGATGAAAAGCGGTTTACCATCTCGGCCGATCACCCCATTGTCAGCTATTTCAAGACCAATTCCGGCTGTGTGCTGATGAAGGATTTTGAGCGGAAAACCGTGTATCGGGGCGTTTGGGAGAGCGAAAAGCGGCTGGTGGCATCCCTGGGTATTGAATGTATTTGCCCGTTGATCTGTGAAAATGAGCTGTTTGGAATCGTTTTGCTGGGCGGAAAGAAGGACAAGTCCTCTTATCATGCCGGGGATTTGAACTTTTTGCAGATGCTCTCCACCATCTGCGCCATTGCCGCCCGCAATGCCAGCCTGTATGAGAAGGCGCTGGAGGAATCCCGCCGGGATGAGCTGACTGGCTTGCTCAATTTGAAGTACTTTTATGAGGTGCTGGACCGGGAATTTGATAAAGAAAAGAACGGTTCCATGTCTTTGGCTCTGATCAGTATTGATGATTTTAAGCTCTATAATCAGCTGTACGGAACCCACGAGGGAGATGTGGCGCTGCAGCGCATCGGAGCGATCTTAAAGGCAAGTACCGACGGCTGCGGCTTTGCCGCCCGGATCAGCGGCAAGGAATTTGCGCTGATTCTGCCCGGGTACGATACTTATTCCGCAAAGGTCATGTGTGAAAACATCGCCAATCAGGTGCGCGGTATGAGCCGCTCAAATGGCAGTTACCAGCTTGGCAGTTTGACACTGAGCGTGGGCATTTGCGCTGCGCCCTATATGGCATCCACGCCCAAAGAGCTGCTGCGCAACGCGGACAGCGCCATGTACAGCGTGAAGCGTTCGGGGAAAAACGGTATATTAATGTATACGGAAGAGGTTTATCTGAAAGAAACCCAGGACGCGCAGTATAAAAGCGGCTATTCGGAGCATGCCAGCACGATTTATGCCTTGACCGCTGCCATCGATGCCAAAGACCACTATACGTTCCAGCACTCGCAGAATGTAGCCTACTATGCGGCTTCTCTGGCGCGGGGCATGGGTCTGGAGCAGCACATGGTGGAAACGGTGAAAGAGGCTGGGCTGCTGCATGACATCGGAAAGATCGGCGTTCGGGAAGATATTCTGAACAAGAGCGGGCCGCTGACCCAGGAGGAGTATGAGATTATGAAGGGGCATGTAGACAATGCCGCCAACATGATACGCTATCTCCCTTCCCTGGATTATGTGATTCCCGCCGTTCTTTCCCATCATGAGCGCTATGATGGCGGCGGCTATCCCCGGAAGCTGGCGGGAGAGGAAATTCCCCTGCTGGGAAGGATCTTGTGCATTGCCGATGCCTTTGACGCCATGACCTCCAGCCGCAGCTACAAGCAGCCTGTGTCGGTTGAGCGTGCGCTGGAAATCCTTCGGGAGGAGGCGAACCGGCAGTTTGACCCCACTCTGGTTGGAATTTTTGTTGATTTGGTTGAGTGCGGGGAGATTGAAGTGCAGGCAGGCACTGGAGAAAATGAGCGCAGCGCCAATCCAATTGGGATCCAGGGATGATGGAGGCGCATGTTGGACGAGCTGCTGGAAGAGCCGGAGGGGGCTAACCCCTCCGGCCTGCCTGGCTGAACAAAGTGCAGCAGAAAACATTGGATAAGCAGTGCGGCGTGAGCGCATGGAATGGAAGCGATGGAGCGTGGGACGACCTGGCAAAGATTGCAGGGACGGCCTTGCTGTGCGGGGACCGTGTGCTTTTGTAAGAGGGAGTGTTTAAATGGCGGAAAACCTTGATGTTTTACGCACGGAAAAAAAGTATGTTTTACCGGTCCATGTGGCTGGCGCGGTTAAGTCACGGCTGTCGTATATCCTTCAGCCCGATGAGTTTTGCCGCGATCAGAAACCGTATCTGGTAAAGTCGCTGTATTTTGATTCCCTGTCGGATCGTGACTACTATCAAAAATGCAGCGGGCTGGAAAATCGACATAAGATACGGCTTCGCACGTATGGCGACGGCGGAGCGATCAAGCTGGAGTGGAAGCGGAAGCAGGGGTCCAAGCAGCGCAAACAGAGCCTGCTGGTTTCTAAGCAGGCCGCCCAGGAGTTGATCGACGGGTCTTACCGGTGCCTGCTGGAGTATGACGATGATCTTGCCAGACGTCTGTATGCGATTATGACAGAGCAGGTTTATCGGCCAAAATGTTTGGTCCAGTACGAGCGTTTCGCCTATGCTCTGGCAACCAACGACATACGAATCACCTTTGACAGCAATATTTCAGCGCAGGAAGGGAATTTTGAGCTTTTCAGCGGCGCGGTAGCGTGGTATCCGGTCCAGCCGCCCAATCTGGTGACACTGGAGATCAAATACAACCACTTTTTACTGGAACATATCCAGACGGCTCTGGCCCCCTTCGGCCTGAGCGAAACGGCCAGCAGCAAATATCTGCGCGGACGATATTTTAGTATGGGAGCAAGTGTGTTATGAACGAGAACTTATTGTATTATCTGACCAATCATGCAGGGAGCATTACCACTCAGGAACTGCTCATCAATTTCTTGGCGGCGATTATTGCCGGTGCGATTATCTTCCTGTCTTACCGCTTTTCTCATTCCGGTGCGGTGTACAGCGGACGCTTTAATGTTTCCCTGTGGATGCTGGCCCTGGTCACCACCATGGTGATGTGCGTCATCGGAAATAATATTGCGCTGTCCCTGGGCATGGTGGGCGCACTGTCCATTGTGCGTTTCCGTACCGCAATTAAGGATGCACGAGATACTGCCTATATTTTCTGGGCCATCGCGGTGGGCATCTGCTGCGGCATTTCCGATTTTGTGACAGCTCTGATCGGAAGCATTATCATCTTCTTGCTGATGCTGGCTATTGGCGGAGTCAAGAGCAACACCAGATATCTCCTCATTATCCGCGGCGGGAAGGATCTCTCCGGAGAAATTCAGACCCTCATCCAGGATACGTTTAAGAACAAAGCCAGACTGTGCGTGAAGAATATGGGCAGAAATTCTGTGGAGTATATCTTTGAGCTGTCCGAAAAGCAGGCGGAGAAGTATAGGAACGAGAAGATCAGCGAGAAGCTGTTTGAGGTTGAGGCCGTGGAAGAGGTAAACTTGGTCGGCCAGAACGAGGAGATCGCGGAGTAAGCAAATTGCCGGGGAAAGGATGGAGACCGTGTGAATGGCAAGGTGAAAATTGCGCTGCTGGTGACAGGGCTTTGCTGCGTAGCACTCCTGGGACTGGGGACAGCAGAATATGAGCAGGCCATAGTCACGGGCGCTGGAGAACGGGTCTGGCACCATGAACTGGCAGCAGGGGCAGATGTGACCCTCGGCTCAACCAGTATTCCGGATGACTTTATGGTGGACGAGGACTTTACCTCTCATTTGCCTCTGGTGATTATTGATACCCATGGCAGTGAAATTATCAACTATAAGTACTACGATCCAGAAACAGATTCGTTTTTGTATCGTGATGGGATAGATCCGTATGTTACGATTACGTTAAGCGTCTGCGATGCGGAGGATCATGTCAATCAATTGTCTGATGTTCCCACGTTTTCCAGTGAAGGAAGGATTAAAGTGCGTGGAAACAGCTCTTCGTCTTTGGCGAAAAAGCAGTACCGGCTTCAGCTGATGGATGCAAACGGGGAAAAGACAGCTGCATCCCTTCTGGGGATGACCGCGTCAGACTCTTGGATTCTAAACGGCACAATGGGCGACCGGAGCTACTTGCGAAATTACCTGGCGCTGAATGTGGCAGGAGAACTGGACCCCTACACACCGGATATCAGAATGTGTGAGGTGGTGCTCAAACGAGACACCGGATATGAGTATATGGGCCTATATGGCATGTACGAATGCATTGAGCAGGGAGAAGGCCGTGTGGACATCGAGCCGGTCTCAAATCCCATCGAAATTTCAGATCAGAGTTACATTTTGCAGCGGGACCGGCGGGAACCGGATGGTTACTCCATGACGGTTTGGTCCACGGAGCACCAGCGAAGCGAGAACTGGCTCAATTTGGAATATCCGTCTGCAGAAAAGATTACCGACGAGTATTGGGAGTATATCCAGCAAGATATCCGGGAGATTGAGGATGTGTTGTATTCGGATAAGAAAGAGGAATTTATCCGCTATAATACGTTGCTGGATGTGGATTCTTTTGTTAATTATTTTGTGATCAACGAATTCTTTGCCAATTACGATGCGGGATGGAATTCAACGTTTCTCTATAAGAACCAGGACGGCAAGGTGGCGATTGGCCCGGTCTGGGACTTTGATGGCGCAATGGACAATTATGAAGAAGCGCTTTTGGAAATGAATGAAATGGCGTTTTTCCAGTCTCCTTGGTTTGAACGCCTGATTACGGACGAAGCTTTTGTGGATGCGGTGACGAGTCAATATAACCGTTTACGCTCTAACCTTTTGAGCAACCAGAATATCCAGGAGAAGATCGAGCAGGCGGCTGCGTTTTTGGAGTACCCCGCCAAGCGGGACAGAAGCCGGTGGGACGAGAGCAAGCTTCCCAGTCACGGTGTTTACCTGGAAGAGGATACGGATCTGGAAATTGAACGGGATCGGAATTCGTATGAAGAAGAAGTGGAGCGCCTGGAGGATGTGCTGCTTCTTCATAGCGATTATCTGGACAAGAACTTGCGCAATAATTTAAGGCATTTTGTAGAGCACTCTACTCTGGTTGTTTCTCTTGGCGGCTGGTTGATGATTACTGCATTTTTTGTATCCATTATTTTGGTCCAACGGCACAGAAAAGGAATGTGAGAGGCCGGATATCCTGTTTGCATAGGAAGGAGAGGATTAAGAATGGGAAGTAAGGTCAAAATCAAACGGAAAAACAGTAAAGGCGGAAAAGAGAAATTCTGGATTGTTGTAGCCATTATCAGTATGACCGTCTACATTGTCTGGCGTATCTTCTTCACAGTTCCGGAGCATGAGATCTACGGCTGGCTGGCGACGATCTGCGGCATTTTACTGGTCGTGTCTGAGACCATTTCCATGCTGGAAGGCACGGAGCACTTTGTGCGCCTGGGACGGAAAAACGTCCCGGATATGCCAGTGGTCCCACTGGACCGGTATCCTCACGTGGATGTGCTGATCGCCACCCATAATGAGGAGACCGATCTGCTGTATAAGACGATCAACGGCTGCAAGCACATGGACTATCCGGACAAGAGCAAGGTACATATCTATGTCTGCGACGATAGCGACCGGCCCGAAATGGCACAGCTGGCCCGCAAGATGGGGGTGGGCTATTTCGGTCTGTCTGAGAACAAGGAGGCAAAGGCGGGCAACCTGAACAACGCCTTGAGCAAAACCACCTCCCCCTGGATCGTCACCTTTGACGCAGATATGATTCCTACCCATGATTTCCTCATGGAAACCGTGCCCTATACCTTCCTGCCTACCATGAAAGAGCTGGATGACGGTACGTGGGTGGACCGGGAAGAGGATGAAATCGACGAGAAGTATAAAATTGGCTTCATCCAGACGCCCCAAAGCTTTTATAACCCGGATCTGTTTCAGTATAACTTCTATAGTGAGTCCCGGATCCCCAACGAACAGGACTACTTTTTCCGTGAGATCAACGTGGGCAGAAACAACGCGAATGCTCCTATCTATGCCGGCTCCAATACGCTCATTTCCCGCCAGGCACTGCAGGAGGTAGACGGCATTGCCACTGGTACCATCACCGAGGACTTTGAGACGGGCATCAAGATCCAAGCCAAAGGCTATACCTGCTATGCCTTGGACAAAGCGCTGGCCCACGGCCTGGCCCCCACGGATATTGACAGCCTGATTAAGCAGCGTGTGCGGTGGGGGCGCGGATGTATCAGCTCCCTGCGCCGGATTCACCTGCTGCTGAATCCCGGCCTGAAGCTGAACACCAAAATCAGCTACCTGGCCTGCTGGCTGTATTGGTGGACCTTCTTCCGCCGCTTTATTTACATTATTTCCCCTATTCTGTTCGTCTTGTTCCACATCCCTGTGGTAATCTGCAGCCTGCCGGAGCTGATTCTGATCTGGCTGCCCTCCTTTGTGTTGTATAACCAGGCGCTGAAAGTAACCTCCGGCAAAATCCGTAATAAGCGC
Organism: uncultured Oscillospiraceae bacterium; assembly: GCA_944385695.1. Taxonomy (GTDB): domain Bacteria; phylum Bacillota; class Clostridia; order Oscillospirales; family Oscillospiraceae; genus Lawsonibacter. The sequence goes on along the minus strand of CALWYG010000110.1, from coordinate 7,039 downwards.
TGGAGCAATACCATCGATACGGTGATCTTCCCGTACATGATTATCCCCATCCTGCTGGAGACGCTGTTTATCAAAGAGAAGAAATTCAACGTGACCAAAAAGACCCGCGAAGTAAGCAGCCGCAATGACCTGCAGTTGGCGCTGCCTCAGATCATTCTGCTGGTGCTGGATGTCATAGCGTTGATTGTGGCCGTGGTGGGGGCGCTTCAGACCCGGAACTACGGAGGCATTATCATCATTTACTGGCTGGCGGTCAATGCCCTGCACCTGACAATGGCGGTGTTCTTTATGGCCGGCCGGCGGAATCTGCGTACCAACGACAGATTCCAGATCCACATTCCGGCTGAGATCGAGTATATGGACAAGACCTATTACGGCGTGACCAATGACGCCTCGGAAACGGGTTTGTCTATTTTGATGGATAAATCATCTTATTTGCCCCACGGTGAGGATAAGATGAAGATCCGGCTGAAGACCGAGCGCTATAAAACCGAAATGGTGGCCAGATGCGTCCATGTCAGCAAGAGAGGCAAGGAGTGGAAATACGGCATTCAGATTTTGGAGATGGAGGATGCAGATAAAGATGCATATTTCCAGATCCTGTATGACCGGGAGCATAGCCTGGCCAAGGTGATGAAGCTGTCTGCCAGCATGTTTGACGATATCTTCCTGAATGTACAGCGGCGTTCGGTGCAGAACGAGAGCTCCAAGCGGGAGCTGCCGCGCATTGACTTGAACATGGTGCTGGAAACCACCGATGGACAGGCTGTGGAGGTAACGGATACGAACTATGAATATGTAATGGTTCGCAATTCGGAGACCGATCTGCCGGAGCGGTTTGAGTTAAAGTTCCCCAAGAGTGAGTTTACCATGCATTGTGTGCGCGACACGCACAGAAAAGGTTTGTATTACGTTGAAAATTGGAAAGAATTAGTTTTCAATGACGCGTTTGATGGGCTCTTTGCCCAGGTGGAAACTGAGGCGGAGAAGTCTGCTGTAGCCGCAAAAGTATAACGCAATCAAGAAGAGAAAAGAGGACTGGAACCGGTGGAATCACCGCCGGTTCCAGATCTCTCTGTCTGATAGAAGAAACAAGAGGCGAAACTTACATCGAGGCGCAGGATGTTTCGGAGATCAGAGAGCGGCTTGGCCTGAGAGGGGTAGAGAGAATTGGTTTTCTCCAGTATCGTATTTTTATTTTATTTTTTACCAGCTGTTTTAATCTTGTACTATACGATTGGCAAATTCAGCATCAGGCTCCGGAACCTAATCCTGTTGGTGGCCAGCCTGCTGTTTTATGCGTGGGGAGAGCCACGCAATGTTGTGCTGTTGGTATTTTCTTGTATGTTTAACTGGCTGATGGCGTGGCTCATATCCAGATGGGACAGGAAACGGACCCTTTTGGTGGTTACCTGTATTGTCGATCTTGGAATCCTATTTGTGTTTAAATACTGGAACTTCACCATGTCCAATGTGAACTACGTGGTGGGAAAAGAGATTATGCCGATATTGGATCTGGCTTTGCCCATCGGTATTTCCTTCTTTACGTTCCAGGCGCTGAGCTATGTCATCGATGTATACCGGGGAGATGTGCCGGCTCAGCAAAATCCGTTGAATGTGGCGTTGTATGTATCGCTGTTTCCCCAGCTCGTAGCGGGACCCATCGTGCGGTATCATACCGTGGAGCTGCAGATTCTGCACAGAGAACACTCCTGGACACTGTTTTCTGAAGGCGTGGCGCGCTTTGTACAGGGGTTTGCCAAAAAACTGATCCTGGCCAATTCGTTTGCTATTATTGCGGACAATATTTTTGACATGACACGGGCGGGACACCAGCTCATGGTCATTCCAGTTACCTTGGCGTGGCTGGGGTCCTTTGCATATACGCTGCAGATATTCCTGGATTTTTCGGCCTATTCCGACATGGCCATTGGTTTGGGAAAGATGTTTGGGTTCACCTTTGAAGAGAACTTCCGTTATCCCTATATATCCCGTTCCATTGGTGAATTTTGGAGACGCTGGCATATTTCTTTGGGAACGTGGTTCCGGGAATATGTCTACTTTCCGCTGGGCGGTTCCCGCGTGGAGAGCGCCGACAAGCTCATTCGAAATCTGCTGATTGTATGGCTGTTAACGGGCCTTTGGCATGGCGCCGCTTGGAATTTCCTGTTCTGGGGACTGTTGAACTTCCTGTTCCTGGTTTTGGAGCGGCTATTCCAGCTGGAGAAACGGTCCGGCGGAAAAGTTTGGCGGCACATTTATGCCATGTTTGTCGTAAACTTAGGCTGGGTCTTGTTCCGGTGTGAAAGCTTCTATCAACTGGGCGAGTATATGGGAAATATGTTTGGCCTGAATGGAAATCCCTTGTTCAGTCCCTATGTATGGATGTTCTTGCGGGAATACGCGGTGATTTGGGTCGTTGGGATCTTGGTTTGCATGCCCGTTGCTCCCGCGCTGCGTGCCAAGCTTTCGGGCAGATATCCCAAACTGTTTGAGATCGTTTATCCTGCCGGGCTGACGGTGATCTTTCTTATTTCTGTGATCTACGTCTCCAAGAGCGGGTACAACCCCTTCATTTATTTCAACTTCTGATGCTTGAGGTGGACCATATGAAAGACCATAAAAACCTGGGAGAAAAGGTGTTTGCTGCCTTTTTTCTGTTGTTTGTCCTTGGGTTTTCGGGAGCTAACCTGGCTGTAAATGGGGCTGAGGTGTGGGACGATGTCAGCAAGATCCAGTGGACATGGAACGATTCTGCCCAACAGCTTCAGGAGGTAGAGACGTTCATGAACGAGAACCTTCTGTTTCGATATCCGATGATTGACGCTTACGGCGCTGTGCAGATGGCGATGGGGAAGCATGAAGAGAACGGATTCGACCGGGTAAAAGACAAGAATGGCTTCCTGTACAGCGGGAATTTTTGGAACGGATTTGGCGATGACACCAAGGAACTGGCTGTCCGTACTGCGCGGCTTCAGAAGCAGATAGAGGCTAGGGGCGATCAATTTGGGTTTATCATGTTTCCCATGAACCTTCCCCAGGAAGATGCCAAGTATTATGGCATTCCGTATGACGATTTTTCCCAGAATGCAGATACATTTTGCGCCTGGGCCCGTTATTATGGCGTCCCTCTGTTGGATTTGCGCAGCAGTTGGACGGAGCATGGCCTGACGCAGGAAGAGGCCTTCTTCCGAACCGACCACCATTGGACTCCTATGGCGGCCTTTTACGGATACTGTGATATCCTGGAGTGGATGGAGGATACATTTGGGGCGGAAATTTCGGATCGCGATCGCCTGAGTAACTTGGACTCCTATTATCAAATTACCTATGAGAATTTGATGTTTGGTTCTCGTGGGCGAGATACCGGAACCATCTTTGCCGGCGGGGCGGAGCCGTATACCGTCATCTATCCCCGAGAGGAAGGCGATTATCTGCTGAAGTCCGGGGAATATAATGATTACGATACATATGAGGGGACGTTTTCAGAAGCTCTGCTGTATACGGACTATGATATGGATTCCTACAGCGATCTGTACGACGGCGAGGCGGAGAGAACGTACCTGAAAACTGGCGTAGAAGATTACACGTCGATTATCAACAAAGATGCCCCGTCAGACAAAAAAATTCTGCTTTTGCGTGATTCGTTTGCCACTCCCATAGGGGCGTTCCTGGCACAGTCCTTTGAGCAGGTGGATATGCTTTGGACAGGAGAGTATACCGAGGAAGAACTGGAGTTGTTTATAGAAGATGCCCAATATGATTATGTGTTTGTGTCAATATTCGCCGAGAACCTCAATCAGGACTTTTTCCCCTTTGGAATGGATCATGAGGATTAAATCAAGGACCGCGGGAAGCTTCTGCAAGCTGCGGGATATATTTCTGGCACTGTTTATTGTTCTGGCAGCCATAGGCGTTGCCGGTGTTTTATTGGAAGAGAACGCTCCCGTGGCGGAGGGAGACGGAGTCATGGCGCACGGAGCGCTGCATGTGGACGGCTCCGCTTTGATGGATGAGCATGGTAATGTGGTGAGCCTGAATGGAGTGAGCAGCCACGGGATTGAGTGGTATCCCCGCTATTTAAACGGCTCCGCTATGCAGACGCTCAAAGAGTGGGGTGCCAATGTACAGCGTATTGCCATGTATACGGATACTCAAACCGGATATATCCGCGAGCCGGAGGAGAATTTGAATTATCTGTATATGGGCATTGAAAGTGCACTGTCCGCAGATATGTATGTCATCATAGACTGGCATATTATGGACGACGGCAATCCCAACCGGTATGTGAATGAGGCTGTGAACTTTTTTAGGGAGATTTCAAAGCATTATGGGGATCACCCCGGGCTGATCTACGAGATCTGCAATGAACCCAACGGGAGTACCTCGTGGGAGGAAATACGCCGATACGCCAATCGTGTGATTCCAGAGATCCGAAAGAACGCTCCCAATGCGGTGATCCTGGTTGGAACCCCCGATTTTTGTACAGATTTTACGGGTCCCTTGGAACGTCCGCTCACATATGAAAATATTATGTATACCATGCACCGCTACATAGACGTGTCCAAGGAGGCGCCCTGTGACAATTATTTGATTGAGGACGTTGTGGAGGCTGGTCTGCCTGTGTTTGTCAGTGAATGGGGTACCGGCATCTATGACACACAAAGCGGACAGAAAAAAGGTGCGGAGCACAGCTATCAGGAAAATGCACAGCCCTTCTTGGATTATATGCGGGAACATAATATCAGCTGGGTGGCTTGGGCACTGAGTAATAAGGATGAAAGCCACGGAATCCTAAATGCGGACTGCGAAAAATTAAGCGGCTGGATTGAGGAGGACCTAACCTCGTTTGGAAAACTGGTCTTCTCAGAGCTGGCTCGCGGGTAACATTGCAGCAGAATTAGAAGAATGCTGGGGGTGATATCAGTGGGAAAACGAAGCGTGCTGTTTCTGTTTCGAATCGCAATGATATGTGGAATCTGTGCCGCGCTATATTTTGGCTGGTACGCACTGGAGAACCGGGGGGCGGTCAATGACGCGGAATTTATCTTTGCTGGTACAAAAAATGATGCAGACTGCGCCATTCTGCTCAGCGAAGGGTACTGTGTCGTAGTGGATACCGGAGAGGCGCAGGACGCCCCGCATATCGTGGAGCTGCTGAAAGAACACGAGGTGGAAACCATTGACTGCCTGGTCTTGACACATCCGGATCAAGACCATGTGGGCGGAGCGCAGGAGCTTGTGCGCCAGTTTGCGATCAAACAAGTGGTTGTGCCATATTTTTCCGGAGAAAAGGCGGTTTATCAAACGCTGATGAACGAGATCCAGCGGGAGAGTATCCCGGTTCTGATGCTATATAGGGACCGTCAGTTCATTTTCGGCGACTTGGATATTAGAATTTTCCCACCGGAAGATTTCTATTATGCCCAGACTAACGATTATTCTTTGGCGATCTTGCTGGAGCATGGAGACAACTGCGTATTTATGGCCGGTGATGCGGAAAAAACACGTCTGAATGAGTTGCTGAATCTTAATCTGCCCACAGAGATTGACTTGTACAAGGCGGCACATCATGGCAGAGATTCCACAAAAGGAGTCGCCCTGATTGAGAAACTTCAGCCTCAAAAAACCGTTGTGACTGCCAAGCAAGCAGAGAGCCGGATCCAGATGGCACTGGAGCAAGTGGGATCTGAAGTATTTTATACCGTAGGCCAGGATGTGACTTTTATCAGCGATGGAACCTCTTTGGAGGTCCTGGAAAGCAGTGCGTCTACGGAAATGGGGTAATGTGGCCGATGAACGCAGTACTTGCCTCTGTGATAGCAAACTGCGCGCATAAGAGAGGGGACTGTGAGAGAAAAGACGGTCTGCAAGGGACCGTGGATACGGAGTGGATTCTCGCGCCCGATCAGTTGGCTTGTGCCTGCAAGGCGGAACCCCAGAAGTTAACGGCCATAATTAAGACGAACCGCCACCTTGATGCATTTGCGTTGGGGTGGCGGTTCATCTGTAAAATAAGCCTCAGCCAAACGAGAAGAGCTTCAAACAGGTATGGTAAGGGGTGATACCAGGGGTGTATTCAGAGCGCGGGAATAGGGGATAAAATGCCTCTGCGGCAGTAAATCAGGGGGCTGACGCTTGGTGATGGGAGATGGGATGTGGTGTTTGCGGAGAAGGGACAAAATGCTGGGGTAGAGGAGATAAGGTAGAATAAGTTTCGCAAATTAAAAAGCAGATAAAGCAGATAAAAAGAGACATGGTTTGCAGCCCTCTGGTAGAATGAAGTTGCGACACACCATTCTGAAAGGAGACAGCAAACCATGTCTGAGAAGATTGTACAGCTAAATGAGGAAGTTATCAAGGGGCAGCTCAAAGAGCTGGTGCGAGGCAGCGTAGAGGAGACCCTCAACGAACTGCTGGAGGCCGAGGCTCAAAAGCTGACCCAGGCGGCCCGGTACGAGCGCAATGAGCAGCGGCAGGGTTATCGCAGCGGCCACTACAGCCGCAACCTTACTACCACTTCCGGGAACGTTACCCTCAAGGTACCCAAGCTCAAAGGGATCTCCTTTGAAACCGCTATCATTGAGCGGTATCGCCGTCGGGAGAGCAGTGTGGAAGAAGCCCTCATTGAGATGTACCTGGCCGGAGTATCCGTCCGACGCGTGGATGACATTACGGAGGCCCTCTGGGGAAGCAAAGTCTCTCCATCCACCATCAGTGAGCTGAACAAGAAAGCGTATATCCACATTGAGGATTGGCGGAACCGTCCTCTGCAAGGTGGGCGGTATCCGTATGTCTATGTAGATGGGATCTACCTGCGCCGTAACTGGGGCGGAGAGTTTGAAAATGTAGCCATTCTGGTAGCCATTGCGGTCAACGAGGATGGCTACCGCGAGGTTCTTGGTGCAGCCGAGGGTATGAAAGAAGACAAGGCCAGTTGGGTCAATTTCTTTCAGTGGCTCCGCGGCCGTGGTTTGGATGGGGTTAAATTGGTGGTTGGAGACAAGTGTCTTGGTATGCTGGAAGCCGTGGGTGAAGT
>CALWYG010000109.1 GCA_944385695.1 uncultured Oscillospiraceae bacterium | reverse complement strand
AGGGCCTGATGGGTGCCGTGCCCTTCCCCCGTGGAGGCAAAGGAGCCATGGAGAAAGAGGTTGGCCCGCACTGGCTCTTGCCCCAGTAGGGCCCGGGCCAAGAGGCCGATGCGCACTGCACCCGCTGTGTGGGAGCTGGAGGGGCCCACCATCACCGGGCCCAGGATGTCAAAGAGATTCATAGAGCGCTCCTTTATGAGATGTCGGCCAGCTCCAGATATTCGTGGCCGTGGTCGGCAATGTGGTTCTTCCGGCCCTGGAGGTCGTCCCCCAGCAGCAGGTCGAAGACCTGGGCGGTGCGCTCCACATCCTCGGGTATGACCTTGATGAGCCGCCGGGTTTCGGGGTTCATGGTGGTCAGCCACATCATATCCGGGTCGTTCTCGCCCAGACCTTTGGAGCGCTGTACGTCACACTTCTTTCCGTCCAGAGAGGCGACAATGTCGTTTTTCTCCTTATCAGAGTAGGCAAACCAGGTCTTTTCCTTACAGGTGATTTCATAGAGGGGAGATTCGGCGATATACACATATCCCTCCTGAATGAGAGTGGGGGTCAGCCGGTAGAGCATGGTAAGGATCAGGGTGCGGATCTGGAAGCCGTCCACGTCCGCGTCGGTGCAGATGACTACCTTGTTCCACCGCAGGGCATTTAAGTCGAAGGCAGCCAGGTCCTTGGCCTTCTTATCGTGGACCTCCACGCCGCAGCCCAGGACCTTCAAGAGGTCGGTAATAATTTCACTCTTGAAGATCTTGCCGTAGTCGGCCTTCAGGCAATTCAGAATCTTGCCCCGCACAGGCATGATGCCCTGATACTCCGCGTCTCGGCTCAGCTTGACGCTTCCCATGGCCGAGTCGCCCTCCACGATATAGAGCTCCCGGCGAGACACGTCCTTGGTGCGGCAGTCCACAAATTTCTGTACCCGGTTGGAGATGTCCATAGAGCCGGTGAGCTTCTTTTTGATGTTCAGCCGGGTTTTTTCCGCGTTCTCCCGGGCCCGCTTGTTAATGAGCACCTGCTCGCCAATTTTCTGGGCGTCGATGGGATTTTCGATGAAGTAGACCTCCATCTGGCTGCGGAGAAATTCCGTCATGGCCTCCTGGACAAATTTGTTGTTGATGGCCTTCTTGGTCTGGTTTTCGTAGCTGGTCTGGGTGGAAAAATTGTTGGAAACCAGCACCAGGGCGTCCTGAATGTCCTGGAAGGCTATTTTGCTCTCATTCTTGGTGTATTTATTCTGGCTTTTCAGGTAGCTGTCAATGGCGGAGACAAAGGCGGAGCGCACGGCCTTGTCGGGAGAGCCGCCGTGCTCCAGCCAGGACGAGTTGTGGTAGTGCTCAATGACCTGGACTTTATTGGAAAAGCAAAAGGAGACGGACAGCTTTACCTTATATTCCGGCTTGTCCGCCCGGTCCCGGCCCTTGCGCTCTGTCTGCCAGAAGACAGGCAGGGTGAGGGCGTCCTCGCCGGAGAGCTCTGCTACGTAGTCCTGGATTCCGTTTTCATAGCGGTAGTCGGTGCTCTCAAACTTTCCGCCTGCCTGCTTGCGGAAGCGGAAGGTGACTCCGGCATTGACCACCGCCTGGCGCTTCATTACATCCTGATAGTACTCGGGGGGAATATTGATGTCAGTAAAGACTTCCAGGTCGGGCTTCCAGCGGATGACAGTGCCGGTCTTTTTTCCCTTGTCGGTGGGCTCCTTCTTCAGTCCTCCGATGTTTTCGCCTTTTTCAAAGTGGAGGGAGTATTTAAAGCCGTCCCGCCACACGGTGACGTCCATATATTCGCTGGCGTACTGGGTGGCACAGGAGCCCAGGCCGTTTAAACCCAGGGAATACTCGTAGTTGTCACCGGAGAGGTTGTTGTACTTGCCTCCGGCGTACAGCTCGCAGAAAACCAGCTCCCAGTTATACTTCTGCTCCTTCTCATTCCAGTCCAGGGGGCAGCCCCGGCCCTGGTCCTCCACCTGAATGGACAAATCCTCGAAGCGGGTGACCGTGATGAGGCTGCCGTGCCCCTCACGAGCCTCGTCGATGGAGTTGGACATGATCTCAAAGACCGCATGTTCACATCCCTCCAGCCCGTCGGAGCCGAAAATAACGCCGGGCCGCTTGCGCACCCGGTCGGCACCCTTCAGGGCAGAGATTGCGTCATTGCCGTAATGGTTGGTTTTCTGAGCCATAATGTCGATTCCTCACAATTCAAAGCCGTTCCAAGGGGAGCGGAAAATCACATAAATATACACGATAATATTACCAGATATGGAACAAAAAAGTCAAGGACGGGGCAGTGGTTGTGGGTCAGGCGCATAAAGAGGGAGTTTTTGCAAAAGATGGAGGCAAGGAGGAAGAGAAATGGAATGTTTTCAGGTAATTGAGTCTGGAGAAGGCATTGAAGCAGCTATTTTGCGGGGGTTGTCCATCCAGGGTGGGTTGGCCGGACGGCGGTGCAGTGACCGGCACCCCGCCCTGCTGGTGGTGTCCCCCCGTGCGGTTCTGGAGGGAAAGACGCTGCCCCGGGCCTGCCGGACGGTACTGCTGCCCGGCAGCGGCGCAGATGCCCTTCAAGGAATGCGGGCAGCCAGCGCGGTGAGCTATGGTCCCTCGCCCAGGGACAGTCTGACCATTTCCAGCCGGGAGGAGGACCGTATGTGGGCGACCCTCCAGCGTGAGGTGGTGACGTTGGAAGGGCATGTGGTGGAGCGGCAGGAATTCCCGATCCCTCTGGTGCGCCGTGGGGAGGAGATGCCGGCTTTGGCAGCGGCGGGAGCACTGCTGCTGCTGGGGGTGCCGCCCCGGGAGGTGGGACGGGGACTGATCCCCTGAGAGACTGGAAAACAAAGCCATCCTAAAGTTCGCATATGCTGGCAAATCTTGCGGATAATAATGCCGTCTAAGGAATTTCAACCACAGGAGGCAAAATATAGATGAAAGCAACTGGCATTGTCAGACGAATAGACGACTTGGGCCGTGTGGTCATTCCCAAGGAAATTCGACGTACCATGCGGATTCGAGAGGGCGACCCGTCACAGACAACATGGTCATGGTGGGAAGAATTCTGCTTTGGCATGCTCGATTTGAACAATAGGAAGGGCTGGTAGTGGTGCACAGTGCCCAAAAATTTCCTCCTAACGGTACATATTCGAGAGGGTGAAAAAATACTGCACAAATGAAATTTGTGCAGTAATTGCAAGAGTTTTGGGGTAAAATAACTGTCTCCGTGTTGTCAGCGGGGGTGCAATTTGTTGTGCAGTAGCACAAGAAGTGGGGGTGTACTGTGTGTCGCCAATTTCCGCAGCGCCCCCTCGGTGGAGCTGATACGGAGCGAAGGGCAGAGTTCCCGAATGTCCTGCTTCATGAACCGGCTGACCTTCTTCCATGGCAGCCCGGCGCACAGTCACCAAAGCCGGGAATTTGGTCTCCATCAGGGCAAAGCGGTCTTCAAAGTCCTTATAGAGGATCTTGTAAAGCTGCAGGATGTAGTTTTGCGGAATAGGGGTGGCGTCGAAGTTCTCGTGGATGAGGTTCAGCATATCCCGGTAACCTGCGATTTCCTGTTCATCCCGGTTCCCCGGCGTTGTTTTCTCCTCCATAAGCTGACGGATACGGGTGTTTGTCGTCACGATTCCCTCAATGGCATTAGTTGCCTCGGTACTCTGTACTTTTGCGAGCTCCACCAGTTTCTCCAATTCTGACAGCCGCTGCTTCAGGTACAGTTTTTGCTTTCCGGCTTTTTGTGGAGAACACCCCTCCGGTCTCTTTATTCGGTTTCATCACGGCCTGACATGTTGAAAAGCACCATTGCGGCATTTCGCATTGAGAAAACCCGCGACTATACGGTGATGTCCAACCACCACCTGCGCAACGCGGGGCTGTTGCTAAAATCCAAAGATCTTCTTTCCATGATACTGTTTTTGCCGGAGGACTGGAACTACATCACCAGAAGCCCATCCAAAATCTGCAAGGATAGCACAGTCAGCATCGGCTTTACCCTGAAGGCGCTGGAGCAGGTCAGGTACATAATCCGTAACCGTCTCTGGGACAGCAAGGGTAAGATCGAGGATGTGGAGTATGTCATCTACGAAACGCCCCGCTCCTCGGACACGGGCCAGCCGTTTGAGGACGAGCCGGATACAGCTTGTCCAGATACGGAAACCCCGGATATGGATGACCCATATCTGAAAAAAGGTGATGTAACTGTAGAAAACCCCTCAGTGTGCAGTTCCCCTATGCTTGATTTTTCTCAGATAACAACTCGATGATTGGTGAATCATTTCAATCTGTAATAGCAAATGTTCTTCCCAGCACCCTCCCGTTTCAGTTCGCCGGATGCCACTAATTTCCGCAGTGCTCCTTCGATGGAGCTGATGCTGAGCGAAGGGCAAAGCTCACGGATGTCCTGCTTCGTAAACCGACCGACCTTCTCCATGGTAGCCCGGCGCGCAGTCTCCAGGGCAGGGAGCTTGGTCTCCACCAGAGCAAAGCGATCTTCAAAATCCTTGTAGGCGGAAAGAATGGTCCCTAGCAGATACTTGATGAACGGAATCACATCTTCAGTACCTTCATGCCATCCGATCTGCGCCTGGCCCAGGGCATCGTAATAGAGATCCTTGTTTTTTACGATCTTGGCCTCCAGCGAGATATATTTGCCCACATAGAACCCGCTGCGGTAGAGCAGCAACGTGGTCAGCAAACGGCTCATTCTGCCGTTTCCATCATTGAATGGGTGAATGCAGAGAAAGTCGTGGATGAACACAGGAATGACGATCAGCGGCTCCACTTCCATGTTCCCAATGACCCGGTTGTATTCCTCGCAGATTCTGTCCAGGGCCTCTGGCGTTTCATAGGGAGCCAGTGGCGTAAACAAGGTCTCCACATGGCCGTCTAGATAGGTGGCGCTGATGTAGTTCTGCACGCTTTTGGTCCTGCCCGCCATGGGATTGTTCATGTGGCTGTAAAGGATCTTGTGGAGCTGCAGGATGTAGTTCTGGGTGATGGGGATGGCGTCAAAGTTCTCGTGGATGAGGTTCAGCACGTCCCGATAACCTGCAATCTCCTGTTCGTCCCGGTTTCTCGGCGTTGTTTTCTCCTCCACAAGCTGCCGGATACGGGTGTTTGTGGTCACGATGCCCTCAATGGCATT
>CALWYG010000108.1 GCA_944385695.1 uncultured Oscillospiraceae bacterium | reverse complement strand
CCTTCACCATCTTTGCGTCTGATAGGGCAATGCCTGATTTGTACTGCTCCAGGTTGGCAATGGTGGTATTGAAGGTAAGGTCACTCTTTAAAAACAGGCCGTTGGCCTTGCGCTCCTCTGTGATCATAGCAAAACCATGTTCAATGGCTTCCTTGGCACTGTTGAAATTCATCAGCCGCCCTCTGAAATACACACGGCCCGCCGCACGGGTACGGACGCCGAAGATTGTCTCCAAAAGCTCCGTCCGCCCTGCTCCCACCAGGCCGTAGAGTCCGAAGATCTCGCCCTCCCGCACATCAAAGGTGATATCCTGCAGATGGGGTTCAAACTTTGTGGACAGATGCTGCACGGAGAGAATCGGCTCGCCCGGCGTGTTGTCCACCGGCGGGAAGCGGCTCTCCAGCGAACGTCCAACCATGGCGGCGATCAGCTCGTTCATGTTGGTCTCCTTGGAGGGCTTTGTCATCACCAGCTTGCCGTCCCGAAGCACGGAGATCTCATCGCAGATCTCAAAGATCTCATCCATCTTGTGTGAAATATAAATCAAGGAAATGCCCTGATCTTTTAACATCCGCATCATCTCAAACAGCTTGTCAACCTCCTGCACCGTCAGAGAGGAGGTGGGCTCATCCAAAACAATTACTTTTGAGTTGTAGCTCATGGCCTTGGCAATCTCACACATCTGACGCTGGGACACGGACATATTCCGCATGGGCTGGGTAAGGTTGACCGTCATTCCGAGCCGGCGGAACAGCTCGGAAGCTTTCTTTTTCATTCTGCCTTCATCAACAACGCCGGCGGAATTTACCGGATAGCGGCCCAGGAACAGGTTGTCAATCACGTTCCGCTCCAGGCATTGGTTTAACTCCTGGTGCACCATGGCGATCCCGTTCTCCAGGGCATCCTTGGGCCCGGAAAAGCTGATCTCCTTGCCGTTTAAGAAGATCTTTCCTTCATCCTTCTGATAGGTTCCGAACAGACACTTCATCATAGTAGATTTGCCTGCGCCGTTTTCTCCCATCAGCCCCATCACCGTTCCCCGCTTCACATCCAGATTGATGTGGTCCAGAACCCGGTTGCGGCCGAAGGACTTGCTCATACCGCGTATTGATAAGACGATATCATCTTTCTTATCTGCCATTCTCAATTACTCCTGTGTTTGCAAATGAATAGTGACGTAACCGCATCAGCTCTGTCCGAACTGCTGCGCGTAATAATACATTAGGGAGAATCGCTTCTCCCTAATGCCTGACTATCGCTTAATTCTCCGGCTGCTCTTTATTACTGGCTCAGCAGTCCGGTATAAGAAGCCGCATTGTCCGTCTTCACCATGTTGATGGCAAATGCATCATACTGGCTGGGATTGCCCAGACGGTTGGTGATGTTGGACTCGGTCTGGCCGTCGCCGCCGATATACTCAACTTCCAGATTCAGAAGATCATCATACTTCTGAAGCAAGGGCTGATAGGTCGCGCTCAGGAAGTTGTCTGCTGCGTTGTAGATGTTCAGCCATACCTTCTTGGTGGGATGCTCTGCTGCATCCAGCTGATTGGATACCGGAGCAAAGGTAACAGTGGAATCCAGATAATCCTGGTAATTCTCAGCGGTAACCGCTACGTTCAAAGCGTAGTAGGAACGCTCTTCTTCATTGTAAACATACTCGTTCTCGGAAAGAACATTGCCTGCCTCGTCAGCAACGCTGATGCCGGTGTTGATGTCAACGCCGTCCAGTGCGTTTCTAAGAACACGGAGTGTCAGGTATGCCTGAACGTCCGCATGCTGGCTGATGGTGCCGCCGTAGCCCTCTGCGATAGCTGCTACCGCGTCGCTGTTGGCGTCATAGCCGAAAGTGGGAACGCCCTGATCCTTGGACCATGCGTTGAACATGGACATGCCCATGCCGTCGTTGTTGGAGACAACTACATCGATAGAATCGCCGAAGGAAGCGGACCATGTGTTGATAGCATTTCCTGCGGTTGCCGCATCCCAGGTAGCGCCTGCAGAGTTCTTCATCTCCTGAGAAGCCAGCTCGCGAACCGTGTAGGTCGTGCCGTTCACCTCAAGGCTGCCATCCTTAACAATCGTGGATGTGCCGTCCGTATTGGTTCCTACAGGCGTACTGTCTGTCTCACCGTTGGCCTCAACCGCAGTTCCCAGAGCGTTGCGGACACCTCTTGTACGGGCGATGGAGTCATTGTGTCCAATATCGCCGATGGCCAGAACGTATCCGATAATGCCGTCGCCGTTGCGGTCGATGGTGTCAATATTAGCCTCGATGTAATCCTTTACCATGGTTCCCTGAAGCTCGGCACCCTGGTTTGCATCGAATCCTACATAGTAGGTGTTGGCGTTAAAGTTTAACGCGGTCATATCCAGCTCGCCGGTGGAGCTGTTGGAGGGCTGGCGGTTAAACCAGACCAGGGGCTTGTCCTTGTTCGCCACGGTGGAGGTCTGGGCGGCGCTGCTGCTGCCGGTGCTGGTGCTGCCGGTGCTGGTGCTGGCAGAAGAGGACTGGGAAGTCGAAGTTCCGCCGGAGCAAGCGACCAGGCTGAGAGACATCGCAGCGGCCAGGGTCAGTGCAAGAGCTTTTTTCATAGCAATTCTCCTTTTCATAAAACCGTTTAAATGGAACGCTCATTTCCCATTTAAAACTAATTTTATGTTAGAAGAACAAGGGCAGAAAAGCAAGGGGAAAAATTACCGAAAGAGGGGCAAAATTTTATCCAGATGCAACAGTATGCAAAAATTTACCCCACTGTTTTTGTATATTTCGTCTAGTCCAGATGTTGTTCAAAGGCAAACAGCGCCTTTTGGCTGTCCATGGTGAAGAGGTTGTCCCGGTCCACAATTTGGGTGGAGGTATCCACCGTAGCTTCCAGGGCGCCGCCCTGGCCGCTCAGAAGTTTATAGGCGCTCTCCACCCCCAGATAGCCCATGGCGTATGGATTTTGTACCACCAGGGCATCCACGCTGCCCTCCTGCAGGCCGTCCACCGTCATAACGTTGGAGTCAAAGCCCACCAGGAAGATATCCTCCGAGCGGCCCAGATCCTCCACCGCCCGGGCGGCTCCCACGCTGGTGGGCTCGTTGAAGGCCAGAAGGACATTGATCTCGGGATACTGCTCCAGAAGGGCCGCCGTGTCCGCCCGGGCCGGCTCCGCCTGGGCCAGGGTATTGATTACGGCCGTGATTTTGGCCCGGCCGCTCTGCTCAAACAGGTCCACAGCTCCCCGCTCCCGCTCCTGGCCGTTGGCACTGCTGATGTCATAGTTGACAATGCCCACCTGCAAAATGCCGTCTACCCGGTCCAGGGCCGCCTGGGCGGCCATCTGTCCGGCAGCATAATTGTCCGTCCCGATGTAGGTGCTCACCGCCTGGGAGTCCACGCTGCTGTCAATGGCCACAATCTTCACCCCCTGTTGGGAGGCGTCGTCAATGGCGCAGGCGTTGTTTTCAAAGTCAATGGCGGAAAATACCACCGCTTCCGCTCCATCCTCCACCGCCTGGGCCACCATGCGGTTCTGGGTTTCAAAGTCCTCCTCGGTCTCCGGCCCCATAATGCTCAGATCCAGGTTATACTCGGTGGCCGCGGCCTCCGCCCCGGCAAACACAGACAGCCAAAATTCCGTCTGGGTGGATTTGGCTACAAGAGCCACGGAATGCCTGGTGGCAGAGATTCCTTTGGAAGAGCAGGCACACAGGCAGCACAGCGCCAGCACCACGCCCAAAACAGCGCGCTTACTTCCCTTCATAATCTCCCTCCCGTATCTTCGGCATGCGAATTTCCACACAGGTACCCACATCCTGCTCGCTGGTGATATGCAGCCCGTAGTTTTTTCCAAAATAGATTTTCAGCCGGTCGTTGACGTTCTTGATCCCGATGCCGGTGCGGTCATGGGGCCCGCGCTGCATGATGGACTCGATCTGCTCGGCGGTCATGCCCACGCCGTTGTCCTGGACACAAAACAGGATGTCCTCCCCCTGCTGGAACACCCGCACTCCAATATGCCCCTCCTCCACCAACAGATCCAGGCCGTGGTTGATGGCGTTTTCAATGATGGGCTGGAGGGTAATTTTATTGCAGTAATAGTCCAGACATTCCTCCTCCACGTCAAACTCGTAGGTAAACTGATTTTTGTAGCGGTATTTCTGGATCTGAAGGTAGCTCTCCGCGTGCTCAATTTCCTTTTTAATGGGGATAAGCTCATGGCCGCGGCTGATGCTGATGCGAAAGAGCCTGGCCAGGGCATGAACCATCTTCACTGCATCGGCATTGCGCCCCTGCTCACACATCCAGGCGATGGAATCCAGCGTATTATAAAGGAAGTGGGGGTTGATCTGGGCCTGGAGGGCCTTGAGCTCAGTTTTACGCAGGTTGATTTCCTCCTCCCGCACCGTGGTCATCAGCTGCTGGATGCGCAGCACCATGTGTCCAAAGGAGGCGGACAGCTCCTGTACCTCCCGGGTTCCCCCCACGGGGCGGTAGGTAAAGTGGTCGGCGTCGGTTTCAAAGCTCTCCATGGCGGCGGCCAGTCCCCGCAGGGGCCGGCCCAGCAGGTGGGACAGCAGCCAGCTGGTGAGCAGCGCCGCGGCCAGAAGCACCCCCGCCAGCAGGAAGGACAGACGGATCATCTCATGGACGTTGCGGTTGACCAGCTCATCCACATAGCTGACGCCCACAATCCGCCAGTCGCTGCCCTCCACGCTGGTGATGCAGTAAATCACCGTATCGTCCGCATAGGCGCCGTCCTCCAGCGAGGCCAGCGCAGGGGTGTTCTCCGCCTTCAGGCCGGAGTAGAGCAGCTGCTGCTGGGGATGGTAGACAATATTACCCTCTTCATCCATAACAAAGCAGTATCCCCGCTGGCCAATGCTCACGTTGCTGATGTAGCTGGAAATGCTGGAAAAGCTCAGATCCAGCGACACCCACGCCGTCTCCCCATTCTGCGCCAGAGGCGCGGTCATGGTGACCACCCAGGGATAATACCCCTCAAAGATGGTCTCCACATGGGGCGCGGTCATGTAGGCTCCCAAATAATCTCTGGCCTTTTCCAAATCAAAGGAGAGATTCTGGAAAATTTCCTCTCTGGGCTCCCGGCCCAGCGACCAGCAGTCCAGCAGTTCCCCCTCCTTGGAATAGCTGGTCACCGCCACCACATCGGGGCGGAAGGTTAAAAAGGCGGACAGCATCTCATCCCGGTTTTCCGCCTCTTCCCCCATGGACTGTTCCACCAGTTCCATGGCCTGATCCATGTCTCCCAGATAGTTGCCCACTGTGTTGGACACCTGGGAAACCGCCTGGACGGTACTGGTCTGGGCGCTTTGCACCATGGCGCTGCGGTAGCGGTCCAGGAATATGGTAATGCAGCAAAACAGCATAATGGCCACCACTCCCACCACCATGGAAACCAGGATGGTGGTCGTACGCAGACGGGTACGGGCCGGTTGCTTGTTCACACCCCTTCACCCGCCTTTTCCATTCCCACCCGGCGGCGCATGGCGTTGGGGGACTCCCCGCAGTAGCGTTTAAAGCAGTAGCTGAAGTAGTGCTGGTCGGTATATCCGCAGCGCTGGGAAATCTCCTGCACCTTTAGGGTGGTATTGCACACCATCTCCTGGGCCGCCTCCATCCGTTTGCGGATGAGAATGTTGATAAAGGTTTCTCCGGCATATTTTTTGATGCAGGCGCTGAGATGGTTGGGGCTCACATCCAGCATCCCGCTCAGGGACACCAGGGAGAGGCTGGCATCCATGTAATACTGGTCCAGCGTATCCAGAGCCCGCTTGCACAGCAGGCTTCCTCCCTTGACTGCCGGGGAAAAATCGCTGATAAACTGGACGCCCCCCTCGGTCCGGTCCCCCTGGCGCAGGGCCTCCATGGCCTCCCGGTAGGCGTCGTGGAGGGCGGTGAGGGTCCTGGCCATCCGGCTCACGCCGATGCGGCAGCGCTTGCCCAGCACGCGCAGGGCCATCTGGGGAATCTCATCGGTGAGAATATGCAGATACTCGTCAAAATCCGAAGGATTTCCCAGCAAAACGGAAATCACCTTCCCGGACGCAAAAAAGCTCACCGCCCGCAGGTATTTCAGCGCCAGCCTGTCCACCGTCGCCGCAAAGGAAGAGGGCGTTTCGTTGGTCCCGTCCTCATTGAGCAGGGTGGATACCATAACCGTATAGCAGGGCCGGTCCTCCCGGTCCCGGAGCAGACCGCACTGGCGGGCATACTCTTCCACCTGGGCCTCCCCCTCCGGCTCGGCATAGTCGTCCAATACCAGGGGCATCAGCATGGCCGCGCGCAGGTCCTGACGGTCCGGTCCGGGAGCGCTCTGGCGGAACATGGCAAACTGGGCGTCAATCTTTTGGCGGATCGTCCGAAGCTCTTCCCCCAGCCCCTCCAAAGTCAGAGGCTTGAGCATATAGCTGATGATGTTATATTGGATCGCCTGCTTGGCATATTTAAAGTCGTCATAGCCGCTTAAAAAAGCGATATTGGTGGCCGGGCGCACTTCCCGCACCTGGCGGGCCAGTTCAATGCCGGAAATAAACGGCATCCGGATATCAGTGAGCAGCAAGTCAGGCTCGTACTTTTCCACCATCTGCAGAGCGTCCAGCCCGTTGCTGGCGCTTCCCACCAGGCAGAACCCATAGTCCTGCCAGGGTATCATCGTACACACTGCCTCTCGCAGCTCGTCCTCATCATCGGCAACCACCACGGTATACAGCGTCTTTGGGGCCATGTCAGCACCTTCCTTTCCCGGAGAACAACATTGTACCGGTCCCCCGGCGGTGTTTTTCCTATTATAACAGATTCTGAATGGTCACTCAAATGTTTCTTATGGGGGCTTCTTCTCTGGAAAAATATATTTTTTACCATCCTGTGGCACCATGTTTCCCCTTTCTCATTTGCATTGTGCCGTCCGGTATGGCATAATGGGTCTGCGCCGCCAGTGTGCGGCTTGCCCAACCCTCTTTTCATCAGGAGGCAACGCTATGGCTTATATCGTCCCCCTCGCGGATCTGTCCGCGCCGCAGCTAAGTCCCTACGTGGGGCTGACCCATGCCCAGCTGCGCAGCCGCCGGGACCCCGCCCAGGGCACACTCATTGCCGAGAGCCCCAACGTCATTTCCAGCGCGCTGGACGCCGGCTGCCAGCCGCTCTCCCTGCTCATGGAGCAGCGGCAGCTGCACACCCTCCCCCCGTCCTTTCTGGACCGCTTTGGGGACATCCCCATCTACACCGCTCCCAGGGAGGTTCTCACCCAGCTGACCGGCTACGCGCTTACCCGGGGGATTTTATGTGCCATGCGGCGGCCTGCCCTGCCCAGCCTGGAGCAGCTGTGCCAAACGGCCCGCCGCCTGGTGGTGCTGGAACACATCACCGACTCCACCAATGTAGGGGCTATTTTCCGCTCGGCCGCCGCTCTGGGAATGGATGCGGTTCTGGTCACCCCCTCCTGCTGCGACCCCTTCTATCGCCGCTCCCTGCGGGTCAGTATGGGTACCGTCTTTCAAATCCCCTGGGCCTGGACGGGAGAGGACTCCTCCCAGTGGCCACAGCCGGGGCTTTCTCAGCTGAAGAAGCACGGCTTTCAGACCGTGGCCATGGCGCTCAGCCACCGCTCCATTTCCATCGATGACCCGGTCCTCACCCAGGCGGACAAGCTGGCCATCATCCTAGGTTCGGAGGGCAGCGGGCTGACGGAGCAGACCATCGCAGCCTGCGACTATGTGGCCCGCATCCCCATGTGCCACGGGGTGGACTCTCTCAATGTGGCCGCCGCCGGAGCGGTGATCTTTTGGCAGCTGCGCCCGCGGTAAGAGACGGCCTGCTGCTTTTTTACAAAGCGCCATTGCACTGCTTGCCCTCAAATGATACAATACACGTATCCTATTCACCCACCCTGCGAAAAGGCTTTCTGATACCTAGGAGGAGAGAGAAATGAATGTCCTTCCCACCAAGCTTTCCGGCTTTGTTTTGTCCCTGTCCATAATCCTTTCCCTGGTTTCTGTTCCGGCGCTGGCCGCAGATCCCTCTGCCCGCCATGACGAACCCATGGTGGTCTCATCCGCCGCCCCAGTCAGCTGCTCCATCGAGATCAAGAGCAGCGAACACGGCTACGTCACCGCCTCCCCGGAGGAGGTCCACCTGTTTGACACCGTTACGTTGACCGTCTTCCCGGAAGACGGCTACGAACCGGGCCAGATCATTGTTATGTCTGACTCCGGAAAGCGGCTCTCTCTGTCCGTCTCCGGAGAACATCAATATTCCTTTACCATGAACCACACGGCTGTCACCGTCACCACAACCTTCCTCCCCGCCCAGGCCCCGGCTGAACGCATACTTTTTTCCGATGTCAGCGACTCCGCCTGGTACGCAGATGCGGTGTACTACGTGGCAGACAGGGGCATCATGTCCGGCACGGGAGCGGATACCTTCTCTCCCGACGAACCCCTCACCCGGGCCATGGCCGCCCAGATTCTCTATGCCATGGAGGGCAAGCCCAACATCGGCTCCATCAACTTCGGAGACGTCACTTATGAAGACTGGTACTGCGACGCGGTGTCCTGGGCCAGCGCCAAGTGGGTTATGACCGGCTACGGCGAGGGCCGCTTTATTCCCAACAACCCCGTCACCCGGGAGCAGTTGTCCCTGATCCTCTTAAATTACGCCAATCTCCATGACTATGACACCCGCACCGCCGGTGACCTGTCCGCCTTTTCCGACGGCGGCAGCGTCTCCTCCTGGGCCACCAAGGCTGTGACCTGGGCGGTGGGGACCGGAATTCTCTCCTCCCGGGACGGCGGTCTTCTGGCCCCCGGCGAGCCCGCCACCCGGGCTGAAATCGCCCAAAGCCTTATGCAGTTTTGCGAAGTAGTGGCCCAAAACTCCTGATCCCGAAAAGACCCGTACGCCGCCTCAGGTGCGCGTCCGGGTCTTTTTTATTTCCTTCAACCGCCCTTTCGGAGATTCCCCCCGTTTATTGTTCCAGCCGGTTCCCCTCCCCCGTGCCCTGTGGGAAGGGGCTTTTTTTGCTTGGAACCGGGGAACAAACATGATATTCTATTGTCACAACTTGGACACAACCGCCCGCTATACTGACCGTGAAAGGAGGGGACCTATGGAACATGTATTAATTGTGGAGGACGAGCCCCGCCTGCGCAGCATTGTGCGGGACTACTTTTCCGCCCACGCACTGGAGTGCGACCTGGCCCGGGACGGAGAGGAAGCGCTGGACCTTTTGCGGGACCACGACTACGACGCCATTCTCTTGGACATCCTCATGCCCAACCTGGACGGCTTTGGGGTATGCCGGGCGGTGCGGGAAACAAGCGCCGTCCCCATTCTCTTTCTCACCGCCCTGGCCAATGAGGAGGATCTGCTCCGGGGCTATGCCCTGGGGTGCGACGACTATGTGACCAAGCCCTTCTCCCTGGCGGTACTGCTGGCCAAAACCCAGGCCCTTATCCGCCGCAGCCGGGGTACGGGAGAGGCCGGGCTTCTCTCCTGCGGAGCCATCACCTTGAACACCCGCAGCCGCCTGTGCGCCTCCGGTGGGCAGGACGTGAAGCTCTCCCCCCGGGAGTATGACCTTCTCCTGTGCCTTATGCGAAACCGGGGACAGGTACTCACCCGGGAGCAGCTTCTGGACAAGGTGTGGGGCCTGGACTTTGAAGGGGACGGCCGGGCGGTGGACGCCCGCATCCGCAGCCTGCGCGCCGCTCTGGGCAAGGCGGGCGGACAGATCAAAACGGTATTCAAGTCCGGGTATCGCTTGGAGGAGGTGTGAGCATGAACCAAACTCGGCCCAGAAAGCTGCGCTGGCGCCTGGCGGTGCCTCTCACCACCGCCTTTGCCCTGCTGTGGCTGGGCACCATGGCCCTGCTTACCAATTTTGCCTGTGAAAAGCTGGAACAGACCGTGTCCATCCAATACACCTCCGCCCGGACTGAGCGGGAGGAGCAGTGGGAAATTTATGAAAACAACCTGGCCAGGGGCCTGGGGGCCAAGGCCGACCACATTATGATCTACAACCTCAGCGCCAACTCCATGTACCTCACCGACATTGCCGAAGGGGGCATGGCCTTTTTCATCCGGGACGAGGCGGGCAAGGAATTTCGCAGCCAGCTGGCCTATGGCTACGGCCACGAGGCCGGGGTAGACCAGGGGCAGCGGTGGCACCTCTATTTTGACAGTGGTCTGGACGATGCGGGGCAGCTCCAGCTGGCCCGCTGGATCGTGGAGCACCGGAACCGGAGCTGGGAATACGCCATCTATCCCCCGGACAGCTGGCAGGGAGAGACGGTGGAAGCAGACGGGAGCAATCTCCGAAACTATGACGGCACCTACGCCCGGGTGACCGGAATGGAACTGCCCGGCTACGCCCTGGACGTGCAGAAAATTGAGCTTGTCCACCCCGACGGCAGTGTGGAGATCATGGTAGAGACCAATACCCAGGGGGAGTCCCCCATTACCCTGGAGTTTCAATTTATGCGGGTGAGCAGCGTCCTGCTCCCCTCCTACGGCAGCAACGGAGACGGCCCCATCGACATGGAGCTGCGCCTTCGTAACTTCCGGGAGGCCCAGGCCATGCTGAACCGGGAGGCGGCCGGCGATGGCCGACCTGTGCGGACCAGCGGCGGGCAGATGTCCGGAATGACAAACGGAGAGAACGGCTCCACGCGTCTGGTGGCAGGGCAGTGCGATGTGTTCCAGGCCGCTCTGGAGCAGCAGCGGTTTCTCTATATCAGCACCTTCCTGCTCACCGTCCTTGTGATTCTCATTCTCTCCGCCCACCTGTCCCGCAAGGTGACCGCTCCTGTGGAGGAGCTGAGCCAGGATGCCCAGAACGGCCGGTGCCGGGAGGACGGACCGGTGCGGGAGCTTAACGCCCTGGCCGGCGCCTTCAACGCCGCACAGGATCAGCTGGAGGAGCAGCTCCAGCGGGAACGGGCCTTTACCCGGGGAGCCGCCCACGAGCTGAAAACTCCCCTGGCCGTCCTGCGTACCCACGCGGAGGCCCTTCAGGAGGACATCGCCCCCCAGAAACGGGAGCAGTATCTGGACGTCATTTTGGAGGAGAGCGACCGCATGGCCCGGCTGGTGGGCAGCTTATTGGAGTTGTCCCGTCTGGAGGCCGGTGCAGAGCTTCGCCGGGAGTCTATCGACCTGGCCGCCCTTATTCGAGAGGTGTGGAGCCCCCTGTCCCTTCCACTGGAGCAGAAGCGCCTCACCCTCTCTCTGGAGCTGGAGGCGCTTACGGTGGACGGGGACCGGGAGCGGCTGCGGGATCTGGCCGAGAACCTGGCCTCCAACGCCCTGCGCCACTGCGGCCCCGGCGGACAAATCCGCGTCACGCTGGAGAAGGAGGGGACGGGACTTCGCCTCACCGTGCAAAACGACGGCCTGCCTATTCCCGAGGAGGACCTTCCCCATCTCTTTGAGCCCTTCTACCGGGGTGACAAGGCCCGCAGCCGTCAAAGCGGCGGCACCGGCCTGGGCCTTGCCATCGTCCGGGCCGCGGCCCAGGCCCACGGGGGCAGCTGCGGGGTGGAAAATTGCTCCGGCGGTCCCCTGTTCTGGGTGGTTCTGCCCTTGTAACAGGCCCAGGCTTTCAAATGCAGCAGCGCGCTCCCCAAAGAGAACTGCTTCAGGGAGCGCGCTTTTTTGTATGGAGCCGGTTTGATGGATGGATTCTATGGCTCGATTTAATTTTTGTATTGGATTTTGTCAGTTCCTTAGGATATGATGAAATTACAAAAAATACCGGGCCAATGGGCCTGATTGAATGATTGGGAGGTAATTTCATGAACAATTTACCCTCTTCCATTACCCTGTGTGAGGTTGGCCTGCGCGACGGCCTCCAGAACGAAAAGACGCTGCTTCCCACCGAGGAAAAGATCTCCCTGTTCCGCGGTCTGATCGATGCGGGCTTTAAGGTCATTGAGGTAGGCTCTTTCATGCACCCCAAGGCGGTCCCCCAGATGGCGGACACCGACGAGGTCTTCAAGGCCATCGGCCAGGTCCCCGGGGTGGAGCTGCGGGCCCTCATCCCCAACCTGCGGGGTGTGCAGCGGGCAGTGGACTGCGGCTGCAAGAAGGTCAAGCTCAATGTCTCCGCCAGCCGTCAGCACAACCTGAAGAACCTGAACATGACCCCCGAGGAGAGCGTATCCCGCTTTGCCGACTGCGTTCAGGCCTCCAAGGACAACGGCATTGAAATTTCCGGCTCCATCTCCATGCCCTTCGGCTCCCCCTGGGAGGGCCGCACCCCGGTGGAGGATGTGGACTCCATCATCGAGGCCTATATGAACGTGGGCATCACCGAGATCTCCCTGTCCGACACCTCCGGTATGGCCGTTCCTCCCCAGGTCTATGACCTGTGCGCCCACGTGAAGGAGAAGTATCCCGAGGCCACCTGGTGGCTCCACTTCCACAACACCCGCGGCCTGGCCATTGCCAATATTCTGGCCGCCATGGAGGCGGGCATGACCCAGTTCGACAGCTCCTTCGGCGGTCTGGGCGGCTGCCCCTTCGTCCCCAACGCCGCCGGCAACATCTCCACCGAGGATGTGCTGAACATGTGCGACGAATCCGGCATCGAAACCGGCATCGACATCGTAAAGGTGATCGAACTGTCCAAGCGGATTCGTGACCTCCTCAACCACGATCTGGACAGCTACATCCTCCGGGCCGGACGGGCCAAGGATCTGATCCTGGCCAACAACCAATAAGTTTCTCTCTTTTTTCCTCATTACATTGAGAAGCGCGGTGACCGTTCAAGGTCACCGCGCTTCTCGTATATATCCTCGCCTCAGGGCGTGGCACAGTTTTCCACAATATAGCTGCGAACCTGTTTGGCCGCTGGAGAGAGCGGCCGGTTTTTCATCCAGGAGAAGTAGACGGTACGCACAAAGCGGTGGCTTTCATCCTGAATAGGGATGACCACTACCTTCTCGTTTTCCATGGCAGGCACCTGGGGCAGGACAGACACTCCAAAGCGCAGCGCCACGTATTGAAGGGCGGCGTTGCATTCCCGCACCTCAAAGACCACATTGGGCTCCACCCCGTGCTGGTGATAAATCTGGTCCATCTGTTTGCGCAGGTTGCTGGGCTTGTCCAGCATAACCGTGGGCTCGCTGGCAAAGTCCTCAAACCTTACCGATTCCCGCTTGGCCAGGGGATGGTGCTCCGGCACCGCCAGATAGAGGGGCTGGCGCATAATGGTGACGGACTCAAAGTCCTCATCCTGGTGCAGGCAGAAGGCAAAATCCAGTTCCCCTTTCTTCAGCTGCTGGTAAAGGTCAAAGGAGGGGGCCTCTGTAAACTGGAAGCGGATGCTCCGGTTCTTGTCCTGCTCATAGATCCCCAGCATCACCGACGGAATGAGGGAGGCGGAGATGGAGTGGAAATACCCCAGGCGGACCACCTGCTGGGCGGAGCCGGCCATCTGCTGGAGCACACTGACCCCCTCGTCAATCATACCGAGGGCCCGCTCGGCATAGGGAAGAAATTGCTCTCCATAGATGGTCAGGCGCACATGGCGGCTGTCCTTTTCAAAGAGCTTGACCCCCAACTCCTTCTCCAGCTCCTTGATGGAATAGCTCAAACTGGGCTGGGCGATATGCAGCTCCGCGGCGGCCTGGGTATAGTGGAGGACATGGGCCAGGGTTTTAAAATATTGCAATTGCAGCAGCGTCATAGCGTTACCTCTGGGTTTGATAGAATACTTCTATTGTACCGCAACTTCCCCTCCCTTGCAAGCTATCCCTTTGCACAACCAGGCTGGGTCCTTTTTGTATATTACCTCAAAAACCCCTTGTTCTGCACCAAAACAATAGACAGCCTCTATGGGTCAAGAGAAAGCTGGTATTGGACTTACAAATGTATCCGCAGTACAATATGACCAGAAAAAGTTCCCAAGACCGTGAAAGATCTGAACATATTGAAAAAAGGAGTGTATCATTATGGCAAAAGAAGTTACCCCTGAGCAGATCCAGATGCTGGACGAAATGGTGGCTCGTGCTCAGGCCGCCGCTGACATCATCGCTACTTATGACCAGGCCCGCGTGGACCGTCTGTGCCAGGCTGTTGCCGCCGCTGTGTGCGACATGAAGGTTTGGGCCAACCTGGCTGACGAGGCCGTTGACGAGACCGGCCTGGGCGACAAGGTTACCAAGCGCAACAAGCGCAACAAGATCAAGCTGATCCTCCGTGACTGCCTGCGTCAGAAGAGCGTTGGCGTGATCGAGGAGATCCCCGAGAAGGGCATTGTGAAGTATGCCAAGCCCGTGGGCGTCATCGCTTCTCTGGTTCCCACCACCAACCCCTGCCTGACTCCTGCCGGCCAGGTGGTTTACGCCATCAAGGCCCGCGACGTCATCATCTGCAGCCCCCACCCCCGTGCCAAGAAGGTCACCAACAAGTGCATCAACATCATCCGTGAGACTCTGGTCCGCGAGGGCGCTCCCGCCGACATCATCCAGGGCATTGAGGAGCCCAGCATCACCCTGACTCAGGAGCTGATGAAGCGCTGCAACCTGGTCATCGCCACCGGCGGCCGTGCCATGGTCAAGTCCGCTTACTCCTCTGGTGTTCCCGCCTATGGTTCCGGCGCCGGCAATGCCACCGTCATCATCGACAACACCTGCAACACCCCCGAGTATCAGGCTGAGGCCGCTGCCAACACCCGTATTTCCAAGTGCTCCGACTTCGGTTCCGGCTGCTCCTGCGACGGCAACCTGATCATCAGCGAGGAGATCTACGACGGCTTTGTGGAGGCCCTGGTGAAGGAGGGCGCTTACCTGGCCAACGAGGAAGAGGCTGAGAAGCTGAAGAACGTTATGTGGGACGAGACCGGTCACCGTCTGCCCAACACCGTGGCCATCAGCCCCCAGAAGCTGGCCGAGGCTGCCGGCTTTGAGATCCCCGCTGACCGCAAGTTTATCGCTGTCACCGGCGGCGGCATCGAGGGCGTGGGCAAGGAGCACTTCGTCTCCAGCGAGAAGCTGACCACCCTGCTGTCCCTGTTCAAGTACAAGGGCGAGTTCCAGAACGCTCTGGACATGATGCAGGCCATCTTCAACGTGGGCGGCAAGGGCCACTCCTGCGGCATCTACTCCTGGGACGACGATCACATCAACCGTCTGGGTATGTGCGCTCCTGTTTCCCGTATTATGGTCCGTCAGCCCAACAACCGCGGCAACTCCGGCTCCTCCACCAACGGTATGCCTCCCACGTCTTCCATGGGCTGCGGCACCTGGGGCGGCAACATTGTCTCTGAGAACATCACCCTGAAGCACTACATGAACACCACCTGGGTGGCCCGTCCTCTGCCTGAGGATATGCCCTCCAACGAGGAGTTGTTCGGCGAGTTCAACAAGCCGGATATGGACGTGGAGTAATCGCTCTCAACATATGCCTCCCACGGCGCGCGGGCGGCAGTTCGGGACAGGTCACCTGGCAGCAGGGCTCTGATCCGGGGCTGCCG
>CALWYG010000107.1 GCA_944385695.1 uncultured Oscillospiraceae bacterium | reverse complement strand
GGCGCAGGATGGCCTGGGCCTTGGCCACCAGCACGGGGAAGGAGAAGGGCTTGGTCAGGTAGTCGTCCGCCCCCGCCCGGTAGCCCGCCAGGGCGTTTTCCTCCTGGCTGAGGGCGGTAATGAAGAGGATGGGCACCGAGCTGTCCCGGCGCACCCGGCGGCACACCTCCAGCCCGTCAAAGTGGGGCATCATCACATCCAAAATCATCAGATCAAAGGACCGCTCCGCCGCCGCCTCCAGGGCCGCCGCCCCGTCATGGACGGCAAAGACCTCCAGACCAGCCGCCTGGAAAAAGTCCAGAATCAGCTTGGCCAGGGCCCGGTCGTCCTCCGCCAGCAGGATCGCCATGTCCATCCCTCCTTTTCTTACCCCTATCATACCAGAAGATTGTCCGAAATTCATCCACGCCCGCCGGGGCTTTTTTTCCCGGGAAAAGTGTGGTACAATGTCCCATACGAATGTTTGAGAGAGGAGGGGCCCCATGTTCAAGGTCATTCTGGGCCGGGCGGGCTGCGGCAAAACCCAGGCGGTGCTGCGGCGGCTTTGTGAGGCGGGGCAGGCGCGGCCCCAGGTGCTCCTGGTCCCTGAGCAGCAGTCCCACGAGGCCGAGCGGGCCCTGTGCCGCTGGGGAGGGCCGGAAATCAGCCTGCAGGCGGAGGTGCTGTCCTTCTCCCGGCTGTGCAACCGGATCTTCCACGCGGCGGGGGGGCTTGGGGAGGAGGAGCTGGACGAGGGCGGACGGCTGCTGCTCATGTACCGGGCCGTCCAGAGCCTGAGCACTCAGCTGAAGGTCTACGGCCGCCCCTCCAGGCGCCCCGCCTTTCTCCAGTCCCTGCTGGCCACGGCGGACGAGCTGAAAAGCGCCTGCATCCCTCCGGACAAGCTCATGGAGGCGGGGCAGGACAACCCCGGCCCGGAAGGGGACAAGCTCTTTGACCTGGGGCTTATTTTGGGGGAGTACCAGGCTCTCACCGCTCTGGGGACCCTGGACCCCCGGGACCGGCTCACCCGGGCGGCGGACAAGCTGCTCACCTGCCGCTGGGGAGAGGGGAAGGACTTCTGGCTGGACGGCTTTACCGACTTCACCCCCCAGCAGCGCCGGGTGCTGGAGCTGCTCATGGCCCAGGGGGTCAACATGACCCTCACCCTCACCTGCGACCATCTGGAGGAGGACGAGGGGGGCACCGGGATCTTTTCCCCCGCCCGGAAGACCGCCCGCCAGCTGCTGGCCCTGGCCCAAAAACGGGGGGTTTCCTGTGAAGTAGAACACCTTGTCAATCAAGCTGCAGGAAAGAATCCGGCCCTTGCCCATTTGGAACAGAACCTCTTTGCCCAAAACCGGGCGGAGCCCGTTCCCGCCCAGGGAGCGGTGGAGCTCTTCCGGGGCCGGGACCGCCGGGGCGAGGTGGAGTGGGCCGCCGGACGGATGTTGCAGCTGGTCCGGGAGGAGGGCTACCGCTTCCGGGACATTGGCGTGGCCGCCCGGGACTACAGCGCCTACCGGGACCTCATTGAGTCGGTGTTCCCCCGGTACGGGGTGAGCGTGTTCTCCTCGGCCATGACGGACATTTTGGAAAAGCCGGTGCTGGCCCTGGTCACCGCCGCCTTGGAGACGGCGGCGGGGGAGTACCGCTATGAGGATGTGTTCCGGTATCTGAAGACGGGCCTCACCGATTTGTCGGAGGAGGACCGGGATCTTTTGGAAAACTATGTGCTCCGGTGGGACATCCGGGGCAGCCGCTGGACCCAAACGAAACCCTGGCCCTGGCACCCAAAGGGCTATGGCCTGCCCTGGAGCGAGGAGGACAAGGCCCTGGTGGAGCGCCTGGATGCCCTGCGCCGCCAGGTGGCCGAGCCCCTGGAGCGGCTGCGGAAGAATTCCTTGAAAACCGTAGAAGGTCAAGCGAAAGCACTTTACACATTTATGGAGGAGATCGGCCTGCCCCAGCGCCTGGACGACCGGGTACTGGAGCTGGAAGAGCGGGGACAGCCCGCCCTTTCCGAGGAGTACCGACAGCTGTGGGACATCCTCACCCTGGCCCTGGAGCAGTGCGCCCAGCTGCTGGGGGAGGCCCCCATGGAGCTGGAGGAGTTTTCCAAGCTGTTCCGGCTGGTGCTCTCCCAGTATGACGTGGGCACCATCCCCGTGTCCCTGGACCGGGTGACGGCGGGGGAGCTGCAGCGTCTCACCGGGCACCCGGTGAAGGTGCTGTTTCTGCTGGGGGCGGACGACGGCTCCCTGCCCCAGGTGAGCGACAGCCCCGGCCTTCTCTCCGACGACGACCGGGCGCTGCTGGCCAGCTACGGCCTGGAGGCGGAGCAGAGCCAGCGGGACCTGCTCTATCGGGAGATGACCTCCATCTACCTTATCTGCGCCCGGCCCCGGGAAAAGCTGCTGGTGTCCTGGCCGGGCATGGGCCCGGGCGGGGAGGAGCGGCGGCCCAGCTTTCTCATCAGCCGCCTGGAGCTGCTCTTTTCCGATGCAAGCGTGAGCCGGGAGGAAGATCTCCACGATAGCTTCCGCCTGCAGGCCCCACTGCCCGCCCTGGAGCTGGCGGGGAGCAATCCGGCGGTGCGCCGGGCCCTGGAGGGCGTGCCCGGATTGGAGCGGCCCCTGGAGGGGCTGCGCCGGGCGGCCCGCTGGCAGCGGGGCAGCCTGTCCACACAGGCGGCGGAAAAGCTCTATGGGCGGAAGGTGCCCATGTCCGCCTCCCGGATGGACAAGTATAAATCCTGCCACTTTTCCTATTTCATGCGCTACGGTCTCAAGGCGGAGCCACGCAAGCCTGCAGGCTTTACAGCACCTGAATATGGTACCTTTGTCCACTATGTGCTGGAGCACGTCCTGCAAGACGAGATGTTCCAGCAGACCACCATCCCCGGCATGGAGGACGCGGCGGACGCGGACCGCCAGGCCCGCCTGCGGGCGCTGACCAAGGCGGCGGTGGAGCGCTATGTCACCCAGGAGCTGGGTGGCCTGGAGGGCCAGACGGCGCGGTTTCAGTACCTGTTCCGGCGGCTTCTGCGTACCGTCCAGGCGGTGGTGGACAACGTGGCCCAGGAGCTGCTGTGCTCCAAATTCAAACCCATCTCCTTTGAGCTGGGCTTCGGCTGGAGTGGAGATCTGCCCCCAGTGGAGCTCACGGTAGACGGGGTGACCCTCAGCATCTCCGGGTTCGTGGACCGGGTGGACGGCTGGGTGGAGGACGGCAAGCTCCATCTGCGTGTGGTGGACTATAAGACCGGCCGCAAGAGCTTCGACCTCACCGAGGTCTGGAACGGCCTGGGGCTGCAAATGCTCCTGTACCTCTTCACCCTGGAGGAGAAAGGACAATCCCTTTACGGCCTGCCCGTGGAGGGGGATGGGGTCTTGTATCTCCCTGCCCGGGAGGCCATCGTCCGGGGCAGCCGCACCATGGGAGACGAGGAACTTCAGAAGAAGGTGGACAAGGAGCTGACCCGCAGCGGCCTAGTGGTGGATGACCCCAACGTGCTGGAGGCCATGGAGGCCGCCGGAGAGGGGGGCTACCGCTTCCTGCCCCTGAAGGTAAGCAAAAGTACCGGGGCCATCACCGGCGAGGCCCTGTGCAGCGCCCAGCAGCTGGGCAAGCTGGGCCGGCACATTCAGAAGGTGCTGGAGGACATCTGCCGGGAGCTGAAGGCGGGCAACATCGCCGCCGACCCCTTCTGGCGGGGCCCGGAGAAAAACGCCTGCCGCTACTGCGACTACGCCGCCGCCTGCCACTTTGAGCCCGGCCGGGGCGGGGACTGCAAGCGGTGGCTGCCCGGCCTCAGCGCCCAGGAGTTCTGGACGCTGGTGGAGGAAACTGAAACGTAGGAGAGGCGATCCACATGGAACAAAATAAAAATATTCTTATCATCAACGACATGTGCGGCTACGGCAAGGTGGCCCTGGCCGCCATGCTGCCCATCCTGTCCAGCATGGGCCACAGCGTCTATAACTTGCCCACCGCCCTGGTGTCCAACACCCTGGATTACGGCAAGTTTACCATTCTGGACACCACCGACTATATGGTGAAG
>CALWYG010000106.1 GCA_944385695.1 uncultured Oscillospiraceae bacterium | reverse complement strand
ACCACGTCGTAGACGTACAGGCCGTCCTGGGCCTTGGTGGTGGATTTGATGTTCCAGATGATGAGTGTTTTCCCCAGCGCCTGGGAGATGGCCTCGGCCAGCATGGTCTTGCCTGTGCCCGGCTCGCCCTTGATGAGCAGGGGCTTTTGCAGCACCATGGCGATGTTGGCCGCCCGGAGCAGCTCCTCCGAGGCCACATAATTCTGACTTCCGCGAAATTCTTCCATAAGTATCCCTCACAGTTCCATTTGTGAGGCCATATCGGCCCATAAATGCAGAAAAACCTCACATAAATCCAATTCTTAGTTTCTATTTGAATGATATCGAATCACTATCTCAGAATCCAATATATTTTTGAACTTGACCCATGAACGCAATACATTAATTTAACAAAATCTGAACGAAAAACCGTTCAATTTAATATTGGAACCACGGGAAAGTCGGCGAACCTGATAAAAATGTAAAAGTGATTTTAGATATTGTGACGAGAGCGGCAGGACTTTATTTGTTTGATGAAAAAAATTGATGAATCCATGAAGTTTTGATAATGGACCTTCCGGCTAAAACGAATATAAAATAAGGACAACGACAAGAGGATATTGTTCATATTGTCAACAGTGGAACGGTTCCGTTGAAAATTTAAGAAGTAAGGAGATTGAGAAGCAAGAGGAGAAAAATGATATGGCGAGGCAGAGAGATGGTGGAAGTGGTCGGAAAGGCCACGCCTATTGCGGAGAAGACGTGGTGGATTGAAAGGGAATCCTGAAGGTGCTGCCGGAAAATGCCTGCTCCATTGAGCTGCCCAACACCAAGGAAATTGAGGCCAGGGGAGCGGCCGGACACGCGGTCCGCTGTCTGGAAACGGCCAAGGCCTGCTTTGCTGCCAACGACCTGTAAACCCATGCCTATGTAGAAAAGAGGTAGTATATATGGTTGATATCAATACCAAGATGATCACCCTGATCGGCACCCCCCTCAGCCAGTCCTTTGCTGCCCGGATGCAAAATGCCGGCTATGCGGCCGCGGGGCTGAATATGCTGTATTTTTACACTGAGGCGGATAACGAGCACCTGGGAGACATCGTAAACGGCCTGCGGTACATGAATTTTGCCGGCTTTGCAGTGACCAAGCCCAACAAGGTGAAGGTTCTGCAGTATTTGGATGAGCTGGATCCCCTGTGTGCAAAGATGGGCGCCAGCAACACCGTGGTGAAGACCCCCGAGGGCAAACTGGTGGGCTATAACACCGACGGCATCGGTTTTTATACCTCCCTCACGGAAGAGGGCGGGGTGAAGGTAGACCAGTCCGTGTTCTTCTGCTTCGGCGGCGGCGGCGCGGGAAGAGCCATCTGCTCTGTGCTGGCCTATAAGGGCGCCCGGAAGATCTACATTACGGATGCCTACGAGCCCTGTGCCAAGTCTCTGGCGGAGGACATCAATGCCAACTTCGCTCCGGTGGCCGAGTTTGTGCCCTACGGAGACTACTCCAAGCTGGCGGCCTGCAATGTGGTAATCAATGCCAGCGGCGTGGGCATGGGCAAGAGCATTGGCCAGTCCCCTCTGCCCAAGGAGTACATCCAGTCCAGCCAGTTCTATTTTGATGCCTGTTATAATCCCGACAAGACCCAATTCCTTCTGGACGCCGAGGAAAAGGGCTGCAAGATCCTCAACGGCTTGGGCATGTCCCTCTATCAGGGCGTTGCGCAGGTAGAGTTGTGGACCGGCAAGAAGCCTCCTGTGGAAGCTATGCGCCGGGAACTTCTCACCATTCTGGAAGAGCAGAAGAAAAAAGAGGAGGTATAACATGAAAGTAGCCAAGTGGCTGGACGATCACTTTGAAGAAATTTTCCTGGTGATCTTCCTGGTATTGATTTCCTGTGTCTGTTTGCTCCAGGTTATCTTTAAAAAGGTTCCCTTTTTGACCCCCCTGACCTGGTCAGATGAGTTCTGCCGGTACATGTGGATCTGGACGGTGTTCCTGTCCCTGCCCTATACCATCCGCAAGGGAAGCATGCTCCGGGTGAGTGTCCTGCTGGACACCATGCCCCAGGTGATGCGCAAGACCATCAACATCGCGGTGGACCTGATTACCACCGCCTGCATGGGCCTGCTGGCTTATCACTCCATCAAGGTTGTCACGGATATTTACGCCAGCGGTGAGACTTCCACTGCCATGGTGTGGCCCATGTGGATCGTGTACAGCTTTATGCTGGCTGGCTTTGCTCTGGCTACGCTCCGCGGTCTGCAGCAGGTATATATCCATGTGACTCACTTCAGTGAGAAAGAGCTGACCACTCTGGAGCAGACCATGGCCGAGGCCGCGGAAGAGGCCGCCATGGCAAAAGGTGAAGAAGGAGGGACCAAATAATGGCTGCATTGTTAGTATTTATTGTATTCCTGGTGGCCATTGCCATCTCCATTCCCATCGGTGTCAGTATGATCGTGGGCTCCCTGGCCCCCATTTTCCTGATGGATAAGGGCGGCTCCATTGCCCAGTTGCTGAACAATACCTTTTCCGGCGCCAACTCCACCCCCATCCTGGCCGTGCCCCTGTTTATTTTGGGCGGCGTCATTATGGCTGAGGGCGGTATCTCCAAAAAGCTGTTTAACTTCTTCTCCTACTTTGTAGGAAACATCCCCGGCGGTATCCCCTGTGCCGTTATCCTGACCTGTCTGTTCTATGGCGCCATCTCCGGTTCCGGCCCCGCCACCACCGCCGCTGTCGGTTCTATGTGTATCCCCTTCCTGGTGAGCCTGGGCTATGACCGCCAGTGGAGCGCCGGTCTGGTCGCCGTGGCCGGCGGTCTGGGCGTGGTCATCCCCCCCTCTATTCCCTTCGTGCTTTACTCCCTGGCCACCGGCGTTTCCACCGGCAACCTGTTCCTGGCCGGCATCATCCCCGGCATCCTCATCGGCCTGTTCATGATGATCTACGCCGTGTTCTACTGCGTGCGCAAGGGTGAGGACAAGGCCCTGATCAAGGCGCAGATGAGCGAGCTGCGCAGCCAGGGCCTGTGGAAGCTGTTCAAGGAGAGCTTTTGGGCGCTGCTGTGTCCCATCATCATTCTGGGCGGCATTTATACTGGCTGGTTCACCCCCACTGAGGCCGCTTGTATCTCCGTGTTCTATGCCATCCTGGTGTCCCTGTTTGTGTATAAGTCCATCCAGATCAAGGATCTGATCCCCTTCCTGTGCAGCTCGGTCAAGACCTACGGTGGTCTGGCCTTCGTGCTGGCTTTCGCCACCGCCTTCGGCCGCGTGCTGTCCCTGACCCGGGCGACCAAGATCGTTGAGGAGTTCATTGTGGGCAACTTCAGCTCCGCCTTCACGGTTATGACCGTGCTGGTCATCATCTTCCTGATTTTGGGCATGGTCATGGATACCGGCCCGGCCATCATCATCCTGGCTCCTGTGCTGCTGCCCGCCGTGCAGGCTCTGGGCGTGGACGAGGTCCACTTCGGCGTGGTTCTGGTGTGCTGCCTGTCCATCGGCCTGGCCACTCCTCCTTTCGGCCTGGATGTGTTCGTGGCCGGAAACCTGGCTGAAGAACCGCCTATGTCTGTGGCCAAGAAGGCCATTCCCTTCATGGTGGCCTTCATCATTGCCCTGTTCCTGATTACTTATGTTGAGCCTGTCAGCACTCTGCTGGTCAGCATGTTCGGCGTGGGCGGTGGGGCGTAACCCCTCTGACCCGGTTCCCTTTGGTTGGTTCTTGGCTCTCCCCGTTTTCCACAAGGGGAGACCGGACAATATAAACGTAAAAACGAAAATTTTAAGGAGGAAATTGCAATGAAAAAGATCACTGCTCTGGTCCTGGCCGCGGCCATGACCCTGGCCCTGGCCGCCTGCGGTGGCGGCAGCGGCTCCAACTCCGCCGCCGGCTCCAGCGCGGCTGCCAGCGGTGCCGCCAGCGGCGCTGCCAGCGCTGCCGGCGATTACGCCAGCCTTGACCCCGTGGTGCTCACCGGCGCCGACTCCACCGGTAAGGGCGCTGCCGGTCAGCTCTTTGGCGAGATGGTTGCTGCCAAGGTGGACGAGATCACCGGCGGTCAGCTGACCATTGACTACTACCCCAACGGCGAGCTGGGCGCTGACGCCGACCTGCTGCGCCAGCTGCAGGCCAACGACATCCATCTGTTCGTGGGCCAGACCGCCCCTGTGGTGTCCTTCGTTCCCGAGGTTGCCGTGTACGATCTGCCCATGGTCTTTGCCCAGTATGACGGCGCTACCATCGACAAGGTCCTCAATGGCGATTCCGAGTTCAACAACCAGCTGAAGACCGCCTTCAACGCTGCCGGTCTCGAGCTGATGGGCACTCTGCAGAACGCTACCTATCGTCTGACCACCTCCAACGTGGAGCTGGCCACTCTGGACGACTTTGCTGGCCTGCAGATCCGTACCATGGAGAACCCCAACCACATGGCGTTCTGGGAGGCCATTGGCGCCGCTCCCACTCCCATGGCTTGGAACGAGGTTTACTTCGCCCTGCAGTCCGGCAACCTGGCTGCTCAGGAGAATGCCGCTGACACCATCGTGGGCGCTAACCTGAACGAGGTCCAGGAGTACCTGTCCCTCACCAACCACATCCTGTACGCCAACATGATGATCATGAACAAGGAGGCTTGGGACTCCCTGGATCCTGCTTATCAGGAGGCTCTGACTCAGGCTGTCTCCGAGGCCCTGACTGAGATGAGCGCTCAGCTGGCTCAGATCGACGAGGACAACAAGGCCGACCTGGAGAGCAAGGGCATGACCATCACCGAGTACGGCCCCGAGTTCTACGAGGAGATTCTGGCTCTGCCTGCCGTGCAGGAGCTGTATCAGACCATCGACGCTTCTGTGAATGGTCTGGGTGCCACTCTGCAGGAGGAGCTGGCCGCTGCTGCGGGCTAATGAGTCCCTTTTACACAAAGCAAGCATAATATCAAATCAGGTCGGCGGCGTCATTCGACGACGCCGACCTGGTTTTCCTAGGGGAAAGGAGTACACAGCATGGGGGAGTCTTCCAAGGGACGGGCCTTTGGCCTGTTGTTTTTCACATTTTTTATCTGGGGAAGCATTTATGTAGGCGGAAAAATGATTGCGGATGATCTGCCCGCTCCTCTGCTGGCCTGCTTGCGATGCTGCACGGCTATGATCCCGCTGCTGTGGATGAGTCGAAACCTGCGCGGACAAAAAATTGACCCGAAAGACTGGAAAGATTTTGCGGTGGTAGGTCTGGCGGGATATTTTCTGACCATCTTCTGTATCCAAGTGGGAATTTCCCTCACCGGAGCCTCCATGGCATCGCTCATTAACGCGCTGACTCCGGTGTCTGTGACCATTTTGGCGGCGGTGATGCTGAAAGAGACCATCACGCCCATTAAGGTGGTCTGTTTGATCCTGGCCCTGGCCGGTGCGGCGGTCATCACCCTGGGGGCGGGAACCCAGAGTGAAACCCTTGGAATTGCCGTGGTGCTGGCTGCGGTCATTTTTTGGGGCATGGCCTCGGTCTATATGCGCCGGCTCACGGCAAAATATCCCCCCATTTTGGTTACGACCTATGGCATGGCGTTCAGCCTGCTGTGTCATATCCCCGTGGGGATCTATACCGCCGCGACTCAGCCGGTGCATATGTCGTGGAAGGTCGTGCTGGTGCTGCTGTATCTGGGGTTCATGGGCTCAGGCGTGGCACAGTATACCTGGGTGAAGTGCCTGTCGGTCCTTCCCGCCAGCACTTGCTCGCTGTTTTATCCCCTTCAGCCGGTTTTCTCCGCAATTTTGGGCGCCATCCTTTTGGGGGAGACCTTTGCCCCGGCGTTCTTTGTGGGCTTGATCCTGATCTCCCTGGATGTGGCGCTGAGCACATGGGAGACGAAAAAACTCAGTGCAAAGGAAAATACGTAAAAGTTTACATCCCCTGGTTGCTAATTTCCCGGAAATCATGGATAATAAGAACAAGACATGAAAATAGGAGGGGGAAGGGACCAGATGAATCTGCGGCAGCTGTATTATTTTAAAACCATTGCTGAACTGGAACACTACACCCGAGCAGCAGAGAAACTCTTTGTCAGTCAGTCCAGTCTGAGCCACGCCATTCAGGAGCTGGAGAGCGAACTGAATGTGAAGTTTTTTGAAAAAAAGGGACGCAATGTGGAGCTGACCAAATATGGACAGTTATTCTTGCCCTATGTGCAGAAGACACTGGATACCCTTGAGACGGGGATTGATAAGTTGGCGGACTATATCAATCCCAACACCGGAACGGTGGTCATGGCAGGGTTCCCCTCTTTGGCTCAGTTTGCCCCGGATATTATTGTCCGCTACATTTCAGAAACCAACCGGGTGGACGTGCGCCTTCAATTCAATCAGGAGGCCACCTATTTTGAGCTCAAGGAGCAGCTGCTGGAGGGACTGGTGGACTTGATCTTTGCCACCGAGATCGACGACCCCCGGGTTGCTTCCTCCTACATTGGGGACCACCAGATCGTGCTGCTGGTCCCCCAGACCCACCGGCTGGCCCAATACGACGAGGTGGATCTGCGGGAACTGGATGGAGAGAACTTTATTTCCTTTGATACCAAGTGCCAGCTGCGCGGTGTGACGGATGAAATTTTCCAGCAGCTGGATGTACATCCCAACATCACCATGGAGACGGCACAGGATATCATTATGAACGGTCTTGTGGCGGCCAGCCATGGCGTGGCCATTATGCCCTATCCGCTGGGCGGCGCGCCCTATCATACAAAGATCGTACGGATTCAAAATGACATTCCGCCCCGCAAGCTCTATTTGATGTGGAACAAGGAGCAGTATCTGCCCCCTGCGGCGGAATATTTCCGCGATTTTATTGTGCGAAGCGGGGAAGTTTTCTCCCAATTTATGGCAAAACAAAACGGCGGTTAAAGGCGAATACGACCCACAGGCGGAGACAAATGGTCTCCGCCTATTTTTATGGCAAAAACCCCCGGTTTTTTGAAAAACTCATGCTAAAAATCGAATGGTGAATGAAAACTGAGTATTGGACATTGGGGTCATATTATACTAAGATTAAATCAAGAAAACGGGGAAAAAGAGAAGGTAAACGGCAGAAATATGCAGAGGATTTCTGATTTTTAACGCCTTGATTTGACCCTGAAAAATAAAAATATCATTCTGGAACAGGAGGAACTTTGCATGAGTAAGAAACTGGTTTCTGATCTGATTGTGAACTACCTGGAGCGCCGGGGTGTGACCGAGCTGTTTGGCCTGTGCGGCCATACCGTCATCGGCATGCTGGACGCCCTGGAGCGCAGCGAGAAGCTGCACTATGTGGGCACCCGCCATGAGGCGGTGGCCACCACCGCTGCCGACGGCTACGCCCGTGTGACCCACAAGGCCGCTGTGGCCATGTGCCATCTGGGTCCCGGTCTGACCAACGCCATCACCGGCGTGGCCAACGCCTCTCTGGACTCCATCCCCATGGTCCTCATTGCCGGTGATGTGCCCAGCTACTACTACGGCCGTCATCCCCATCAGGAGGTCCAGATGCACGCCGACGGCGACCAGTACCGCATGCTGGAGCCCATCTGCAAGCGTTGCTGGCGTGTGGACGATGTAGAGGCCCTGCCCCAGATTTTTGACCGCGCCTTCCGTCTGGCCGAGTCCGGCCGTCCCGGCCCTGTGCTCATCGACATCCCCATGGACATGTTCTCCCGTGAGATGGAGGAGGACCTGTGGGATCGTACTTACAAGGACAGCCACGTGACCATGCGTCCTGCCATCGACCCCGAGGCTGCCAAGGCCATCGCCAAGAAGCTGGTTGAGGCGGAGAATCCTGTCCTCCACGCCGGCGGCGGTATCCTGCTGGCTCAGGCCTCTGAGGAGCTGGCCGCTCTGGC
>CALWYG010000105.1 GCA_944385695.1 uncultured Oscillospiraceae bacterium | reverse complement strand
AAGCCATAGCCGGTCTTGCCGGACTCCTTGATCTTCTCCAGCACCACGGAGCCGTCGATGCCGGCGTTGGCGGCGATCTGCTTCACAGGGGCAGTCAGGGCACGGGCCACGATCTGCACGCCGGTCTTCTCGTCGCCCTCCACCTCGGCCATCAGCTTCTCCACGGCGGGGATGGCGTTCAGGTAGGCGGTGCCGCCGCCGGCCACGATACCCTCTTCCACAGCGGCGCGGGTGGCGTTCAGGGCGTCCTCGATGCGCAGCTTCTTCTCCTTCATCTCCACCTCGGTGGCAGCGCCCACCTTGATGACAGCCACGCCGCCGGCCAGCTTGGCCAGCCGCTCCTGCAGCTTCTCCTTGTCGTAGTCGGAGGTGGTGACCTCGATCTGGCTCTTAATCTGGCCGACCCGGGCCTTGATGTCCTCCGTCTTGCCGGCGCCGTCCACGATGGTGGTGTTCTCCTTGGTGACCTTCACCTGGCGGGCCTGGCCCAGCTGAGCCAGCGTGGCCTCCTTCAGCTCCAGACCCACATCGGAGGAGATAACCTGGCCGCCGGTGAGGATAGCGATATCCTGCAGCATCTCCTTGCGGCGGTCGCCGAAGCCGGGGGCCTTGACGCACACCACGTTCAGGGTGCCGCGCAGGCGGTTGACGATCAGGGTGGACAGGGCGTCGCCCTCCACATCCTCAGCGATGATCAGCAGCTTCTTGCCAGCCTGGACCACCTGCTCCAGCAGGGGCAGCAGCTCCTGGATGTTGGAGATCTTCTTGTCGGTGATCAGAATCAGGGCATCATCCAGGTTGGCCTCCATCTTTTCGGTGTCGGTGACCATATAGGGGGTGATGTAGCCCCGGTCAAACTGCATGCCTTCCACGACCTCGGAGTAGGTCTCAGCGGTCTTGGACTCCTCGATGGTGATAACGCCGTCGTGGCCCACCTTCTCCATGGCCTCAGCGATCAGCTTGCCGATGGTCTCGTCGCCGGAGGAGACAGCGCCTACCCGGGCGATGTCGGCGGAGCCGTTGACCTTCTGGCTGTTGCCCTTGATGGCCTCAATGGCGGTCTCGGTGGCCTTGGCAATGCCCTTCTTCATAATCATGGGATTGGCACCGGCAGCCAGGTTCTTCAGGCCCTCACGGATGATGGCCTGAGCCAGCAGGGTGGCGGTGGTGGTGC
This sequence comes from uncultured Oscillospiraceae bacterium, assembly GCA_944385695.1. Lineage (GTDB taxonomy): Bacteria > Bacillota > Clostridia > Oscillospirales > Oscillospiraceae > Lawsonibacter. The sequence goes on along the minus strand of CALWYG010000105.1, from coordinate 13,983 downwards.
CGTCGCCGGCCACATCGTTGGTCTTGGTGGAGACCTCCTTCACCAGCTGAGCACCCATGTTCTCAAAGGGATCCTCCAGCTCGATCTCCTTGGCGATGGTCACACCATCGTTGGTGATCAGGGGAGCGCCGAACTTCTTATCCAGAACCACGTTCCGGCCCTTGGGGCCCAGGGTGATCTTCACGGTGTCAGCCAGCTGGTTGACGCCCTTCTCCAGAGCCTTGCGGGCTTCTTCACCATAGCAAATAATCTTAGCCATAAAGCATTACCTCCAAATCAAATCATTACTCGACAACCGCCAGAATGTCGTTCTGACGGACAATGGTGACCTCTTCGCCGTCCAGCTTTACCTGGGTACCGGCGTACTTGCTGGTGATGACCTTGTCGCCCACCTTCACGGTCATAACGACCTCCTTGCCGTCCACCATGCCGCCGGGGCCCACAGCGATGACTTCAGCCACTTCGGGCTTCTCCTTAGCGGCGCCGGTGAGGATGATGCCGCCCTTGGTGGTCTCCTCAGCCTCCACCAGCTTTACAATCACGCGGTCAGCCAGGGGTTTGAGTTTCATAACAGGTTCCTCCTTGTATGATATAAATTTTCTAATTAACAAATTCATTGGCTTAGCACTCTTTTTATTCAAGTGCTAAATCTAACTATGATAATAACCGCTTTCTCCCAAAAAATCAACCCCCAATTTTGGAAAATTGGAGGTTAATTTTTTAGAATTTACTTTTTGTTCACAAACAAGCTCTTCAAGTGCTAATTTTCTGCTCAATTCGGTAGCAGCTCCCCTCGGGGAAGAAAAAGTTGACCTTCTTCTCGGAAAGCCGGACAGTAAAGCTGGTATCCACCATCACTTCTCCATCCACCACCACGGGGATGGGCTCCCGGGCGCAGAACGACACCTCCTGTCCGTGATAGTCCAAAATAAGCTGGGGGTAATTGCGGTAAAGTCCCTTGGCATACTTCCCCACCAGGCGCAGAAAGGTGGGCAGGCTTACCTGCCGGACCAAAAGCATATCCAGTACCCCATCATCGGGCATCGCCTCTGCCACCGGCATGAATCCTCCACCGTAATGGCGTCCGTTACAGATGCACAAAATGGCAGTTTTTCGATCTTTCCAAAAGATATCCCCCATCTTTACCGTCATAGTACGGTTAATCCCCTTGAGGAATATATTTTCCACCAGTGAGAGCACATATGCCCCCTTCCCTGACACAAAATGCAGGTCCTTATACCGATGAACATCCGCGGCAATGCGGGCATCTACCCCGGCGCACACCACATCCAGCCCAAGCTTCCCATTGCAGTCCATGAGATCAAAGGCCTTCTGGGGGCCCTGGGCCAACGCCTCCAGGTCATAAAAGCGGGTACGGTAATCCGGACCAAAGATTTTCAGAAAGTCGTTCCCGGTTCCTTTGGGCACATTGGTAACCGCTACATGCTCCAATCCCGCCGCCCCATTGACCACCTCGTTGAGGGTTCCGTCTCCTCCGCAGGCATAGACCCGCAGGGGCTCGGGGCTGGCAGCGGCCTCTTGGGTCAGACGCTGGGCATCTCCCTCTCCCATGGTGTAGACCACCTGGTGCGGAAAGCTCACTTGGGCCAGCAGTCCCTCCAGGTGGGCCGTGGTCCCCTTTTTCCCTGCCGCAGGGTTAATAATGAACAGATGTCTCACGCTCTCCCGGCCCTTCTTTATTTCGTTCCGTACATAAACAGGTCGCACTTGAGCATGCCGTTATAGAGCTTGCGCTTCTTGTCCGCCCGTTTTCCAAACGTGCGCTCAAACTCTGTATGAGAGGACATCAGGTACAGGCTCCAGCCCTCCGGGAATTTATCCCAGGCCTTTCCAAAGGCCCGATAGAGCTCCTCCGCCTCCCGGCGCTCCATGATCCGTTCTCCATAGGGCGGGTTGGTCACCACCCGGCCGTGGATTCCACCCCAGTGGAAGGTCCGAGCGTCGGACACCTCAAAGCTTACCACGTCATCCACCTCGGCCAGTTGGGCGTTATGCCGGGCCAGTGCCACCGCTTCCGGGTCCAGGTCTCCGCCCCAGATTTCATAGTTTCCGTCAAATTCCTTGTCCATAGCCTCGTCCGCAGCGGACATCCAAAGCTTCTTATCCAGCCAGCTCCACTTCTGGGCGGAAAAATTCCGGTTCAAACCTGGAGCCCGGTTTTGGCGATGAGAGCGGCCTCAATGGGGATGGTACCACTGCCGCAGAAGGGGTCACACAGAGGATCCCGTCCCCGGTAGCGGGACAGGAGCACCATACCGGCCGCTAGAGTCTCCCGCAGCGGGGCCGCCACTCCCTGGGCCCGATACCCCCGCTTATGAAGACCCGCCCCGGATGTGTCCAGCATCAGCGTGGCAATATCTCCCATAATGGAAAACTGCACCTGATAGAGGGCCCCCGTCTCCGGCAGGGTATTGAGGTGGTACTTCCCTCCTAGCCGGGCGGCAATCGCCTTTTTTACAATGGACTGGCAGGCGGGCACTGAGTGCAGGGCGGAGTTAAGGCTGTGTCCCTTGACCGGAAATTGCCCCTCTCTGGGAATAAACTCCTCCCACGGCAGAGCCTTGGTCCCCTCGAACAGGGCGTCAAAGTCGGAAGCCGGAAAACTCCCCAGCACCAGCAGCACGCGCTCTCCGGTGCGCAGGTTCAGATTTAGCCTGGGCAAGTCAGCCGCTTCCCCAGAGCACAGCACCCTCCCATTTTCCGCCCTTACCTGGGGCAATCCCAGCCGTCTCATCTCATCGGCGCAAAGGCCCTCCAGGCCAAACAGTGTCGGTATGGAAAACTGCAGTTGTCTCATAAAGCACCTCTTCTTCTCTTCGGAGGGGAAGTTTATCCTCTCCTGTCTACACAAAACCAGGGACAAAGGCCGCCGGTCTTCGTCCCCGTCTCTTTAAATCTCCATAGCCGGATAGGGCGTTACCACCTCTACCCGCTCCAAGCCAGTCTGCTGGGCCCGCAGAGCATATTCCGCCACGTCCCCTGTGGTATAAATACTCAGCCGTCCGGGAACACCGCTGTTGCGCTCCAGCTTCTCCCGCTCCAGATATCCTTTCAGCTCCAGGGCCATCTGCTGGGCCGGGTCGATGAGGGAAAGATCCGGATACAGCTTTCGAATGCTGTCCATGACCAGCGGATAGTGGGTACAGCCCAGCACACAGCATTGGATCCGATCCACCAGCACCATGTGGTCAAGCTCCTTATGAAGGTTTTCCTCTACTTCCGCCATTCCTTCAGGATTTCCCAGGTTATGCTCCACAAGCCGGGCCAGATCCGGACAGCCACAGCTGAGCACCACCATTTTTTGCGGGTTCTTTTCCTGGATCCGTTGGGGGTAACATCTGGAGTTGTGGGTAAAGACAGTGGAAATCACACCCACCTTCTCCACATTGAGACCGGATACCGCGTCCGCTCCCGCCTGCACCGCATTGATGGTAGGGCAGCTCACCGCATCCCGGCATTGGTCTACCACGCAGGAAATGGTGTTGCACGCCACCAGCAGCGCCTTTACCTGCCTGCGTTCCATAAATTCAAACATATAGCGGGCCATCGCCACAATGATCTGCTCAGAATGGTTTCCATAGGGAATATGGGCCCCGTCTCCAAAATAGATAATGTCCTCTTCCGGCAGCAGGTGCTGAACCTGCTTGACTACACTAAATCCCCCGATGCCCGAATCTAAAATACCTACGGGGTTATTTCGTCTTGACATGAAGTTCCTCCCTAGGATCACGGCGTTTCAGAACACCGCACAATTTGATGGGGACGCGCTCGACCGTCCGCCTCACAGCTTACTCCGAGCGCCGCACCGTTCCGGTGACGGTATCCAGCTGGTATGTCCCAGTGTCGGTGGTAACCTGCCAAGCGGGGGTCAGGGTCATGGCCCCAGTCAGGGAGGCGGTACACAAGTACCCCTCCTCTACCCGGTCAATGCGATTGCACACATCTCCCAAGGTACTTACACCATTCAGAAACCGCACCAGGGCGGTGGAAACCGTAATGGTTTTGCGGGTCTGGTCCTCCTTGGGCTCACCCATCAGGCGCTGGCCGGAGATGGTGCTGACGCTCCCCTCGGCGCAAAATACGCTGACCTGTTGTCCAAACAAAGCAACCCCATTCCATGTCTCCTGAAAGATCAGACCTTCCTCTGTCTCTTCCAGCAGAGTTCCCTCAAAGCCTACCGCTTCCAACGCAGCGATACAGCCTTCTTCCTTTTCTTCTGCCGGATAAACCCCCGGCTCCAGCTGTGCGGAGAACGACCCGTCTCCGTGGAACTGGACCCAGCCCTGCTGGTTGGAGTAACGGTAAATCTCACCGCCCCGGGCCTCTTGCTCCACCTCGCCCTTGAGCAGCACCGCTGCTGTTTGCTGTTCCTTTTCCAGATCCCGCTCGGCGGTCTGTGGCAGCAGATCAATGGACTGGGGGATGTTCTCCTCATCCACCTCGACTCCCCGCTCCGACAAAAAGAGGATCGTATGTTCCCGGGTCTGGCTGTCCTGCCGTCTGTTCTGCAAGCTTTGGCTGACTACCAGTCCCAGCAGGAAGAGATTGGTCAGCACCAGGATCAGCAGAATAACATTTTTCAGCTTTGTCCATGGCATAACCCTATTCCCCCTTCGCCACCTCTTGCCTGGCCGCCCAGCCTGCGGTCACTGTGTCCCCCCCGCCGTCCGTATAGGTCAGCAGCAGCTCCTGCCCCTCCAGATTCAGCGCGGAAAAGGCCGCCAGAGCCTGTTTGGGCGGCATGACCGCCCACGTGGTCCCACTGGAGGCATAGCTCCGAAACCACATGGTAAACTGGACAATCCGGCCATTTGACACGGTAAAGCGGGCCGCGTTCCCCTGGTCAAGACACACTGGAATCCCGTTGAGACTATAATCAAATTCAATTTCCAGGCCGTTCTGTGTTTCCTGAACTCCGCTGAGGTAGAGTCTGGCATCGCCGCAGCGGCCGTTCATCAGGGTCACCGCGATCTTGCGGCATGTCTCCACGCTCTGATAAAGGCTGTTTCCATCTTCGGCAATAACAGGCAGAATACTATTGTCATCCCCAGCAGTATATTCCACCGCCCCCCGATCCGATAACCGGACGCTGTCATCGCCGCTGCGGGCTACCCATTCATCCGTAGAATAAAAATTAGTGGAGTTTAGGGAAAAGCCCAGATCCTGTACCAGCTCCTGCAAGGAATCTTCTCCGCCGTTGACCGGATTGGAAACCGTATAGACCTCCAGGTCCGGTGTATTTGGGAATAGAAGCGTATCCGGAGCCAGAACCTGATACTCCTCTGATTCAAAGGCATAAAACGCCCCATTGTCTGTAAAGGAGGCAAGCGCCTGCTCCAGGGCCTCAGCATCGCCCATTTCGCAGACACAGCGATAAAAGCTGCCGTCCTCTTCGTTCCGGTAATAGAGGACGATTCCGCCCTCCTCCTTGGTCAGGATCATCCGCCGCACAGTCCCTTGCAGCTGCGTACTCCCGCCGGACACCCAAGCTGCCAGCACCGGCATAGGAATCTCTCCCTGGAAATCCATATAGACTCCCAGCTGCTCTGTCAGAGCCGCTTCCCACTCCTCCCGGTTGATTGTCTCCAACGTTACCGCACCGGACGTAGCTTCCACCAGCACGCCGGCCACCTGCTGAAACAGCTCCTGGCAGGCCGCCTGGTTATGGACAAGTCCCGCCCGGATCCCTTCTTCCTCTCCAGGCAGCCCCGTTCCTTCGGCAAGCATACCATCTCCGGGAATGTTCACAACCATGGCCATAGGGATCGCACTTCCTGTCTGCGCTCCCATTGGGTCCTGTCCCGCCGAAGTCTGAGGACGGTCCTCTCCCAGCAGGTTATCCAGGGGAGCCAGCAGCTGCGTTTTCCCTGCCAGCCACAGAGCCGAGCAGGTCAGCAGAAGGATCAGGGCATCCTTACACAGCTCTATGGCCCGGCGCTTATGATTTTGCTTCATTGCTTGGTCCCTCAATCTTCAGCTCCAGCTTCACCGCAAGGCCGGGTCCCTGCTTATTCATCAGGCTCAGCTTACCCTGATGCCGGTCCACAATCTCCTTGGCGATGGACAATCCCAGACCGGTGCCTCCGGACTGGCGGGAGCGTGCCTTATCCACCCGGTAGAAGCGTTCAAAAATTCGAGGCCGGTCTTCCTCTGGTATGCCAATGCCATCGTCATCCACCACCAGCCACACCCGGTCCTCCCGGCGCCCGGCCGCAATGGTAATATGCCCTCCGTCTGGAGTGTATTTGATGGAATTGGATACAATGTTCATCATGACCTGAACAATCCGCTCCCGGTCGGCCACAATATCCGGCAGATCGGGCTCCAGATCCAGGGTGAGCGTATGGCCGTGGCGCTGTGCCTCCATGTACACGGCGCTGTAAAGGTCCTGGACCACATCTCCAAAGGAGAAACAGCCCAACTTCAGCTCATCCCGGTTTGAGTCAAACCGAGACAGGGTGAGAAGATCCTGGACGATGTGGGTCATCCGCTCGCTTTCATTGAGAATCACACCCAGGAATTTCTTCTCCATCTCCGGGGGGATATCCCCGGCACTTTCGGTCAACGTCTCGGCATAGGAGTGAATATTGGTCAACGGTGTACGCAGCTCATGGGACACATTGGCCACAAATTCCCGGCGCATCTCCTCATTTTTCCGCTGCTGGGTCACGTCGTGAATCACCACCAGGGCGCCGCCGTTTGCCTGCCCCCGGTCAAAGGGAGCCATCAGCAGCTGGAGGAAACTGTCCCGCACCCGCATCTCTCCCTCCAGGTGGTCGGGAACCGCCAGCACCTGGTCCAGAGAGGCAACCTCCCCAAAAAGCTGATCGTAGGTCGTCTCATGGTTGATTCTCCGTAAAAGCATCTGAGCGGCAGCGGGGTTGGAGTGGATCACGGTCCCTTCCCGGGAAAAGGCCACCACACCGTCATTCATGTGGAGAAACAGAGTATCAAGCTTGTTGCGCTCATTTTCCACCTGGCGCAGGGTATCCTGGAGCTGCCCTGCCATGTCATTGAAGGTTTCCGTGAGCACGCCGATTTCATCCTGGGAGGGGACCTCAATTTTCCGGGAAAAATCCCGCTCCGCCAGGCGCATGGCGCCTTCCGTCAGCCGCTGGATGGGGATGACCATGGTTTTGGACAGCAGAAAGGAGAGCAAAATCGAGATAACCAGGCCAAAAATCAGCGCCTCTACAATCAGGATAAACATCTGATTGGTCAGACTGTCGGCCGTGGTCTTGTTATCCAGAATATAGATGACATACCCATTGTCACCCCGGTGGATTGGGATGGCCACGTCCATATAATCCAGCGCCAGGTTGCTTTCGTCCCCGGTCTCTCCGGTTTCCATCCCGGTGGTCAAGGCAAACATCAGGTTTTCCGTCAGCTCCAGGGGAGCTTCCTCTCCCTCAGGCGCAATCAGACATTCGCCGTTTTCATCCAGAATATACAGCTTGCGGTTCCGGCTGTTGACCCCCAGTTCGCCCGCGTAGGCCTCCAGCACCAGATCAAGCTGGGCAGCGCCGTCCTCTTCCCCTTCTGTCTCAGTCTCCAAATCGTGCATGAGCCGAGGGTCTTTGAACACATCCGACACCTGGGTATAGAAATCCTCCAGGTAGAAGGCCGCCACAGAATTAATGAGAAAGGCCCCCACCACCAGCATCAGCGACAGGATCAGCAAAACCATGATCATGACCAGCTTTGTATGTAAGCTGCGCAGCATAGGGGCACCCCCCCTCCTCTTCGGAACTTCCGGTTATTCGCCAAAGTAGTAGCCCATCCCCCGCTTGGTCTTAATAAACTGGGGATTGGCAGGATCATCTTCAAATTTTTCCCGCAGGCGGCGCACGGCCACATCTACAGCCCGCACATCGCCCACATACCCCTCATAGTTCCAAACATGTTCCATAAGGGCCTCCCGGGAAAAGACTTTCCCAGGCTGGGCAGCCAAATAGCGGATGAGATCATACTCCCGCTGGGTCAGGTCCATGGGGCTGCCGTCCTTATAGACGGTGGCCCGCTCTTCGTCAATGGTAACCCGGCCTCCGCCGCTCTGGACCGCCGCCGGGGAAGTCCCTGTTCCAGCGGGCGGTGCCATCCCCACCCGACGGATATTGGCCTTGACCCGGGCCAGAAGTTCCCGCATGGAGAAGGGCTTGGTGATATAGTCGTCGGCTCCCAGCTCCAGCCCCAGGACCTTGTCCTCTTCTTCCTCCCGGGCGGTGAGCATGATAATGGGAATAGCATTTCCGCTCTGCCGGATCTTGGCGCAGACATCAAAACCGTTCATTCCGGGCAGCATCAGGTCCAGCAGAATGAGGTCGGGGTTCTGCTCCAGGGCCAGCTGTAATCCAGTTGGCCCGTCGTAGGCCTCCAGGGTATCGTACCCCTCCCGGCTCAGGTTAAAGGACAGAATATCCACGATATTCTGTTCATCTTCCACGATCAAAACGGTTTTTCCCATGGGGAACCTCCTTTTATTGTCGCTTACAGGCCCAGCAGGACCTTTACCTTCAGGGTGGTGGAAACGGTCTTGGCATCGGTGATGGTCCCGTCCATCACCTGCTCCACCAGCTTGTCAAAGGGCATGGAAATCACGTCCAAAAATTCATCCGCGTCCAGATGCTGCTGCTTTTTGGTCAGCTTCCGGGCCAAATACATATGAAGGGCCTCGGTGCAAAATCCAGGGGAAGCCAGCGTGTAGCCCAGATAGGTCCACTCTTCCGCCTCCAGGCCGGTCTCCTCGCTCAGTTCCCGCTTGGCACCCAGGAGAATATCCTCCTCAGCCCCATGATCCAGTTTGCCGGCGGGCAGCTCCAAAAGCAGCTGCTGGATGGGGTAGCGGTACTGCCGCACCAGGAAAACATTGTTTTCTTCATCAAGAGCCAGCACCGCCACACCGCCGGGGTGATAGACGACCTCACGGCTTGCCAGATTTCCATCAGGCAGCCGGGCCTGATCCACAGTAAGCTTGACGATCTGCCCTTCAAAAATGGTTTGACTGCTCACTTTCCGCTCAGTCAGATCCATAGTATCTCCTCCTTGGGAAATTCAGTTCAGTTAGAGTTAGTATAGCACAGTTCGCCCCTTGGGTAAAGCGATTGGGGAAGGGGAGGGAAAATTTTGCGTAAAAAATGTCCGCCCCGCAAGGGGCGGACATTTGAAACGCTTATTCCTCAGCCATGGCCTTGGCGGCTGCAATGGCCTTCTCCTGGGCCGCAGGAGGACAATCCTCGTAGCGGACAAAGTGGAAGGTGTAGGAGCCGCGGGACTGGGTCATAGCCCGCAGGTCAATGGCGTAGCTGGTCATCTCTGCCATGGGCACCTCGGCCTCGATTACCTGCTCACCGTCGCCGGTGGGGGTCATGCCCATCACGCGGCCGCGGCGCTTGTTCAGATCGCCGATGACATCGCCCATGTAGCTGTCGGGCACGGTGACCTTCAGCTCACCCACAGGCTCCAGCAGTACGGGGTTGGCCTCGGGCATAGCGGCCTTGTAGGCCAGCTGAGCGGCGGTCTTAAAGGCAATTTCAGAGGAGTCTACGGGGTGGTAGCTTCCATCATAGAGCACGGCCTTCAGGTTCACCACGGGGTAACCGGCCAGAGGACCATGGACACAGGCCTCACGCAAGCCCTTTTCCACGGCGGGGAAGAAGTTCTTGGGCACAGAGCCGCCGAACACTTCCTCGGCAAAGACAATCTGCTCCTCCTCGGGGTTGGGCTCAAAGCGGATCCACACATCACCAAACTGGCCGGAGCCGCCGGTCTGCTTCTTATGACGGCCCTGCTTCTGGACGGTCTTGCGGATCTTCTCACGGTAGGGCACCCGGGTCTCGCTGAGCTGGGTCTCCACATTGAAGCGGCTCTTCAGCTTGCTCACCAGCACATCCACCTGGATATCACCGGCGGCGGTGAGCACCATCTGGTGGGTCTCAGCGTTGTTGACCAGAGTGAAGGAGGGATCCTCCTCATTGAGGCGGTACAGGCCCTGGGCCACCTTATCCTCCTGGCCGCGGGTCTTGGGGGCGATGGCCACGGAATAGCAGGGCTCAGCAAAGGGAATCTGCTTCAGGGAGACCACCTTACGGGGATCACACAGGGTATCGCCGGTCTTGACCTTCTCCATCTTGCCGATGGCGCCGATGTCGCCGCAGCCCAGCTCCTTGACCTCTTCCGCCTTCTTGCCCCGCATCTGATACAGGCGGCCCAGCTTCTCGCTGGCGCCGGTACGGGCGTTGACCAGGGTCAGGTCAGAGGTGATAACACCGGAGAGGACCTTGATAAAGGAGTACTTGCCGTACTGGTCGGAGACGGTCTTGAACACGAAAGCGGTGGGCACGCCGCCGGGTGAGACCACGAATTCCTCGGTCTCACCGTCCTGGCGGGTCGCCTTGTGGTAATTGCCCTCCATGGGGGTGGGCAGCAGCTCGGCGATGTAGTCCATGAGCATGAGGGAACCCATGGTGTTGACGGCGGAACCGCACAGCACGGGGAACAGGCTCAGCTCCCGCACGCCCTGGCGCAGGCCCTGGATCATCTCGGCGTAGGTAAAGTCCTCGCCGGAGAAGAACTTGTCCATGAACTCCTCGCTGGTCTCGGCCACGGACTCCTTCAGGGCATCGTGGAACTCGGTGATGACGTCTTCCTTGCCCTCGGGAATCTCGATCTCTTCCCGCTTGCCGTCGCGCATCTCATAGGCGCGCTTGTTGAGCACATCGATGATGCCGATGACCTTTTTGCTCTCATCCCAAATGGGAACCACCAGGGGAGCGATCTTGTTGCCGTACTTGGCACGCAGGGCCTCGAAGGTGGCGTTATAGTCGGAGTTATCCTCGTCGGTCTTGGAAATATAGATAAACCGGGGCATGTTCCGCTCTTCGCAGTACTTCCAGGCCTTCTCCAGACCCACGGAAATGCCGTCCTTGGCGGAGCAGACGATGATCGCGGCATCGGCAGCCCGGAGGGCCTCCATCACTTCGCCGGAAAAATCAAAGCCGCCCGGAGTGTCCAGCACATTGATCTTACAGCCCTTAAATTCCACAGGGGCCACGGAAAGGGAGATGGAGATCTGACGCTTGACCTCTTCGGGGTCGTAATCGCACACGGTATTGCCATCGGCGGCCTTGCCCATACGGTCAATGGCGCCGGTCATATACAGCAGACTCTCCGCCAGGGCAGTCTTTCCGCTGCCACCATGTCCCAGCAAGCAGACATTGCGGATGTTTTGTACAGAATATCTCATGTCTTGTTCCACTCCTTATGTTTGGACTATTGTTCCGCCCCGGACAGGAGATTCCACGTCAGCGGGGTGTTACAGCCTGTTAGTCATTATACACTAAACCCGCCGTGCTGACAACTGTTTTTTTGATAAATTTTGGTGAGAATCACGAAAGCGCTCCATTGCCGCCGCAGAGAACAAAAGTGCGGCCCCCTGCCGCGCGCAGGGGGCCGCTTAATCTGATTGGTTTTCCTTCAGGGGGTGACCACGGACACTTCCAGCTCTTCTCCGTCAGTGAACTCCGTGCCCACCTCAGCCACAATAAGCCAGGCGGCCATATCGCACGTTCCCGCCTGGGGACGGTTCTCCTCCAAAACCACCTGCCCGGCGCTCAGCCCGTCCTCCTGAATCACCACGGAACTGGAGCCGCTCTCTGTCTCTACCAGAACCGCCAGCAGGCATCCGGACGTAAAGTATGTCTCGTCATAGGCCTGGGACAACACCGACAGGTCGTCCTCCGGGAACGCAGCCAGGTAATCCGTCAGGGACTGGACGCTGCCCAAAATCACAGCCGAAGGGGCCTGAGGGGTGGCACCGTAGGTCACGGAGAGGCACTGTTCATTCTGGAAAGACCGTACTTCGTTTTCCTGACCCACATTGACTCCGGTCACTTCCGTGGTGGAACCCGGGGCATTTTCAGCCGCCTCCGGAAGCTCATCGCCCTGATCGTTCTGCACTGGCTGGCCGTCGGTCACATCTTCGGGCAGCTGGATACGATCTGCATGTTCTTCCTCCTTCGGCTGCTGGGGAAGGCTGTTTTCCGCTTCTGAATACAGCCAGGAGGGGCTGTCGCTTCCGTAAACTCTGGGAACAGGGATTTCGGACGTGGTAGAATCGCCGGTACCTTCCTCTGCCTCCGCAAAAGAGTAGCCGGATAATTCGGGCACAGCCGGTTCCGCCTCAGAGTCAGCGGAAATCGTTTCCTCGCTTCCCTTATACTGAGGCAGGGCATCCTGCGGCTGGCTCGCTGCCGCTGTGCCCCCAGACTGGGCCGTCACATTCTGACCGGGCAAATCCAGCTGGCCGGCTCCATAGAGACCGGCACACAGCACCAGACAGGCGGCCAAACCTGCCGCCGCTTTGAACTGGGGCCGGCGGAACAGCGGGATCACCTTTTTTGTCTCCTCCATCCGGATCCGGTCCATGACCCCCTGTGCAAACCCCTCGGGAGCCGGAACCTCCTCCAGATCGGAGAAATCCTCGTGAAGCCCGGACAGCTGCTGGGCCAGAGCCCGGCAACTGGGACAAACCGCCAGATGAGACTCCAGCTCCTGCTGCTCATCCTCTGACAATTCACCGTCCAGACGCTGGGAAATCAGTTCATAGTAGCGCTGACAAACCATGGGCTTCACCTCCTATTTCTTCTCATTCGTAGGGTTAGACGGCGCGGCTTCCGAAAAGTTCCCGTCCAAAAGCAAAATTTTTCTAAGCGCCAGCCGGGCCCGGGCAATGCGGGATTTAACCGTCCCCAAATCCAGCTCCAGCGCCTGGCCAATCTCCTGGTAACTGAGACCGGAAATTTCCCGCAGCACCAGGGCACGGCGTTGATGGTCCGGCAGCTGTTCCATGGCCCGGGCCAGGGCGCGGCCCCGCTCCGACTGCTCCAGCTTTCGCTGGGGGTCCTGGTCCCAGTCCGCCGGCTCGGCCCAGCCGCTGTCCTCATCATCCAGAGACACCGCCGTCTCCACGCCCTGCCGCCGCTTTTGCCGGCGCAGGTAGTCTATACAAACATTTGTGGTCAGGCGGTAAATCCAGGTGGCAAAGCTGCTCTCCCCCTGAAAGGATTTCAGCCCCTGCCAGGCCTTCAGGAACGCCTCCTGAGCCAGATCCGCCGCCTCCTCCCGGTCTCCTACCAACCGCAGGGCCAGGGAGTAGACCCTATTCTGATTTTCTTCCGCCAGGCGGGCAAAGGCCTCCTGGTCCCCTGCTCTGGCCCGCGCCACCAGGTCTTGGTCGCTCACCGGGCTCACCCCCTAAATTTCTATCTCCTGATTCAGCAAAGATCCCGCTTGATCCCCGCTGTAATGCGGTACACATCCTCCAGAGTGGTGATCTTTACAATCTGTTCCTTATAATATCCTGCGTGAGGCACACCTTTCAGATACCAGGCATACTGTTTCCTGGCCTCCAGGCAGGCAATCTTCTCTCCCTTGTTGGCCGCCGCCATCTCAAACTGCCGTACCGCCGTGTCGCAGCGCTGGCTGAGGGGTGGCATCTCTGGGATAGGCCGGCCCTCCAAGGCGGCCTTGCACTGGACAAACCTCCAGGGGTTTCCAAACACGCCCCGGCCAATCATGGCAATATCTGCCCCGGTATACTTTAAAATACGGGGGGCATCGGTGCCTTTAAACACATCTCCGTTGGCAATGACGGGAATTTTGACTGCCTTTTTGACCTCCCGGATCCAGTCCAAATTTGCGGTGCCCGCATACATCTGTACCCGGGTCCGTCCATGGACCGCCACGGCGGCCACGCCGGCCTCCTCCATGGCCTTGGCAAACTCCACGCAGTTGATGGAGCCCTTGTCCCAGCCCAGACGGAACTTCACTGTCACAGGGCACTTCGCTCCCCGGATCACCGCCTGGGCCACCTTGACGGCCAGATCGGGATTGCGCATCAGGCCGGAGCCGTCCCCGGAGTTGGCCACCTTGGGTACCGGGCAGCCCATGTTGATGTCGATGAAG